>JAMONN010000218.1 GCA_027065775.1 Flavobacteriaceae bacterium | reverse complement strand
GTATGGTTTCGATAAATCGACTACAACACAGTATTTGTTGTATTTAAACGATTTGTCACCTTTATCTTTTCATAGTAAAAATAAAGAAGATTTTACTTTTTTAAAAAAGGATAAATATCATGCAATCAAATTATTTTCGATTAATAAAATAACTACAGTTTTAAAATTACCATATTTAAGAGAATCCTATCATAAAAACGGTAAAAAAGTAATTACTATTATTAAAGAAACTTTGCCAAATACCGCAATTTTAGCAATTACTTCCATAGCAATTGCGATTGTTATCGGAATCTTTTTCGGAATACTATCCGCTTTATATAAAGATACAATATTCGATAGAGTAATAGCAATTGTAAGTACGTTTGGTATGAGTGTGCCATCATTTTTCTCGGCAATTTTATTTGCATGGTTCTTCGGATTTGTATTGCATAAATACACCAATTTAAATATGACAGGTAGTTTATATGAAGTAGATGATTTTGGCGAAGGAAAATACATGCAACTTAAAAATTTAATTTTACCAGCAATTGTTTTGGGTATTAGACCTTTAGCAGTAGTGATTCAATTAATGCGAAATTCTTTATTAGAAGTAATGAATCAAGATTACATAAGAACAGCAAAAGCAAAAGGATTATCGATGTTTAAAATTATAAGAAAACATGCTTTAAAAAACGCATTGAATCCTGTTGTAACTGCAATTTCAGGTTGGTTTGCTTCCTTACTTGCAGGAGCAGTTTTTGTAGAATACATCTTTGGTTGGAACGGTTTAGGCAAAGAAATAATTAATGCATTAAATCAAAAAGATTATCCTGTAATAATAGGTTCTTCCATAATTATTGCAACCATGTTTATATTAATTAATATTTTTGTTGATGTGATTTATGGTTGGTTAGATCCTAGAATTCGAGAAAGTTAAAATATTAAAAGTGTAATTTATATAAATATAATTAGACTAATTATTAATGAATTTTAAAATTTAAAACATGAAAAAAGTATTATTAATTTTATTAGCAGTAAACCTAATGAGTTGCGCACAAAAAACAGAGTTCGATACAGTTGCATTAAACGAAACCTTTACAAACACAAAAGGCAACCAAATTGCATTTAAAGATATCTTAGCAAAGCACAAAGGCAAAACAATTTTTATAGACGTTTGGGCTTCTTGGTGTCACGATTGTGTTGGTAGTTTACCAAAATTAAAAGAATTACAAACCAAAGAAAAAGATCTTGTATATGTGATGCTTTCCGTAGATAAAACAATTGCAGATTGGAAAAAAGGTATCGCAAAACATGAGTTGAAAGCTAATCATTATTTTATTACTAAAGGTTGGAAAGGAAAAAATGCAAGCGAATTCTGTAAGTCAATTAATTTAGATTGGATACCAAGATATATGATTGTTGGTAAAGACGGAAAGATTAAAATGTTTAAAGCGATTAAATTTAGTGATAAAAACATTGAAAAAATAATTAAAGAAGACAGATAATATCAGCGAATAGTTTAAGATAAATTTAATACAAGTAAAAAATCTAAAACATCAAACCCAAACCGATGAGAAAAAAAATAGTAGCAGGAAACTGGAAAATGAATTTAAACAGAAGTGAATCTCTAGAATTAGTAAGTGCTATTTCTAAAGAAATGAAAGATATAGATTTAAAAAACAACCGAGTAATTGTTGCGCCTGTTAGTGTAAATTTAGCATCGGTTGTAGATTCCGAAAAAGACAATAGAATTGAATGCGCTTCGCAAAACATGCATTTCGCAGATAGTGGTGCTTATACAGGCGAAGTTTCCGCAAATATTTTAAAAGGAATAAATGTAAATCTAACACTTTTAGGACATTCCGAAAGAAGAGCCTATTTTAACGAAGACGATGCTTTATTAAAACAAAAAGTCGATGCAGCAATCGAAAATAACATCGAAATTATTTTTTGTTTTGGAGAAGAATTAGACGATAGAAAAGCAGAAAATCATTTTAAAGTAGTAGAATCTCAGTTAAAAAACGCACTATTTCATCTAAAAGAAAACGATTGGAAAAATATCGTACTCGCTTATGAACCAGTTTGGGCAATAGGAACAGGCATGACTGCAACACCAGAGCAAGCACAAGAAATGCATGCATTTATCCGTAATTTAGTAAAAGAAAATTATAATAATACCATTGCTGAAAACGTAAGTATACTTTACGGAGGAAGTGTAAAACCAACAAACGCCAAAGAAATATTCGGAAAACCAGATGTCGATGGTGGTTTAATTGGAGGAGCAGCTTTAAAAGCCGATATGTTTGTAGAAATTATTAAAGCGATGTAAACACACAAAAACACCTAAATTATTAAATAAGGGTATTCACTGAAATGTTTTTTTCAGGGAATACCCTTATTTTTTTATGTCTAATTGAAACTAACTTGCAATCGATAAAAACATTAAAAAGTTGAACCCAAAACTAATCTAAAATGAAAAAATCAATACTAGTTTTAATAGTCTTAATGACATTAAAAATGACAGCACAAAGTTTTACCGAAATAAACGAAGGTACGTTTGTAGGTGTCTTTTACCCTTCCATAGCAATTACAAATATTAATGAAGATGTCGACAACACTCCAGAAATAATTATAAATGGCAATAATGAAGAAAGTGCTTGGACAGCAAATGTATATGCTCAAGACGCAAACGGAGATTATTTCGATGTTACAACAGAAGGTGCATTTAATTTTATTGACGCTATTAATTCTCGAGTTGTTCTTGCTTTTGCAGATATTGATAATGATGGCGATCAAGATTTGTTAATAACTGGTTATGAAACCAAACTATATCGAAACACTGGTCTAGGTCTTTATGAAGAAATTTCAACAGACATTAAAGATGTTAAACAAGGAGCGACTGCTTTTTTTGATATAGATAATGATAATGACCTAGATTTATTAATAACAGGTACTCATACAGGTGTTAATGGAACAGGTAATCCTGCTACTTTTTTATATGTTAATGATGGAACAGGAAATTTTATAGAAGATACAAATACTAGTTTTTACGACTTAGCTAATAGTACTATTTCTGTCGCAGATATTGATGGAGATAATGACTTAGATTTATTGCTAACAGGTTCTGTCTATTCAAATGATGGTCATTCAAAACTATACACAAATAATGGTACAGGGGTTTTTACGGAAGTTGTAGATACTCCTTTTGAAGGTATTTATGAGGGAGTTTCGCAAGGCTCTTCTGCATTTGCTGATATAGATGGTGATCAAGATCTGTTTATAACAGGTAGAAATTGGCAAAGTCATCCTGTAGGAAAGTTATACACGAATGATGGTTCTGGTGTTTTTACCGAAGTTAGTAATACAGGTCTTGCACCTGTACAAGAAAGTTCTATTGCTTTTGCTGATGTGGATGGTGATGATGATTTTGATTTAATGATTACAGGATTATCAAATGGACCTTCCATTAGTAAATTATACACCAACGATGGTTCTGGTAACTTCACAGAAGTAGCAAACTTACCATTCGATGGGTTTTTAAGAAGTGCTTTACAATTTTTTGATGCAGATGGTGATAACGATTTAGATTTAATCATTGCAGGCTTTTCAATAACAGATAACACCTATAGAACAAAACTCTACAGAAATACGACAGTTCTAGGAGTTACAGAATTTACCGAAATCTCAAAATCGATTATTTACCCTAACCCAGTTCAAGATACTTTTACACTTCAATTACCCGAAGAATTTGTAAATACTTCAGCTTTAATAGAATTTAATTTATATGATTCTATTGGTAGAAAAGTTGTTTCTATTCCTAATTTTTCTTCAGAAAACAATCTAATTAATATTCAAAATTTAGAAAGCGGTTTGTACTTCTATGAAGTAATTAATAATAACCGAAAAATCGGTTCAGGAAAAGTAATAAAACAATAAGAATACTTTTAAAATTAATAACCATGAAGAATACAATAATAATTATTCTAGTAGGAATTGCACTTTCGTGTAATACAGTTCAAGCACAATGGACTCAGGTTGGACAAGATATCGAAGGTCTTGCAGAAGGAGATAAATCAGGTTGGTCTGTAGGTCTAAGTTCAAACGGAACTACAGTAGTTGTTGGCGAAAATTCTCATTATAATAATGGTTACAACGCAGGACAAGTTCGTGTTTTCGAAAACAATAATAATAATTGGGAGCAAATTGGTCAAGCCATTGAAGAAGGAACTCCAGGAGATTTTTTTGGTTATTCCGTAAGTATAAACTCGATAGGTAGTATCGTCGCAATTGGTTCTCCTTTTAATGATGATCAAGGCACAAATTCTGGCTTAGTAAAGATTTATGAAAATACAAACGGAAATTGGACACAAATAGGACAAGATATAAACGGCGGAAACCCTTTTGACCAAGCAGGTTGGTCTGTTAGTTTAAATGCCGAAGGAAATATAGTTGCAATTGGTTCCGATTTTAATGGAGATAATGGAAATCAATCAGGACAAGTTAGAATTTATGAAAATATAAATGGAGTTTGGACTCAGATAGGTCAAAATATTAATGGTGAAGGAGGTTCAGATAATTCAGGTTGGTCTGTAAGTCTAAATAATGAAGGTACAATTGTAGCCATAGGTGCTCCACGAAACAATGCAAATGGCAATCAAGCAGGTCATGTTCGTATATATGGATTTAATAATGATGCTTGGACGCAGTTAGGACAAGATTTAGATAGCGAAAATGAATATGATTTATTTGGTTTTTCGGTAAGTCTAAATTCAACTGGTAATACTGTAGCAATTGGAGGTCCTGTTAATGGCGAAAATTCAAGTTCATCTGGTCATGTTAGAGTCTTTAATTACAATAATAATATTTGGACTCAAGTAGGAATGGACATAGATGGACAAGAAGGCGAGAAATTAGGTTATTCAGTAAGTATTAGCGATTATGGAACAAAAGTAGCAACTGGTGCTTTAACGGCTAACGGATTAGAAAACAATTCTGGATTAGTTCGTGTTTACGAAAACATAAATGGAACTTGGACACAAAACGGACAAGATTTTAATGGGGAAACTTCAGGAGGATATTTTGGAAGATCGGTATCCTTAAATTCAGATGCATCGCAGGTAGTAATTGGAGTTCCTAGACGGACTGTAAATGGTGGTTATTCGGGAATTGTAAAGGTATTTAGTAATAATACTCTTGGAGTATCAGAAGAATTAAAAGATCTAATTTCTATTTATCCAAATCCAACAAATGGCATTTTAAATATAAAAACAGCATCGATTATTGATGAAATATGGATCTATGATGTTTTAGGGAAAATAATGTATCACAATCAAGTTTCAACAAATAATAAACTTTTGCAAATTGATATATCAAAATTTAAAAAAGGAGTATATATAATTAAAATGCAAGAAGATAACTTGGTGTTTGAAACTAAGGTTGTAAAAAATTAATTAAAAATTTAAAAAGATGAAAAAAATAAATTCAACATTAAAATTCGTCATTATCATGATTGGTCTTTACAGTAATTATTCATGCTCACAGCAAACAGGAAATAGAGTGAATTATAATTCTATAGGAGTTTCATTTTTGATTCCAGAAGGATGGGTTGGTCAAGAAACACAAGCAGGATATATGCTAAAGTCGGAAACTATGGCAGGTTTTATACTAATTAATAAAAACCAGGTTAGTGATATTAATATTTTGCTTAACGATGCACAACAAGGGTTTGTAAATAATAATGCTAATTACTTACAATTAGTTGGTAATGTAGAAAATTTTAATGCTACAGGTGTAGGAGCCACATATCAAGGAGCTTTAGAAGGAATTCCTGCCAAAGCATATATGGTATCAGTATTAAATAATATTGGACTTGGAGTTTCAATTATGGCTACTACTACACCAGAATATTATTCAAACGCATATAGGCAATTATGTATAGATATTGCAAGTTCGGTTGCCAAACAACAAACTGAAGTAATAGCAAATCAAACTCAACAAACGAAAAAATCAAAACGAAAAAATGAATCAGAAAAATATTTTGCAGGAGCAAGATTGAGTTATATTAATTCAGGTGATGGTTATAGCACAAAAATTATAATAGACCTTTGTGAGCAAGGCTTTTTTCATCACTCTTCGTATGATAGTATGGCTGTAACTGTAGGTAATGTTTCAGGTGGTTATGGTGATGAAAATAGTGGTGCAGGAATATGGAGTATTATAGAAAGTACAAATCAACATCCAATCTTACGATTAAAATTTCATAAAGGTAAAATTTTGGAATACTATATCACTTTCGATGGTAGTAAAACCTATTTAGACAATAGAAGATATTTTAGAGTGTATGGAGAAGATGGTGCAAGGTGGTGTAATTAAGAATCAATAATCAAAAATTAATAATCAAATTATGAACAAAAAAGCAATTTTATATATACTAGTAATTCTATTTATTGGAAAAATTCAAAGTCAAAATTTTCTTGAACATTTTAATATCGCAGTTGGTGTTAATTTAATGAATATTAATTCGAAAGGAACAACAATTTTTAATGAAGAAACAACTAATGATGCTCTAAATTATAATATTTTAAATAAAGCAATGTATGCAGATAATGAGCCTAATAATA
>JAMONN010000217.1 GCA_027065775.1 Flavobacteriaceae bacterium | reverse complement strand
GTCTTTTTATTTGCCATTTCCATTTATTCATGTAGTCTGCCAAAACCGCTACATCCATTCTATTTAATTCCATATAATATGGTATCGGACTAATTAAACCATCAAAATATTGTTGCTTAAACTCTTGAACTCTTTCTTCTATTAATTCTAAAGATTTATTTAAAGCAATTGTTTTAACATTCCAACCATCACTTAATTTTGTGGTGTAATTACCATCTTTATCTACTGCATAACACAATTCTTTTAAATCAACACTTGCTAAACCGCCAATATCTTGCGGAACTTCATTAACCTTCATAACCGTTTTTTTTAATGAATAGATTTAATTGACAATCTAAAATTATTTTATCATTACATTTTATCTCTCCTTTCATATTACAAATAGTATAACCTTCGCCATCAAATCTTGATATTAATTCTCCTTTTGAGAATAAAACACTATTTACTTTTGCTAAACTGTAAATATTTATGGATTTAATGGTACTTATATAACCTATTACATCCGAATTATTCTCTTCTTTTTTACTATTAATAAAGTAAGAACTACCAACTATTACAGAACAAGTTTGGGCTATGTTTTCAATTAAACCAAATTCTGAAATGTAATCGTTTTCATTAAAAAGTGAGTCTTCTGTCACTTTATATTTTGTTCTTACTATTTTTTCACTTAACTCTGTATGTTTATCTACCATTAACATAGAACCTCTATGTGGCAAGAATTTTTTTACATCAATATTTTCATCAAATAAATCCACAATTACGAAGCTAATACAGTTTTCATTTGACCATGCGCAATTAACTCATTATTTATTTTTACTTCAATTTCTACTAAAGTAACTCCCATAAATTCTTGAATTATTTTAACCGAAGTCTCTAATGTTTCCTTTAATTCTGGCAATCTATTAATTACTACATTTTTAATAGAACCTATATAACCTGTTGGAGCAGGCATTTTTTTCAAAAAAAATTGATAACCTGTATGTAAAGCTACTGTTTGCGCCATGTTTTCGATAATACCTGATTCGTTAAAATTTGAATTATCATAAAAGATATTATCTTTAGTAACTGTAAGATTTGAAAGCACAAATTCTTCAGAATAATTCAATAAATTATCTACCATTACAAATGGAAATTTTTGTGGAATTAAATCTCTTACTTTTTCTTTATCAGCAATCATAATCATTAATTAACAAACTGTTAATAATACTTGCACATAACTAAATCTCGAACTTTCTGGAATGGTAAGAAATATTTTTTCGCCTTTTTTTAAATTTCCAGATTTTACTAGTTCTTCTAACATAATATATATAGAAGCAGAACCAACATTACCTACTTTATCAAGATTCATAAACCATTTTTCTAAAGGAATATTTACGCCTTGCTTAACCATTTCATTAAACAATTTGTCTTTGAAATAGTACGAAGAAATGTGTGGTAAGTAATGCGTTATATCTTCTTCGTTAAAATCGTGCTTTTGCATTGCTTTTTTCAAACAATCCACACCTTTCACCAAAATATTCTCACCTAATAATCTTGTGTCTTGCTTAATTGCAAAAAGAGACATTTCGCTCCATACATCAGAAGAATATTCGCTCCAAGGTTTTAAAAAACCATCTTCTAACTTTTCACTACCAGCATACATACATGCATCTAATTCATTGGCGTAAGAATAACCTTCCATCCATTCAATTTTAAGCGGATAATCTCCGTTAGGTTTGTTTTCTAACAATATTGCCCCTGCGCCATCAGATAACATCCATCTTAAAAAATCTTTATTAAAAGCCAATATTGGTTTTTCATTTAGTTCTTTCAATTTCACAACTTCATCTTCAAAAATATCGGAACTCAACCAAGTAGAAGGTCGTTCTGAACCTGTACAAACTGCGTTTTTTGTTAAGTTAGATTTAACTGACATATAACCATATTTCAAAGCATTCATACCAGAACAACATGCTCCAGATGGAGAATTTAATTCAACATTACCATTTTTTAAAAAACCATGAACCATCGCTGCATGTGAAGGCAATGTTTGATCTGGACTCGAAGTTCCACAAGACAATAATTCAATTTCATTACTCTCAAAATTCTCATCACATAGTAACTCTATTGCTTCTTTTGTTAATTGTGCATTGTTATGTGTCACATTTCCCTCTTCATCTATAGCATAATATCTTGTTTTAATTTTGTTATTTCTTAAAACAATACCTTTTGCTTTGGATTTCCTTCCGTCAATCAAACCTAATTTATTTTCCATTTCATCATTACTAACAGGTTTGTTAGGTAGAAATTTTGATATTTTGGTTATATAAACTTCACTCATTTTTAATCTTTTAATTTTATGGACGAATAATACTTTTTATTCCTTTTAATTTTCGCAAACATTATAGGAAAAGTCAGCAAATATACTACAAAAAGTATAGGTGCAATAAACCAAATTGCAAATATTAAGTAATAATTAAACACTTTTAACCAAATACTTCTTTTGGGATCGTTTGCTTTTCCTTTTTTATAAATTAAATTAGACCATTTACTGAAAATTATGTTAGCTCTTTTATCTACATTTATTAAGAATGGTTTAATCAGAACTGCTTTTTTTTCGAGTAAATTATCTTGTAATTTTGAATAATCATTACTAAGTAATGATTTTAATATTGGTGCACCAAATTTAACAGATTCATCAATATCTTTTTGTGAAACACCAGGTTTAGGAAAAATACCTAGATATTTTTTTTTGACTCCTGTAAACATCCATTGTACAATAGTTATGACGCTAATATGATTTATATGCCTATCTACCAAAGCAATGTTACCAACTAAATTTGCTTTATTTTGGACTAATAATTTTTTCATTTTCTCTTGTGCCATTAGCCACATATTTCTACAACCAATTACTGTTATTATTGGTGTGTTTTCAAAAAGAGTTTTGAATTTATCGGATTTTAAAAAAGAATTTACTGGTATTGATGGCGTTAAATACCAAACTTGATATCCTAAAATTATTAAATCGTATTTGGTTTTTAAAAGCGGATTCTCCACATCATCCAACTCACTTGGTATTTGTAAGAATGATTCTGGAAAGGCATCAAAAAAATCTTTTTTTTTCCAAGGAAAATTAAATGCATTCTTTAATTTGATTTCATAAAAATCTAAATTAACATCTTCATTATTACCAATATCTTTAGTAATATTTTTTACAATATCTAATAGTTGACCCGATTGGGAATAATATATTACTAATACTTTTTTCAAGTTTAGATTGGCTGGATGTTTGGTTTGATTTAATTTGTGAAGATACAACTTTTAAAAGAAAACAATATCATTATATTTCTTTTTCATCGTTCCAAAAATCAAAAAAATTAAACCATTGATATGGGTATTTTTTCAAAACAGTTTCCATACTTTTAATATAATTATTTAACAAATCATTTGCATCTCTGTTCTTAAAAATTGCTCGCCTAGAATACAGATGATAATGCTTTGCTGTTTCTTTCATAACATAAACAAAAAGCACAGGTACTTTCAACCTAGAACCTAACAAAAATGGTCCAGCAGGAAAAGATGCTTCCTTACCAAGTAAATTACCTTTTAATGTTTTTGTTCCTTCAAAATAACGATCACCTGTAAAGCAGATTAATTCATTTCTTTTCAGCGCATTATTTATTTCAAAAATATGTGAAAGATCATTTTTTATCAATATAAATTTAATGTTTGTAGAGGTATTAAATTTATCTAATTGTTCTTTTATCGCCTGATGCTCGTTATCGGTTGTAACTAAATTTATTTGTGAAAAATCATCTATCTCATTAAAAAAATATTCTGCAATTTCAAAATTACCAACATGGGCACTTATTAGAATTCCTCCTTTTTTTTCTTTTAATAAATCGGTTATTAAACTGCCACCATCAAAATCATAAGTATATTTATTTCTGAAACCCGATTTTATGACAAATTTATCGATTATTGTTTGTCCAAATACATAGTTGTTTTTGTAGCTCTTAAAAAAACTTCTAAACTTAGAATAACCTAATCTTTTATTAAAGTAACACATGCTTGCTCGTGTACCTTCTCTTGAAAAAAGCAAATAATAAAACGCCAAAAAATAGAGAATAAAATATGCAAATCTTATTCCAATTTTTTTTATTAAATATAAATATATTTTATAACCTAAAGGTGACCCTTTAGACTTTCCATCCCATTTAGTCATGAGAGTTTTTTATTAATTAAGCTTTGCCTCGATTAAGTTGTAAAATTGCTGAAGCGTCTCAACACCAACAAAATCTTCAGCAACTAATTTAACGCCAAATTCTGTTTCTACAGAAACTACTAAATCTACAAAATCTAGACTATCTAATTCTAAAGTATCTTTTAAATTTGCATCTGGTTGCAATTCATCTATTTCTGCTTCAAATTCATCTACTAAAAAATCATTTGTTTTAGAAATTATCTCTGTTATATTCATTTTACTTTATTTATACTTTTTTTATTACTATTGCTGAATTTGTTCCTCCAAATCCAAAAGAGTTCGACAAAAATACATCAATTTTTTTATTTAAAGTTTTTCGTACTAAATTTAATTTAGCAGCATCTTCATCAACTTCTTCTAAATTAATATTTGGTGCTATAAAAGAATGTTTCATCATTAATAATGAATAGACAATCTCGCTTGCTCCAGCCATCCAACATTCATGACCTGTCATAGATTTTGTAGAACTTACGTATGGTCTAGTTTCTTTAAAAACTTCATATATAGCTTTTGCTTCATTTTTATCACCTACAGGTGTTGATGTAGCATGTGCATTTACATAATCTACCTCTTCAGGTTTCACGTTTGCTTGACTTAAAGCTTTATTCATAGCTCTTGAAGGACCATCTACATTTGGCGTTGAAATATGCTCGCCATTAGAAGAAAATCCATAACCTATTACTTCTCCTAAAATAGTTGCTCCTCTTTTTATTGCGGATTCATATTCTTCTAAAAACAATGTTGCTCCGCCACCACTTGGCACTAATCCGTCTCTATTTTTATCGAATGGTCTAGAAGCTTTGGTTGGTTCATTTTCTTTCATAGAAAAAACACCTAAACCATCAAAACTACCCATTGCAAATTTATTTACTTCTTGAGCGCCACCGCAGATAACATAATCTTGTAAACCGCTTTTAATAAGGTGATATCCTAAACCAACAGAATGAGAACCACTTGCACAAGCTGCACTAATGGTTAGGTTTATTCCTTTTAATTTAAATATTGTAGATAAATTCATTGTTACGGTAGAGTTCATGCTTTTAAAAATAGCTCCAGAACCAACCAATGTCGTATCTTTTTTAGTTCTTACAATATCTATAGATTCTATTATGGATTTTGCAGTACTATCGTTACCGTAAATGATCCCCACTTCATTATTTATTAAAAAATCTAAATCAATATTTGCATTTTTTAATGCTTCAATAGTTGCTACGTAAGCATATTTTGTCTCTTCCCCCATACTAATTCGTTCACGACGACTTAGCAGTTTTTTTAAATTCGGTAATTCAATTTTACCAGTTAATGAGGAACGATAACCAAATTCTTTTCGTTCTTTGTCATATACAATTCCTGATTTACCTTTATATAAAGAATCTTTTACTTCTTCTAGATTTTTTCCTAAACAAGAATAGATTCCCATACCGGTTACCACAACTCTTCTCATAACTATGAATAAATGCCTCCGTTAATATTAATGACTTCACCTGTAATATAAGATGCTTTTTTAGATGCTAAAAATGACACTAGGTTTGCGACTTCTTCCGCTTCACCAAATCTATTAATTGGTATTAATTTTTTTAATTCTTTTTCATCTAAATCTGCTGTCATATCTGACTTAATAAAACCTGGAGCAACGGCATTAACTGTAATTTTACGTTTTCCGATTTCTTGCGCTAAAGCTTTAGTCGCTGCAATTACTGCTCCTTTAGCAGCTGAATAATTAGTTTGACCTGGCGTGCCTTTTACACCTGATACCGAAACCATATTTATTATTCTACCGTATCTATTACGCAACATTTTTTTCATTAGATAGTTTGTTACATTAAAAAAACCATTTAAACTAATGTTAATTACAGCGTCCCAATCTTCTTTTGGCATCCACATAAATAGACCATCTTTTGTAATTCCTGCATTATTTACAATTACTTCAATAACACTTTCTTTATTAGAATCAAACCAAGTATCTAAACTTTGGTTTACATCATCGAAATTTGCTACATCAAATTTTAATATTTCACCTGTATTACCTAAAGCAACAACTTGTGCTAATGTTTCTTTCGCTGCTTCTAGATTACTTCTATAATTTATTATAATATGATAATCTGATTCTTCTGCTAATTTTATACAAATTGCTCGTCCGATACCTCTAGAACCACCAGTAATTAATGCACACTTCATTTATAATTTATTTTTTTTATTCAGGTTTATTATAAAGCCTTTATTTTCTTTAATTATGATTTGTTTTTTCCAACTAATAGAACCTCTACCTTCAGCTCTTAAATCATAAGTTCCTGGCTTTAACTTTATAGTAATCGTTCCTTTGTCGTAATATGTAGGCTCTGTTTTTATTCTTTTTGAAATATTTCCAAAACTATGCTTATCTATCCATAATTTTATATTTTTTGCCTTTTTTATATCAGACCAAATACAAATATAACCAGCATTTAAAGGTCTGTCTATTGTTAAAGATTCATCTAGGTCATAAACAAAATATACTTCGGCGTTTTCAAAATTTTCATTTGTGATTTCAAGGCTAATTAAACATTTTGCTTTTTTTATTTTAGAAATCATTTTAAAATTAATAGAGTTTTCAACGTAATTATTAATTATAAACTGTTTTATTTTATTATCCTTAATAAAAACCTGTGCTTCTTTGCAGTAGTTAAAATTATCGGTTACTAAAACTAAATGCCATCCATCAGTAATTTTAGTTGGAAAATTTTTAATTTCCTTAAATCTGTTTTTTACAAAATCCAATTGCATTTTGGTTTTTACTAAAGTCCTCTCTTTTTTTTTATTGTTTCTCCAAGCGTTAATAAAATTGTTTATTGAATTTGCAATACTAAAATAGCCAGCATTATTATTTGCATAATAATTATTTTGCAGTACATTTACGCTATTTACTTGTGTATATGTCTGAGAATAAATTGGTTTAAAATAGATAAATATGCAAATTAGTATTATTTTTCTCATATTAATTTTATTTTTAATTAATTTATATCCATTAACAATTCTTTCACTTTATTAATATAAGGATACATTACTAAATCTTCTTTAAATGGTGGCACTATCTTTCTAATTTTATTAAACATTTTACTTGTATTAGAAGAAATTTTATCTTGATAACCCAAATATTCAATTGCTTGAACAATCGTTATCATTTCTATGGCAACAACCTCAAAACCATTTTCAATGACTTTTTTTGTCATTAGCGCTGCATTTGTCCCCATACTTACAATATCCTGATTATCATTATTGTTAGGTATGCTATGTACATACATTGGGTTTGATAGAGTTTGACTCTCGGCAGTTGTAGAAGTTGCTGTAAATTGCGCACCTTGCATTCCGAAATTCAAACCTAATCTACCTAAATTTACAAATGGAGGCAGAATATCATTTAGTTTATGGTTTAATAAATAATTTAATTGTCGTTCAGAAAGCATTGTCATTTTTGTAATAACAATCTTCAATTTATCCATTTCTAAAGAAATATAATCTCCATGAAAATTTCCGCCATGGTAAACATGCTTATTTTCTGCATCAATAATAGGATTATCATTTGCAGAATTCACTTCTTCGATTAGAGTTTTTTCTACATTATTTAAAGTATCCAAAACTGGTCCTAAAATCTGAGGTACACATCTTAAAGAATAATATTCTTGTACTTTTTCTTTAAAAATTTCATCATTTGCATTTGCATTATACAAATGCTCTTCTCTATTTCTTGTTAATTTACTATCTTTTAATGCTTCACGCATTATTTCAGCAATTTTTCTTTGTCCTTGATGTTTTTTGGTGCTATTTAATTCTTCGGACAAATGATCATCATATGCACAAACTATTTCGTTAATTGCAACTGAACAGTCTAAAACACAAACTAATAGCTTTTGTGAATAAATTGCATTTACAATACCAATACCAGTCATTACAGAAGTACCATTCATTAGTGCCAAACCTTCACGTAATTCTACATTAATAGGTTTTAAACTCTCCGTTTTAAAAACAATTTCTGTTGGCATTCGTTTGCCTTTATAGAAAACTTCTCCTTCACCAATTAACACTAAAGCTAAATGTGCTAACTGCACTAAATCACCACTTGCACCAACGCCACCATGAGAATAAATCAAAGGAGTAATATCCCTATTAATTAGTTCTGTCATTAATTCTATTACAGAATAGTGAACGCCAGAATTACCTAAAGACAACGTGTTCAACCTTGCTAACATCGCCGATTTTACGACTATAGCATCTAACGGTTCTCCTGTACCTGAGGCGTGACTTCTAATTAAATTGTATTGTAATTGAATTCTATCTTTATCATCAATTTTATATTGTGCCATAGGTCCAAAACCTGTATTGACACCATATATGATTTTGTTTTTAGAAAAATCCTTCAGAAAAGTAAAACTTTCTTTAACTTTTTTAGTTTTTTTTTCACTTAAACCAACACTCTCATTTTTAAAAAGAATTGCGTAAAAATCCTCTAACTCTAAATCATTATTTATACTAAGCATTAAAAAACATAATTTTACAATATATTTTAGATTAACTAAAATATATTCATTAATTTTACTGTGCAAATTTAATGCTTTATTTAACAATAAAAAAATGATAAATGAAAATTGAAGAAGTTGATGTGTTAATTATAGGCGCTGGTCCATCGGGTTGTGTTTCAGCAGCTTACTTAGCGAATAATAACGTTAATGTAAAAATAATTGAAAAATCTAAATTTCCGAGATATGTTATTGGTGAAAGTTTGCTACCAAGATGTATGGATCATTTTGAAGAAGTTGGTCTTTTAGAAAGTTTGAAAAAACAAGGTTTTGAAAAGAAACATGGCGCAAGATTTTTAAAAAAAGAAAAGGTTTGTAATTTTGATTTTAGTTTAAAACATACAGAAGGCTGGAATTGGACTTGGCAAGTACCAAGAGCAGATTTTGACAATACATTAGCAAATGAAGTTCAAAAAAAAGGAGTTCTAATAGATTTTGAAACAGAAGTAACTGATGTAGAATTTCACGATCTTTATGTTCTTACTTCTGTTAAAGGAAAAGACGGAAAAACAATACAAATAAAATCTAAATACGTTATTGATTCTAGCGGATTTGGTAGAGTTTTACCTAGATTACTAAATCTTGACAAACCATCAACTTTACCAAAACACTCTTCTATTTTCACCCAAGTTAAAGATATTAATAGACCTGTAGGATTAGAAGGTACCTTAATTACTTTTGATATATTAGAAACTCAAGTATGGTTTTGGGTCATTCCTTTTTCTAACGGAAACACAAGTATTGGTTTTGTAGGGCCAACAGATTTTATTAACTCATACTCCGGTACTCCTGAAGAAAGAATTAATGAAATGATTAAAACTTCGCCCTATTTCAAATCAAGATTTGAAAATTTAGAATACTTATTTGAACCAAAAATTATTCGTAATTTCTCTAAATCTGTCACAAAATTATATGGTGACCGATTTGTATTAACAGGGAATAGTTCTGAGTTTTTAGACCCCGTATTTTCATCTGGAGTTACCTTTGCTACAGAATCTGGACTATTAGCTTCTAAGTTAATTTTAAAAGAATTAAACAATAAAAAAGTAAATTGGAACAAAGAATATGTAGACTATATCTCGGAAGGCGTAAACGTTTTTACAACCTACGTAAACGAATGGTATACTGGCAATTTACAAAAACTGTTTTTTCATGAACCTGAAAACAAAGAGATTAAAAAACAAATTTGTGCAGTTTTAGCAGGTTATGTTTGGGATAAAACAAATCCGTTTGTTACCAAACATAACAGAATTGTTAAATCAATAACCCATTTAATAGACCTTGAAACAGAAACTAAAATAATTAATTAAATATTTACTATAATTAAAGCGAAAATAATAAATAACAAAACCGAAAGACTTTTAAGGAATAACAAAAAAGGTTCTTTAAAAATTTCTTCTACTATTAATTCTGTTGGCATTATTGTTGACGAAGGATCTAACTTTAATTTTGAATTATTAAAAAAAATACAAAAAGAAATCGCTTCGGGTTCTAATAACTTTCATGTACTAACTTGTAAAAATACTAACGATAGTTTTAATGAATTTAGAGGTATTTTGTTTTTTGAAAAAGATTTTTCGTGGAATGGTTCTATAAAATCAACTGATTTAACACAGTTTTTAGATCAAAATTTTGATATGCTAATTGACTACACCAAAGCGAATACCGTATTTAAAAAACACATTGTTGCTAAATCGAAAGCCTCATTTAAAGTTGGTTATACTGAAGTTGATGACAGATTGTATGACTTTATGATTGCAGTTGAAAACGAAGAAATCATCTCTTTTAATAAAGAATTAATTAAATATCTAAAAATACTAAACAAATTATAATGAAAGAATTAATAGGTACTGGCGTTGCATTAGTAACACCATTCACAAATGAAAATGAAGTCGATTATAATGCTTTAGAAAAATTAGTTAACTTTCAAATAGAAAATAATATTGATTATTTAGTACTATTAGGTACAACTGGTGAACCTGCAACACTTACTAAGGAAGAAAAACAAAAAGTTATTGCTAAAATTGTTGCTACAAATAATAAACGATTACCTTTAGTTTTAGGAATTGGCGGAAACGCTACGCAACAAATAATTGACGAAATTACAAATACTGATTTAGATGATTTTTGTGCTATTTTATCCGTTTCACCTTATTATAACAAACCAACTCAAGAAGGTATTTATCAGCATTTTAAAGCAATTGCAAATGCAACCGAAAAAGCAATAATTCTATACAATGTACCGCATAGAACTGGTAAAAATGTAGAACCAGAAACCATAATTCGTTTAGCAAACGATTGTAAAAATATTGTTGCTGTAAAAGATGCGGCAAGTGATATTTCTCAAACTTTTGAAATTCTTAAAAATAAACCAACCGATTTTCATGTAATTTCTGGCGATGATGGTTTAGGACTAACTTCGGTTCTTGCTGGCGGATCTGGTGTTATTAGCGTTATCGGTCAAGGAATGCCAACCGAATTCACTAAAATGATTAATTACGGTTTAAATAACGAAGCGAAAAAAGCATATGAAATTCAATTTGAATTAGATAATCTCACCAATCTGATTTTTGCCGAAGGAAATCCTGCAGGAATTAAATGCATCTTAAATCATAAAAATATTATGGAAACTAATGTGCGTTTACCTTTAATTTCTGTTTCTGAGGAATTGAAAGGACTGATTATTGGTGAATTATAGGTTTTTAGTTTTCTTGATTTTCTCGCAAAGTCGCAAAATTTTTAGATATTTCTCACATTACTGTAAAGACATAATTAACCTGTATTGTGTAATTGCGTTTTTCGTTACAGTATGAGCAGTAATGGTTTAAAATGCTCTTACTTCGTGTTGTAAAAGTAGCACAATTTTTTGATTTTTTTCAATTCAAAAATAATATGGCAAAATTTGAAAAATTTTGCGGACTTCGTTTTACAAAATCAACTTCGAGTTAAGCAATTAGCCATTATTGCTTATACTGATCTTTGTTAGCGGTATTTATTCTAATATTCTTTTGTGTTTTTGCTTAACTGTTCCTGAGTTTTTCAGACAATTAATTAAGTCAGTATAGATTTCTACTTTCATTTTTCCCCAAATGAAATAATCATTATCTTGTAATGGATACAATTCTTTTAGTTTCTCATTTTCGTATATATCTAACTGATGACCGTATAAATGAGTTTGAACATCAAACATTTTTCCACAATTAGTTACTTTAATACTATTTGAAATAACAAAACAGTTAAAATTGATATTCGGAAGTTCTACACAACCATTTTCAATTTCTTCTTTTTCTGGAATACTATCTTTACTTGTTGGTAGCGATGCAAGGATACTATTATTATCTATATTTTTAAGTACTACAAAATATTTAGGTTTTGCAGGATTTCCATTTTTAAAATAAAAAGGATCAAAGTATAATATATTACCTTCTTCAAGCATTAATGACTAAATTCAATAAAATCTTGATAAATAGATTTTTTCCTAATATCGTGATTTATTAAAATAGACATATCAACTAATAATTCAGTATTGTTGATTTCTTCTTTTTCTAATAGTTCAAGAACAGAAAAATTAATAGCAGTAGTATGCCAAGGGGATTTCTCTCTGTGAGTATAGTAAATTAATTCTTTTGCTGATTTTTTACCAAATTCGTGTATTACAAAATTCAATAAACGAATATCATTATCAGAAAACTCTTCATCATTAAAGGATGTTTTTGCTTTAATAATAGTGCTTCCGTTTTCATTATGTCGCTCAATATAATCTTTCAATATTGTTGTCTCTGATGATAAATCAATATAAATTTCTTCAGATACTGGTCCAAATTTCCAAACTTTATATTTTAAATTAAAAAAAGGAATTCCACTTTTTTTAATTGATAACTCATCTAATATATAGATAAGTTTTAAAATTTTTGTTTTTGAAAGGTTTCCTATCTTTTCACTAAGATAAATCATTGTGTTTCCAACTTTATTTATCTGGTCTTCTGATAGTTTTATGTATAACGCATTTTTCACTTTGCAAAAGTACAATAAAAAAACTTATTAAAAATTATGTTTATAAGTTTGTTTTTAATTACCGCTAACGGTTATATATAAAATCGTTTTAATGTTTTATATATAAGCGAACGACGAAGTTAGTGGAAATTATTGACAAAATCAAGATTTAAAAGAAAATCCAAGAAGATCCGATTCGATTGTTAATTTAAAACTATCTTCAATAAAATTAACAAACATTTAGCACAAAAAAAACATTCCGTTTACAACATAAAATTACTTTTGTTTTTTATAGTTTATAATTCATTAAATAATATTACTTTTGCAAGATGAAAAATTTAGTTTTCTTATTACTGTTAGTCCTAACGTTTGCTAGTTGTAGTGAATATCAAAAAGTATTGAATAAAGGTACAATTCCTGAGCAATATAAAATGGCGGAAAGTCTTTACGAAGCAAAGAAATATTCCAAAGCTTTAACCTTGTTCGAAAAAGTTACACCAGCATTTAGAGGTAAACCGCAATTACAACGTATTCAGTTTATGGTTGCTAATGCAAATTATCAGACTAAAAGTTATGAATTATCGTCGTACTACTTTAATCGTTTTATAAATAACTATCCTAATAGTACTAAATTAGAAGAAGCAAATTTTTTAGTTTCGCAAAGTTACTACAAAGCTTCGCCTGTATATAGTTTAGATCAAAAAGATAGTCAGAAAGCATTAACATCATTACAAGCATATTTAGATCGTTATCCTGAATCTGAAAATAATGCTTTAATAAACAATCAATACCAAGAGCTAACTGTAAAACTAGAAAAAAAGGCATTCGAAATAGCAAAACAATATTACAAAACAGAACATTTTAATTCTGCTATTAAAGCTTTAGATATTTTTATTTCTGAATACTTAGGTACAAAATATAAAGAAGAAGCATTATTTTATATATTTAAATCAGGTTATGATTTAAGTATTAAAAGTGTTTATTCAAAAAAAGAACAACGTTTAAACGATGCTTTAAAATATTATAAACGATTTTTAAAATACTACCCGAAATCTGAATACTTAAGTGAATCGGAAGATATGGTAGCAAAAATTAATAGTGAATTAGAAAAATTCAATCCAACAAATAGCAAATAATTATTATGCAAGATTATAAAAATACCAATGCAGCACAATCTACAATTACTTACGATAAAGATAAGATAGAAGCGCCTACACAAAATATTTACGAAGCAATTTCGATTATCGCTAAAAGAGCTTCACAAATTAATGTAGATTTAAAACAAGAACTAGTTGAAAAATTAGATGAATTTGCTACACATAATGATAGTTTAGAAGAAATTTTTGAAAACAAAGAACAAATCGAAGTTTCAAAATTTTATGAGCGTTTACCAAAACCAACTGCTCTTGCTGTTGAGGAATGGTTAAATGGTCAAATTTATCACAGAACTCCTGAAGTTATAGACGGAGAAGCGGTAAAAGAAGAAAACTAAATAAATATGTCTGTTTTAAATGGTAAAAAAATACTCTTAGGAGTAAGTGGCGGAATTGCTGCATTTAAAACAGCAAGTTTAGTAAGATTATTTATTAAATCGGGCGCAGAAGTTAAAGTTGTAATGACAACTGCTGCCAAAGATTTTATAACACCATTAACACTTTCTACACTTTCTAAAAACCCAGTTCATTCAGCATTTTTTGATACAGAAAATGAGAATGAGTTATGGAACAATCATGTAGATTTAGGTCTTTGGGCAGATTTAATGCTTATTGCTCCTGCAACTGCTAATACACTTTCTAAAATGTCTAATGGCGCAAGCGATAATTTTTTATTAGCTTGTTACTTATCCGCTAAATGTAAAATTTATTTTGCTCCTGCAATGGATTTGGATATGTACAAACACCAAAGCACAAAAAATAGTATTGAAAAATTACAACGTTTCGATAATATTTTAATTCCTGCAACTAGTGGCGAATTAGCAAGTGGTTTAGTTGGCGAAGGCAGAATGGCAGAACCAGAAGATATTGTACAATTTATTGAAAAAGATATTTTAGCAACATTACCATTACGAAACAAAACTGTTTTAATAACTGCTGGACCAACACACGAGGCAATAGATCCTGTAAGATATATAGGCAACAGATCTACTGGCAAAATGGGTTATAGATTAGCACATCAAGCGGCAAATTTGGGCGCTAAAGTGATTTTAGTTTCTGGACCTTCAAACGAAAAAATTACACATTCATTCATAGAAAGAATAGACGTAAAAAGTGCAAGCGAAATGTATGATATTGTACATCAAAATTATACCGACGCAACTATTGTTATTGCTGCGGCTGCTGTAGCAGATTACACACCAGCAACTGTACAAGATAAAAAAATAAAGAAAAAAGACGCAAAATTACAAATCGATTTAGTACCAACTAAAGACATTTTGGCCTCTATGAGCAAACTAAAAAAACAACAATTTTTAGTTGGTTTTGCTTTAGAAACCGATAACGAACTACAGAATGCTATCGGTAAATTACAGCGTAAAAATTTAGACTTAATTGTTTTAAATTCTTTACAAGATAAAGGTGCTGGTTTTGCCACAACCACTAACAAAATCACCATTATTGATAAGCAAGAAAAAACTACAGAGTTTCCTTTAAAATCTAAAACCGAAGTTGCTAAAGATATTTTTGTTGAAATCTTGAGAAGATTGTAACTATTCAGATAAAAGTTAAAAGATACGGATTTAACGGAATTTGACATCTTAAATATTTCATCGATTGTTAATTTGCTATGCTCCCGAAAATTCGGGATTAATCTGTGAAAATTTAACCGTTTAATAATCAGTACGATATGTGAAACCCATATCTCAATATTTTGATTGGCTTAATGATTACCTAAGATTAAACGAATAAAAACATACTAAGCACAAATTAAATTCGTTTTTTGTATATTGCACACTATAATATAGATAAAAATGCGTAAAATTATTTTCCTTTTAGTATTGATTTTTTCTTTTAGCAACCTAAAAGCACAAGAATTAGATTGTACCATAACTATAAATCATGATCGAATTAGAACTTCTAACAATCAAATTTTTCAAACTTTAGAAAAAGCAGTTCATGATTATATGAATAATACAAAATGGACAAATAGACGTTTTAAAAAGCAAGAAAAAATTCAATGTGCTATTACATTTAATATTACCGAACAACCTGATAACGATCGTTTTAAAGGTTCGGTACAAATACAGGTATTAAGACCAGTTTATAATTCTACTTACTTATCGCCTATCTTTAATTTTAACGATGATGATTTATCATTTAAATACGAAGAATACCAACCATTTATCTATAATGATAACAGTTTTCAATCTAATTTAATTTCATTACTACACTATTATGCAAATGTTATTTTAGGTATTGACGCCGATACTTTTGAATATAAAGGCGGTGAAGAATATTTCAAAAAAGCAGAAAATGCAATGCTTCTTGCACAACAAAGTGGTTTTGTAGGTTGGAAAAAAATTGATGGTAATAATACTAGATATGAATTTATTGACAATATTTTAAATAACCTTTATAAAGATTATCGTTTTGCGATGTATCGCTATCATATTGCTGGCCTAGACACTATGTTAGATGATAAAATAAAAGCAAAAAACAATATTGCTGAAGCAATTACCAACTTACAACGAATATATTCTAAAAGACCACGCGCCTATTTATTACGAATATTTTTAGACACTAAAGAAGAAGAAATTGTTTCTATCTATAAAGATGGTCCAAAGACAGATACAAGAGGTTTAAAAGAAATGCTTGCACGTGTTTATGGAGCAAGAAGTAATAGTTGGAATAAAATTCAGTAAATAAGATTGTAAAACAACTTCATATTTAGTATCTATTATTTTACAAATTCGTACTTTAGCACCTTAATATTTTGAAATTAAAATGCTTAAAAGTTTAACCGTAAAAAACTACGCTTTAATAGAAAGTCTACAAGTAGACTTTACTACTGGTTTGTCTACTATTACAGGTGAAACTGGTGCTGGTAAATCCATTTTATTAGGTGCTTTAGGTTTGGTTTTAGGCAAACGTGCCGATTTAAATAGTTTAAAAAACAAAGAGCAAAAATGTATTATCGAAGTATCTTTTGATATTCAAAATTATCCGCTAAAGACATTTTTTAAGCAAAACGATTTAGATTACGAAGCAACCACTATTATTAGACGCGAAATTCTTCCGTCAGGCAAATCGCGTGCTTTTCTAAACGATACGCCAGTTACGCTAAATATTCTTCAAGAATTAAGTAGTAAGCTGATTGATATTCATTCGCAGCATCAAACATTATTGTTAGCAAATACTTCTTTTCAGTTTCAATTATTAGATGCTCTCGCTAAAAGCGGAAAATATTTAGCTTCGTACAAAAGAGGTTTGATTCTTTATAAAAAATCGGAAAAGGAATTAACCGAAATTAAAAACAACCTAGAGAAACAAAAAGAACAATACGAATATAATCTACACCTTTTTGAAGAGTTAGAACAAGCCGATTTTAAAGCAGATGAACAAAAATCTTTAGAGCAAGAATTAGAAAAATTAAATCATGCCGAAGAAATTAAATTACAATTAAATGCCGTTTTTTCTACCTTACAAAATGAAGAACAAGGTTTGTTAAACGCATTAAATTTAATTGCAAATAATATGCAATCCATTTCTGGTTACAGTAACAATTACCAGCAATTAAATAATCGTTTACAAAGTCTTAAAATAGAACTAGAAGACATTTCAAAAGAAGTTGAAAACGAGAATGAGCAAGTAGAATACAATCCGTTATTAATTGAAAAAACAAACGATCGTTTACAGTTATTATATGATTTATTTAAAAAACATAAAGTAGAATCAATCACAGATTTACTAGTTGTAAAAAATGACTTAGACGAAAAAGTACAACAAGCAGATCAAGCAGATGAAATTTTAATTAAAAAACAAAACGAAGTTGCTACTATAGAAAAAGAGTTAGACAAATTAGCAACTACAATTCACACAAAGCGTAAAGATAAAATACCAAACTTAATTAAAAGTTTAGAAAATATTTTAAGTAATTTAGAAATGCCTCATGTCACTTTTAAAATTGAATTAAATCAACAAAAAACTTATTATACTAACGGAAAAGATGAAATTAATTTTTTAATTTCTGTTAATAAAGGAACCGATTTTATACCAATTAAAAAAGGACCCTCTGGCGGAGAAATGTCTAGAATTATGTTAGCAATTAAGACCGTTTTATCCAAACATACCAAACTACCAACTATTATTTTTGATGAAATTGATACTGGCGTTTCAGGTGAAGTTTCCACAAAAATTGCTAAAGTAATGCAAGACATGAGTAGTAATATGCAAATTATTACCATTACGCATTTACCTCAAATTGCATCGAAAGGCGAAACACATTATAAAGTATTCAAACAAGAAGTTGATAGTATTATTGAAACTAATATTAAACAATTAAATCCTCGAGAAAGAGTAAATGAAATTGCTGAAATGTTAGGCGGAAAAACTTTAACGGATTCTGCTGTGAATCATGCTAAGCAATTGTTAGAAGTTTAGTGTTATTCATTTTGAGAGTGTTAATAACCATTAAAATTTAATGATTACAAACCTTACATTCGTCTTTTGTTGTTTCCGAACCGTATAAATAACCAGATTCATTCAATTTAAAATTACAGCAATCTATAAAGCCGTTTTTTAATAATTTTCGCCCACGTTGTATTCTTGACTTTGCTCCTGAAAGCGAAATATTTAATTTTTTTGCAACTTCGTTTTGTTTTAAGCCATTTATTTCACTTAACATAAGCGCTTCTTTATAAATATCTAGCAAATTGTTTATTAACGGTTTCAAACAATCTTTATGAGAATGCTCGGTATTCTCTTCTTCTACTTCGGAATAATTTTCGATAATAAAATCATCTTTTATTTTGGATTGCTTTTTAAAGTAATCCATTACAATATTATGAGCGATTCTATAAATCCAAGATTTTAGACTTTTTACATTTTTAATTTTATCTAAATTCAAATGGATTTTTATAAAGGTTTCCTGCAATAAATCATCTGCGATACTAGTATCTTTTACATAACTATAAATATATCTATTTAAAGATTCTGAAAAATCATTCCATATTTGAGATGTGTTTTGCATAATACCTTTTTTTTCGCATACAAATTTTCGCAGATAGTGTAATTAATCTACGAAAATTTGTTTGCTAAATTACCTAACAGTTACAATTAGTACAAGTACAATTCTCGCAAGTGCAATTTTTACATTCACTATTATTACAAGATTCGCAGTTACAATTACAATTTGAATTTTTCATGATATTTTAATTTTAGATTAATATATCTTTAAGACTCTAAATTAACTAAAAAGATGCAGAATTATATTGCTTTTTTTATTATTGCTCTATTAGTATTGCTCTATTAGTATTGCTCTATTAGTATTGCTTTATGCCACGAATTGCACTAATTTTCACTAATTTTTTTTGCTTTTTCGCTAATTTTAAAAAATTACTTTTTTCCATGCACCAAATCCATTTCTTTAATTAGTCTTTTTGTTCCTGCATATTTATCAATTATAAATAAAATATAACGTACATCAACCATTATATTTCTACAAATTTCTGGATCGTAATTATAATCACTCATTGTTCCTTCCCAAACTCTATCGAAATTAAGACCTATTAAATTTCCGTTTTTATCAATAACTGGCGAACCTGAATTTCCACCTGTAGTATGATTTGTTCCTAAAAAATTGACTGGCATTTTTCCATCTTTGGCATAATCTCCAAAATCTTTTGATTTATATAAATCTAATAATTTTTCCGATACATCGAACTCATAATCACCTGGTACATATTTTTCAATAATACCTTTTAAATTAGAAACTGGTCTGTAATAAACCGCATCTTTTGGTTCGTAACCTTTTACTTGACCGTAAGTTACACGTAACGTACTATTTGCATCAGGGAAGAAACGTTCTTCAGGAAAATGATCCATTAGTGCTTTCATGTATTTCTTTTGTACAACGGCTATTTTTGGTTGTATCGCGTTAAAATCGGCATTGATAACATTATAAAAACTCGCTGCCAATTCTTTACCAAATTGATATGCTTTATCGGTATTTATTTTTTCTAAAACCGTTTTCATATCGCCTTCCAATAATTTAGAAATAGCATCGTAACTAATAAAACTAGAATTGTTATAAATCTCTTTTGTCAGTTCTGAAACATTGGTATTTAAGATTTCTTTTGGCGTATATTTTTTAGGGTTTACTTTAAAATAATTAGAAACTAAAGTCTCAAAAACTTCTTGATCTACTTTAGCACTATAGTTTTTGTAAAAACCTTTGTAACGTTTTAAGGTACTTTCTTTTTGTTTGTTAAATGCTTCTTTACCTTTTGCAGCAGACAATTCTAACTGATACATTCTAAAAGTTGCATTTAATAATTCTACATTTCGGTAAACAGTTTCAATCCAAATTTCTCTTGCTAGTGAAGCCTCTTCTACTTCTTTGTATAATTTATTAAAGTCGTTTAATAAACTTTCATTTGTAGAACCTTTCACTTTTTCCGCGAAAGCGTTTTCTAATTCTTGTTTTTTCTGGATGGCTTTTGACTTTTCGATACCTTGGTTTTCGCCAATCCATTTTTTCCAATAATTAGCAATACTTGCAAATTTAGATGCGTATTTTATTTTGATTTCATTATCCGAACGCATATGTTTATCGACTATTTTTAAGGCTTTATCACGAATATCAATCTTTACAGGATTCAATTTATATACAATCTGATTTAAAGCAACCGAAGGCAAATACTCGTTTGTTCGACCCGGAAAACCATATACTAACGTAAAATCTTCTTCTGCAACGCCATCTACCGAAACTGGCAGATAATGTACTGGTTTATAAGGTTTGTTATCTTTGGAATATTCCGCTGGACGATTATTTTTATCGGCATAAATTCTAAATAATGAAAAATCACCTGAATGTCTTGGCCACATCCAATTATCGGTATCTGCTCCAAATTTACCAATAGAACTTGGCGGCGCGCCAACTAATCTGATGTCTTTATATTTTTCGGTTACAAATAAAAAGTACTGATTGCCTTTATAAAATGCTTTTACATTAGCGTCTTGCCATGCTTCTTTTTTAACATTTTTAATTGCTGTTTTAATGTTTTGGGATATAATATCTTGGTTTTCTTTATCGGAATTATTTTCTGATGCTCCTGTTAATATTTGTACAGTTACATCATCAATTCGTTTAATAAAAGTAACGAACATGCCTTTATTTTCTAATTCTTGTTTTTGTTTGTATGCCCAAAATCCGTCTTCTAAATAATCATGTTCTGTAGTTGAATGACTTTGAATTGCGCCATAACCACAATGATGATTAGTTAGTAAAAGTCCTTTTTTTGAAATTACCTCAGCAGTACAACCGCCATTAAAATGAACAATGGCATCTTTAATACTTGGTTTATCAATTGCATAAATTGCTGCGGCAGATAAATTTGAACCCAACGATTTCATTTCTTTTTCTCTTGCGCCTTCTAATTGTGAAGGAATCCACATGCCACCTTGTTGTGCTGTTAGATTTATTGTTATTAAGAGGATTAGGATTTTTAGTGTTTTCATTTTTGGTTGTTTTTAGACACGGATTTCACAGATTACACGGATTTTTTCTGTGTTTTACAATTTTGTATTAACACAAAGATACACAGAGTTTTTTTAATAAAAATACCTGCTAGGTTTAAAACTTAACAGGCTATCTTTTGGCTTATTCATTTTAGAAAACGGAAGATGGAATTATACTATCTCAGCGGAAAGTCCCATTTGTAATAATTTAGAACATTTTGATTTTAATTCATCGTATTCACCAGTTTTTACGGCACATTTACCTTTATAATGTACTAAAACAGTGCATTGTTCTGCTTGTAAAAGTGAATGTTCACAAACATCTATCAAGGCATCAATCACAAAATCGAAGGTATTTACTTCGTCGTTCCATAAAATGATTTCGTGTTGCTTTGTTTCTTGCTCTAAGACGTCTACTTCTTCTTGATATTTTTCTTTTGTACTCATTCTGTATTTATTACGGTGTAAATATACGGATTTTTTAGGGTTTGACCATATAAGGAATTTAAGATCATATAAGTTTATGCTCTTATATGTTTAGTCTTTTTTCATATATGCCTTAAATTCCTTATATGGTAACTTTAATTTACTCATATCGCAAAGCAACCCAATTTTTCATTTCTTGAATAGTTCCTAATTTTAAATTATATTTTGAAACTTCTTTATCTATAATTGGTATATCTTCTTGGTAGAAGCCGCTAAGTAATAACGTACCATTTTCTTCCAAACAATTGCAATAAGTTTTAATATCGTTTAATAATATATTCCGATTGATATTTGCAATAATTACATCGTATTTTTTATTAATCAAAAGGGAAGCGTCTCCTTCGTAAACACTAATTTTGGTACAATTATTTCGTTCTATATTTTCAATGGAATTTAAATAGCACCAATTATCAATGTCAATTGCATCTAGTTTCTTTGCACCTAACATTTCTGCTAAAATGGCTAAAACACCTGTTCCGCAACCCATATCGAGAACTGTTTTATCTTTTAAATCTAAATTTAATAAATGCTTGACCATCATGTGTGTGGTTTGATGATGACCTGTACCGAAACTCATTTTTGGTTCGATAATAATATCGTGCTTAAAATTGTTTTTTTCGTGAAATGGTGCTCGAATATGAA
>JAMONN010000216.1 GCA_027065775.1 Flavobacteriaceae bacterium | reverse complement strand
TTCGTTCCAATTTACTTGTGCTATTTCTTCTTTTTGATATTCAATTTTAAATTCATCGTTTTTTAAAATAAAAATATCGTTTAAAAGAATATCATTATGTTCTTCTTTTTGGATGTATGCAATGACACCATTATCGTTTTCTACAAACGACTCAAAACCTACGTAACCTAATTCGGCTATTAAAATTTCAGTTGCTGGATCTCTTGGTGTAATTTGAAATGTGTAAGAAATATATATTTGGTTATTTGACATTGTAGTTCGATTGTTTCGTGCAAATTTAAGATTATTTGCTACAACAACTCTTTTTCAATGGCAATTTTTATGATTCCAACACTATTTTTTGCTCCTAATTTACTCATAATATTCATTCGATGTGTTTCGACTGTTTTCGGACTAATAAATAGTTTTTCTGAAATTTCTTGTGTGGTTAATTGTTCTGAGATTGCAATTAAGACTTCTTGTTCTCTTCTTGTTAAATTTGGTTTTAATCGATTGTCTGGCTTCTTTTTTATCGCTTGATTTAAAATTCTTTTATGAATATCTTTTTGTAAATAAACCTCACCTAAAAGCACTGTTTTAAATGCTTCTAGCAATTCTAATTTATCGGTGTTTTTTAATAAATAACCATGAACACCATTTTTAAGCATTCTTTTTACAAATGAAATATCGTCGTGACTTGTTAAAGCAATAATTTTTAAATCAGCCTGTTTTTTCAATAATTTTTTACTTAAATCTATTCCATTAATATCTGGTAAATTGATATCTAACAACAAAACATCTGGTTGGTCTTTAGAAATATTATTAAGTGTTTCTTCGGCATTATTATAAGTTCCGACGACTTTTATTTCTGGTATATTTTCTAGCATAGATTCTATACCTCTTAACACCATTCTATGATCGTCTGTAATCGCTATTTTAGTTATCATCTATTTTATTTATATCAATTTCTATGGTCGTTGAAGTCCCTTTTTCGTTCGATAAAACATCTAAATTAGCATTTAAATAGTTTATTCGTGATTCGATATTACTTAATCCGATACCATTTTGTTTTGCATCATTTTGATCATAACCAACACCATTATCTTCTACTGTAATTTGTAAGGTTTTATCATGGCAACTCATTTGTACATTAATCTCTTTTGCCTTTGCGTGTTTAATACTATTGGTAATTAATTCTTGTATAATTCTGTAAATATTTACCTGTGTTTTTTTACTGATTGCAATGGTTTCACCTATATGTTGAAAATTGATTTTTATTGTATGAACCTCATCCATATTATGACAATATTCTTGGGTTGCTTCTAATAAATTAAATTTTTCTAAAGATGGTGGTACTAAATTATGCGAAATTGCTCGTACTTGTTTGCACGAATCGTCAATCATTATTAAGGCTTCTTTAATGACTTTATTATTCATTTCTAATAACGATGATAATTTAAATTTTATAGCAGATAAATCTCCATTTACACCATCGTGTAATTCTTTTGCGATTCTATATCGTTCTTTTTCTTCTCCTTCAATTAAGGTCTCTAATGTTTTTATTTGATGTTCTCGTTTTAACGTAATGATTTCTTGATTCTTACGTTTTTGTCGTTGCTGAAATAAAAACCAAGTAAGTATTGCTCCTATTAATAAAAATATGGCAAAACCTGTCATGTAATTGTATTGTGTTTCCTTTTTTTGCAATTGTATTTTTTGTTGTAATAGTTCTTTATCTTTTTTTTCGGTTTGGTATTTTGTATCTAAATCTGTAACTATTTTAGTATTGTTTTCACTTCTTGTTTTTTCGTTTAATGTGTAATATTTACGCGCATAGTTATAGGCTTTTTTATATTCTTTTTTTGAAGCTGAAATTTCTGCTAATGGATTTAAACTATTTAATTGCAAGGATTCACTTTCTATTTCTTCAGAAATATTTAATGAACTTAAAAGGTGTTTTTCTGCCTTATTATACATTTTTAATTCTTGATAAATTGTCCCTAAAAAAGCCTGAAAATAAGCCTTTTCTGGTTTGCTTTTTGAATCTTTTAAATAGGCATAAGCAATTAGTGCGTTTTCTAAACATTTATCCATCATTCCTTTTTCGGAATAATATCTTGCCATATTTTTGTATAAATGATGATTAATTCTATCATTATTTAGAGTTTTTGATAACGATTTTACAATCATGTATTGCTCGTATGCTTTGTCTAATCGTTCGGTTTGCGCATAAATTGTTCCTAAATTCAAGGAGCCTGAAACTATTAAAAAAGTATCTTTAATTTTTTTGGCTAAATTTATGGTTTTGATTTTGTATTCTTCTGCTTTCTTGTAATTATTCATATTTCCATACAAAACACCAAAATTATCGTAGACTTTTATAAGATTCGCTGTATCTTTTGTTTCTTCAAAAAGACTAATCGTTTTAAGATATGCTTTCGTTGTTTTAATAGGATCGCCTAAAAAAAGATTGGCTGTTCCTAATTTAAAATAGGTTTGTCCGACATGGTTTCTATCTTTAATAGAAGTTTCTTTTTCTAATGCTTTTTCAAAATAATGTACAGCCTTTTTATATTTACTACTGTTATAATTTATAAAAGCTAATCCTCTAAAAGCCAAATATTCTCCTTTATGATACTTGTTTTTTGTTGAAATGGCTATTATTTCATTGTAAATAGAATCTCCTTTTTCAGCATTTTTAATGGTAACTTTTGAAGCTTCTTTTAACAACTTGTTTATATAAATCGTATCTTTTTGAGCATTTGCGTTAAAACTCCAAAGAAATAAAAATAATAGTATACTTAATTTTACTTTCAAAATAGTTATGTTATTGGTTGGTTAAAAATAAAACATTTTAAGGAGATTGTCTGAAAAGTGTTCTAATTTGTCGTTTTGAATGTAATGAAAAATCTTAAAGATCTAACAATCAGTATTAAAACACATAAAGACTCTTCACTTCACTTAGAAGAACTCTTTTCAGACAGGCACATTTTTTTAATTACTCGATTCTAATTTATAAACTAAACCAATTTGAAAATTGTTTATTTTTAAATAATTATCGCTATCGCCATTTTTTAACAAGTTTGTTTGTCCCCAATTGTACCGAACTTCGAATAATAAATTAGATAGAATAGCATAAGATGCACCAAAATCTATTGCAAAATTAAAAGAATCTATAGTTTCTGGACTATCTAATAAAAATCCTAAATTTGGTCCTGTTTGTAAATTAAAACTTTCTGAAATTTCGTATTTTAATGTAATTGGAATTTGCAATTGATTAAAATCTTTTACTGCAACAAATCGCATTTCTGGTTGAATTTTTATTTTTTCACTAATGGAAATATTATCATAAATTAATCCAATATAAAATCCTGTTTCATTATTATTAGGCTCATTAT
>JAMONN010000215.1 GCA_027065775.1 Flavobacteriaceae bacterium | reverse complement strand
TCTAGTTTTACATTTTCCTTATTATAGATCGTAAACGAGAACAAACTTATCACTAAAACAAATACTAAATATTTTTTCATTTATATTGATTTCAAATGTTAAGTCGTTTGATCTTTTTAATTATTACAAATAATTAAAATTTTAACATATTAAGTGTTTTAATTATAGTTTGAAACATTTCTTCTGTTATATCTAAATGGGTTACCATGCGTAATTTACCTTGTCCCATATTAGAAATTAAGATATTGTTTTCCTTTAATTTTTCGATGAATTCATTTTCATCTACACTAGCTATTAAGTTAAAAATAATAATATTTGTTTCGATTGGTTCTACACTTTTCACAAAATTTAAGTTTTGTAAAGTGTTTCCTATTTGTGTTGCTTTTTTATGATCTTCGGTTAACCTTTCTATATTATTTTCTAAAGCATACAATCCTGCTGCTGCTAAATAACCAACTTGTCGCATTGCGCCACCAAATAATTTTCTAATTCGTAATGCTTTTGTAATATGCTCTTTTGTGCCTAATAAAACAGAACCGACTGGCGCTCCTAATCCTTTTGAAAGGCAAATAGAGATTGTATCAAATAGTTCTCCATATTGCTTAGGTGTTTCATTTTTTGCTACCAATGCATTAAATAATCTTGCGCCATCTAAATGGAATGCTAAACCATTTTCGATACAAACTTTTTTTAATTTTTCAATTTCCTGAAAATCCCAACAAGCGCCGCCACCTTTATTTGTAGTATTTTCTATGGCAACTAAAGTTGTAATTGCAGTATGAATATTATCGGAAGCGTTTATTATTCCGTTAAGGTCAGACGCTTTAAACATACCTCTATCGCCATCAATCAACAAGGAAGAAACGCCTGAATTTGCTGCTGCGCCGCCACCTTCAAAATTATAAACGTGTGCCCATTTATCGCAAATCATTTGTTCGCCTGGGTTTGTATGTAATTTAATTGCTACCTGATTTGCCATAGAACCCGATGGAAAAAATAAGGCATCTTCTTTGCCAAACATCTTCGCTAATTTTTCTTGCAACTTATTTACCGTTGGATCTGCTTTAAAAACATCATCGCCAACTTCTGCTTGCATCATTGCTTCTAACATTGCTTTTGATGGTTTGGTAACTGTGTCGCTTATAAGGTTTATCATATTAGTCATTAGTTTTTGGTTTTTGGTCTTTAGTCTTTATCTAAAAAACTTACATTTGCATTTATGATTACATCCAATCAAATAAAAGATTTACTTGAAAGAGTTGGCAAGTTAGAAACTTACCTAGAGATAGACAAGAAGTTAATCGAAATTTCTAATGAAGAAGAGCAAGCTGCTAATCCTGATTTTTGGAATAATCCGAAAACAGCAGAAGTTTTAATGAAAACTTTACGTGGTAAGAAAAAATGGGTAGAAGATTATCGTAGATCAAAATCAGAAGTGGAAGATTTACAAGTTTTATACGATTTTTATAAAGAGGATGAAGTTAGTGAAGAAGAAATAACCAAACAATTTAATAAAACTTTAGAATTTATAGAATCCTTAGAGTTTAAAAACATGTTATCGAGCGAAGGCGATAATTTAAGTGCCATCATACAAATAACTGCTGGCGCTGGCGGAACGGAAAGTTGTGATTGGGCAGAAATGCTTATGCGAATGTATATAATGTGGTCTGAAAAGCAAGGTTATAAATTAAAACAATTAAATTATCAAGCTGGCGATTCTGCTGGTATAAAAACGGTTACTATAGAAATTGATGGCGAATATGCTTTTGGTTATTTAAAAGGTGAAAATGGTGTGCATAGATTGGTTAGGATCTCACCATTTGATAGTAATGCGAAACGACATACTTCTTTTGCATCGGTTTATGTGTATCCGTTAGTGGATGATAGTATTGTTATTGAAATAAATCCTGCAGATATTACTTGGGATTTTGCACGTTCTGGTGGCGCTGGCGGACAGAATGTAAATAAGGTAGAAACCAAAGCGATTTTGCGTCATAAACCATCTGGAATTATGATTGCAAATTCTGAAACTCGTTCGCAATTAGAAAATCGTACAAAAGCAATGCAAATGTTAAAGTCACAATTGTATGAAATAGAACTCCAAAAAAGACAGGCAAAACAAGATAATATTGAAGCAAATAAAATGAAAATTGATTTTGGTTCACAAATTAGAAACTATGTAATGCACCCTTACAAATTAGTAAAAGATGTTAGAACTGCTCATGAAACTGGTAATATAGATGCAGTTATGAATGGTGAAATTGATGGATTTATTAAGGCTTTTTTGATGCAAAACTAACTTCTACTTTTTTATTAGTTTTTAACTTTATTTGGAATCTTTGTTTTTTAGTTTAACTTTACAACTTTGTATATAACGTAATGTCTTTTTTTTAGTCACTTCGCATATACTTTCGGTTGACAGAATCTCACTAAAAGCAGTCTGAATTCAAGAACTTAATGCAACAAATCAAAACTTACTTTGTAACTTCTCGTTAAGTAATGATTTATCTAATATTTTTGATTTATTTACGGACTCTCGTAAAATATCTTTTAATGTTTTTTTTGTAATTGTCTTATAATAATCTTTCCTCAAACAATCCAAAACAATATCCTTTACAACACCTAAAGTTTCATAATTTAAACTTTTAATATCAAAATGTAAACCTTGGTACTGACTAATCACTGTATCTCCTGTTGTTTTCTCAATAGATAATCCTCTTTTATTTATTTCTTCAATGTCAAAATAAATCAAATGAATTGTATTAATATTTTCCTGTTTACTACCAGTAATCAAACATAAAATCGCTTGATTTAAATCTTTCAAATCATCAATTAACCAAGTAGATAGTTCATTATTGAAAGTTCTTAAACAAGAAGTAATTGCATCAGAAGGCGCATTATCATCATTTGAATAATCATATTCTTCATTATCCCATTTTGCTCTACTTATCCTCCTAACTAAATAAGACATAATTCTTCTTCGATATTTGCTAAAACTTCATTTTTATAATCATTAAGCCACTTAGGAACAAGTGAACAATTTTTCAAAAAAGTATAACTCTCAATAGTATTCCAATTCTCAAATACTCTAATAGCCATTTCTTTTACTTCGACATTTTTATGAACCAAAGCTGAACCAGAAATAACAATACCAAATGATTTTAATAATTTCTTGTCAAGATTACCTATTATTTTTAATATATTAATTAAAAATTTTGTGTCATTATAATTTGAAACATAAATTTCATTTAACCAATCTTTGGTCACAAACTCATTCTCTAAAAAAAGTTTCTCTAATAAAAATTCAATTTGATTTTTATAATCTATCTCTAATTCTTGATTTTTTAATGTCGAAACAAAAACATTTTGAAATTTATTTTCGATATGTTTTTTAAACTCAATATTTGATTTAAAAGAAGCTTTCCTTTCACTTATGATGGTATTTTCTTCTTTAAGCATTGAAGCAAATCCAAAAGGGTTATATAAAGTATTACTAAATTTATAAAAATTAGATTGTGTTGCCATAGTATATTAATCAATTTGGTTATTTGTAAAAATATCTTTTATAAGAATATTCGCTTTAGTTAAAAAAACATCAAGTTGATCTCGATCAAACCTTTTATCTTTTATAACAGACAATGTATTTAAGTCAATTACATTATGTACTCCTTCAAAATCTATTTCTTTATTATTTGAATTTATTTGAGCTTTAATAAAAGAATTCATATTAGAAATATTAATAATTTCATTATCCAATTCTTCTATTTTTTTTCTAACAACGACTTTATTAGTCCATTCAATTGGACTTAAATTCTCGCCAAGGAAATTAGACTTGTTATTAAATTTCAAAAAAGCTTTAGTCCTATTGCTTTTTTCTATAGGTGAAAGTTTATCAACAACTATTCCTAATCTATGAAATTTTTTATTAAATTTTGCTTCTATTAAAAGTAAATATTTCAAAATAAGGGTCTTAAACTCTTCAAGACTAAATGCTTTATTTTCAAATAAATCAAAAGAATAATTAAAAATTAATCCATCCTTATTAAAAATAATTTCCCATTTTTTATCAAATGAATTTAAAGAAATCCGATTAATGACTTCTTTTTCAAAATCTTCTGGATTTTTACCTTTAATATTTAATGATAATTCTTGAATTTGGTTAGGTATGAAATTCTGAGGCAAAAACTTGTCTATGAAAAATTTAATATTTTCAGAACTTGCTACAACTTCATCATAATCCCCGAACAAAAAAACTTGAAACTTAAAATAATTAGCTTCCATTAACTATATATGTATTTATTTAATACAAAAATAAGTAAAATTTAGCTAATAAATCCTTAATAAAAACATAAAAAACTACTGCCAACAAAGATCAGTATAAGCAATAATGGCTAATTGCTAACTTTAAAGTTGGTTTTGTAAAACGAAGTTCCGCAAAATTTTTAAAATTTTGCATTTTATTTTTTGAATTGAAAAAATTGACTTCGTGTTACAACACGAAGTAAGAGCATTTTAAACCATTACTGCTCATACTGTACATTATAAAGCAACTCTCAATACAGGTAAATTAAAATTTTTTGTATAATTTCACTCCAAAACAAAAACTTCATTCAAATAAAAGTTTTCTTTTAATGCAATTACTTTATTAAAATAATAGACATTTTCAGGTTGCGTTTTATTTATAAAGTTACCTGTATCCCATTTTTTATTTTTGTTAGTATCTGCAATTACTCTAATTACATAGTTTGATGGTACAAGGTTTTCAAAAATATAGTTTTGCTTTTCTACAGCGTAAATTTCATCAATTAAATTATTCTTTTCGCTTAGTAATTGTACTATAATAGGATAAGTTACATTTTCTACTTTTAAATTAATTTCGCCGTAAAAATTAGCCTTTTTTGTTTTAAAACTATATTTTAGAGTATCGGTTGTTTGGTCAAAAAAATCGGTTATTGCGTTTGGTAAAATTTCTAACTTATAACTTTCTTCTGGTTTTCGTTCGAACAATACGTTTAGTTTATTAGCAAATAATTTTGTTGAAAACGGAATTGCAGTAGAATCGTTTACTTTTAAATTTATTTTGGATTCATCTACAGTAGTTAGAGGAATGTTACTTGATAAAGTAATAGTATCTCTTAAAAAAAGAGTGCCTTTTATATTGTTCATTACAATTAGACTATCTTGTTTTTTGAGTCTGAATTTAAGTGTTTGTTCTTCTTCAAAACTTGTGTTTTTGAAAACTATATTTGTAGAATCTAAATCTATTCCTTTATAGAAAAAGTGTATGGTATCTTTCTCTTTTTCAAAATAAGAAACTGTTTTAATTTGTTTGTCTAAAAGATTTGCCTTTAAATTTTTGCCATTACCTTCAAAACCAAAAATAAAATGACCTTTAGAAACTTCAATTGGTTTTGCCAATTTAAAATCTGGTGTTTGCTTAAATAATTTTAATTCAAAATCTTTTTCTGTTGGTAACGAAATAATAGTATCTAAAAAAGCAATTTTATCTCCTTTAGGTTCGTAAATATAATTATTTTGAGATTCCTTTAAAGCAATTAACTTATATTTTCCTTTTTTAATATTGGTTATTTTCCAAGCAATACTATCTAATGTGTTGGTTATGTATGTTGGTTTTTCTTTAAAAATTGTAGAATCGTTATAGGTTTCATTTATTTCGTATAATAATACCGAAATATAATCGTCTGTTTTATTTAAAAAAGCATCTTTTATTTTACCTTTTATGGATAATGAGTCGATATATTCACCTGTAGAAAAAATATATTTAAAGTTACTTAATGCGTTTCCTTCGTTATTATCTTCAATAGATTCCCCAAAATTAAATACATAGGTAGTATTTGCTTTTAGAGTATCTTTAATTTTTAAGGATATTCTTTTACTTGGCAATCCAATTGGCGAAATTATTGGTGCATATTTTAAAGGTGGCGAAATTATTAGTTGTGTTTCTATATCTTTTAATTTAACGTATTCGTCAAAATAAATCCGAATTTCATTATCGTTAAAATTTATAGATCTATGTACTGGAATTGCGTTAATTAGTATAGGAGCATCCTCATCTTTTGGTCCGCCAGTTGGATTACCTTTTCTAGCACAACTAAAAATAAGAACCAAGAGAATTAATAAAAAAACAGATTTGAATTTCATCTTTAAATTTTACGCAAATTAACGATAAAAAATTGACATCTGTAAAGACGTTTTGTCAAAACGTCTTTACAATTAATTAAAAAGTTATTTTGTAAATGCCATTACCGCAATGCTTATTTTAATACCTTTTATTTTAAGTAATTCATTACAGCATGCTTCTAAGGTTGCACCAGTAGTGATAATGTCATCTATTAATAAAACATGTTTGTTTTTAAAAGTAGATAAATCTTGCACAAAAAACATTTCTGTTACATTTTTCCAACGATCAAAACGTATCTTTTTACTTTGTGTTTTTGCAGCAGTTTTTCTTATTAATATATCTTTAACATAAGGTGCTTTTAATTTTTTTGAAAGTTGTTCACCGAATTTTGTAACCTGATTATAACCTCTACTTTTTAATTTGTTTTTATGTAATGGCACTGGTATAATGCCATCTATATTTCTAAATCTATTACTTGTAATCATTTCAT
>JAMONN010000214.1 GCA_027065775.1 Flavobacteriaceae bacterium | reverse complement strand
AACGCCTTTGCCAAATGATAATGTCTTGAATGGCGCTAATCCTTGATCATGATACATTGCTAAAACTGCATCGAAGCCCATATATGATTCTGAACCAAAAAAACTATCCGCTGCATATGGACCATACACTAACTTTCCGGTTTTTTGTATTTTTTCTATAGTTGGTTTTATTATATCATTATCTTCATTCCCAATTACGCCATTATCTCCGCAATGCGGATTTAAACCTAAAATTGCAATTTTAGGTTTATTAATTTTAAAGTCTTGTATTAATGTTTCATACATTATAGCTACTTTACTTCTAATTAATTCCGGAGTTATCGTTTTTGAAATTTCATTAATAGGTATATGACCAGTTATTAAGCCTATTCTTAACTTTTCTGTCATTAAGATCATTAATGACTTACCTTCGAATTGACTTTCTAAATATTCCGTATGTCCTTGAAAATTAAATTGGTCTGATTGAATATTATGTTTATTAATTGGTGCCGTTACTAAAACATCAATTTCGTCATTATTTAGAGCTTCTACTGCTTTTTTTAATGACAAGTATGCGTATTTTCCAGCGGTATTGTTTGATTCGCCATAAGTGATAGCAACATCTTCCTTCCAAATATTTAGTAAGTTTACCTTATTCTCAAGTACATTTTTAATAGATGTCAAACCATGAATTGGTACATCTAAATTCAAATTTTTTTTATGAAAAGAGATGACTTTAGAAGATGCAAAAATAATGGGAGTACAAAAATCTAACATTCTTATATCTGCAAATGTTTTTAATATTGTTTCTATTCCAATTCCATTTATATCTCCAACTGAAATGCCTACTTTAATTTTATTTACTTTCTTCATGAATTTAAATCCAATAATTATATTTTGAACACACAAAAGTAATCAATTAATTTTTCATTTTATTTACAAAACAAATTTTTAAAAAGTATCAAACAAAAAAAAGTCATTATTTAAAATAATGACTTTTTTGTAGTTTCTAAATTGACGAATCAAAATAGTATATGTAGTACTTATCACTATAAATAACGATAAATAATTTTAAAGGTTACTTTTTAGCACCTATTTTCTTTATAGCAATACCAACAGCACATGCAAATAATGTTAATATGCCTCCATCAATTGGAAGTGGCGGCGGCGGCGGTGTTCTGCTTGGTGGAGTTTGCGAAAACGCAACATTAACAGTTAATAAAACGATAACTATTAAGATTAATTTAAGGGTGTTTTTATTCATTTTTTACAATTTTAAGCTTAAACAAATTGCCAATTAGACATGCGAAAGGCAAATGTATGATATTATTCTTTAATAATAAAACATTATCAACCAAACTTTTAATTTTATAAAGTGGTCCCACGAGGACTCGAACCTCGGACCACCTGATTATGAGTCAGGTGCTCTAACCAACTGAGCTATAGGACCTATTTTTGGAGGTGCAATAATACTACATAATTCTTAGTTGAGCAAAAATTAGCAAAAAAATATTATAGTTATTCTAAAAAAGAATGATTCTTCATTAGATATTTTGGTTAAATTAGATCCGCCAAGGTGGATTTAAACGGTTGTCGCCAGCAAAATATAAAATTATTTGATTGTTATCTAGATCTTTTAATCTTGCTTCTCTCCATAGCCAAGGTTTATCGTTTGGTCTTCAAATGAAAAACCGTTATTTGTTAATTTTTGCACGTATTCGTCTAAATTTTCTGTTTCAAAATAAATCCAAATACCATTTTCATTTGGTAATTCATCCACTTTGTGTAATGAAAAAGTAGCGCCATTTTCACATTTAAAACGTGCATAAGTATCATCGGAATGTACTATTAGTTTTAAACCTAATTGTTGGTAAAGGGAATAGATTTGGTTAAATCTAACGAAGGAACTGTTATTTGATTTAAGTTCATGTTCAAATATATAAAAAAAGGGTCTTACTATTAAGTAAGACCCTTTTATTTTTTATGATTTACTTATTAAAATGGTAAATCATCTGCCTCTTCAGAAGTAGTACTTTCAACTGTTTCTAAATTTTCCATTTTTTCAACTGGTGCTGGAGCAGATCCTGAATTTGCTTGCATTTTTTCAATTCTCCAACCTTGTATAGCGTTAAAATATTTTGCAACACCTTCTGGATTAATCCATTCTCGACCTCTTAAATTAATGTTGATTTTAACATCATCACCAATCTTAAAACTGTCTAATAAGTCACACTTATCTTGAATGAACTCTACCATTATCATTTGTGGATATTGTTCTTCTGTAGTAACAACCACTTCTCTTTTTCTAAAACCGTTGTTTCCAAAAGTTTGCGTGTCACTTAATACTTTAATTTTTCCTGATACTTCCATAATCTAATTTCTCGACTGCGTTCGAGTTTCTTTTTTGTGGTCAATCCGCAGAGACCTAGTTAATTAATAAAATTTTCCATGCAGAGTCCATATCGTTAATCTCTAACATTTCTTTTGCAAAAATATGTTTTTTAGTTGAGTCAATACCAACATATTTCGGATTCTCTTCTGCAAACTTATTAACAATTTCTTGCGCTGGTAAAGTTTCAATATTACCGAGCAGACCTAAATTGTTACCTGTTAAAATAGTACTGTTTCTTATTTTTTCTGGTATAGAATCTACACCAATTCCTAAAGTGGTAATTGGTTTTGGAATTTCAAAAAAGCCAGCTTTTGCCCTAGAATAATAACTACCGCCAGCACGTGAAACTAAATCTAGCTTTACTTGATCTATTGTATTTTTGTCGTTTAAAACGGATTTGTGAATGTGTAATTTAACAACTTCGCAAATAATTAAATTACCTGCACCACCTTTATTACCTAAAGAAATAATTTCATTTACTTTACATTCGAACTGTACTGGTGATTCGGCAACTCTAAATGGTTTTATTAAATCGGATTTTAACATCGTGAAACCTGCTTTATCAAATTCGTTTACATCTTGTGCGTATTCGGTACTTGATAATGACATTTGTTGTACAATAGCATGATTAACTACATTTATAACCACTTCTTTTACTTTGTAAACATTTTCTAAAGTGTGTTTTGTGGTATTATCTCGCACTCTTCTTGCAGGAGAAAAAATTAAAATTGGCGGATTTGCACTAAATACATTAAAAAAACTAAATGGTGATAAATTTGAATTTCCGTTTTCATCAATCGTACTTGCCAAAGCAATTGGTCTTGGCGCTACGGCACTTAATAAAAAACCATGTAATTTAGCAGTTGGTATTTTTTTTGGGTCTATTGTTAGCATAATTATTGTTTAGTAAACTTGTACAAATATAACAATATGTAATTTGTAAATGCGTTTAATTTTTAATCAAAAAAAACTACTAAAATAAAATAATAGTTAAAATTTTCAATTTTCAATTTTTTAATCTTTAAATTTGATTTATGAATTTCTCAAAAAACGCTAGAATAATCCGTTGGTTATTAATTTCAGTTTCTTTTATAATTGTAACTGCAATTTTATGGAATACTTTTGATTTTGTCCAAAAATTTAAAACCGAAGAAAGAAATAAAATGAAGATTATTACCGAAGCACAGAAATCGTTTTCTAATATTGGTGATGATAATAATTTTAAATTATTCCGAAAAATTATTTTAAATATTGAAAATTTAGATTATAAAACAAAGCAAGATTTAATTAAAAAATACAAAGCAGCATTTGATAATTTAGCTATAAATTCTGGCAGTACAGAGTTACAACTATTAATTGTAAATAGTAATAAAAACATACCAAGTATTTTTACTAATGGAAAAGGTGAAATTATCGGTAAGAATAATTTAGATTCTATAAAAGCAAAAGACTCTTTATATCTTCAAAAACAGTTGTCTATTATGAAAGATCAAAATAAACCGCTTGATTTAAGTTATAGAGTTGAAGGTAAAAAAGTAAAGCAATTTGTTTACTATAGAGATTCTGATTTGTTAACCAAATTAAAATATTATCCTCTAGCATTATTACTAATTTTAGTGCTTTTTGCTTCAATTATCTATTTAGTATTAAAATCGTCTAAAGTTGCTGAGCAAAATAAATTATGGACTGGTATGGCAAAAGAAACTGCGCATCAAATTGGTACGCCATTGTCTTCACTTTTAGGTTGGGTCGAAATTTTAAGAATGGATAATGTTGCGGAAGAAACCGTACTAGAAATCGAAAAAGATGTACATAGATTAAATACTATTGCAGATCGTTTTTCTAAAATTGGATCGATTCCTAAATTAGAAAAAATTAATTTAGTTAGCGAAACTGAAAAATCTTTTAATTATTTAAAGTCACGTTTTTCTAATCAGATAAATTTTAGTTTTAATACCATAGAATCTGTAATTTATGTTAACGCCAACAAACAATTGTTTTCTTGGGTAATCGAGAACCTTATAAAAAATGCTATTGACGCGATGCAAGGTAAAGGAAAATTAGACCTTACTATAAAAACAGATACTAATTTTGTAAAAATTCTAATAACCGATTCTGGTAAAGGTATTGCTAAAAATCAATTTAAAAAAGTATTTGAAACGGGTTTTACTACTAAAAAACGTGGTTGGGGTTTAGGACTTTCCTTAGCAAAACGAATTATTGAAGATTACCATAACGGAAAGATTTATGTTAAAAGTTCTACTATCGGTAAAGGTACTTGTATGCTAGTTTCATTAAAGAAAATAGCAATGTAAAGGCGTTTTACAAAACGTCTTTACAAAACAATTCTATCAATAATCACCGAAGTATCAATTAGCATTAAGCTTAAAATACCTACAATAATTAAAAACTTTATGATGTTATGTAAGATTACATAATCACTTCTGTTTTTCGCTTTAAAAAGTAACATTTCAAATATAAATAAAACGACTATTGCAAAATAAAAGTAGTATTTCATTTCGCCAATTTCATCATGTTTTAAAATGAAAAATATCGGACTTACTGTTAAAATCACTACAAGTGTAATGAGCATTTTTGTAAAACGTTCGTCGTATTTTATTGGTATAGTCATGTAGTTTTGTACTAAATCACCTTTGATGTTTTCTAAATCTTTAACCAATTCTTTTATGATTAAAATAAAAAACAAGAATGAAGCATGAATAAATACTACTTCAGAAAAGTTTTTATAAAAAACAAATATGGCAAAAAATGGTAATAATGCTAATATTGCAGCAGAAAACAAACCTGTTAATGGTTGTTTTTTTAATTTATGTGAATAAAACCAAATGCAAAAAATATAAATTGCAAAAAACAAAGCGGCTTTAAAGGAAACTAAAAAACCAAATATAACACCAACAAAATTGAGTAAAAAATAAATCTGCAACTTTGTTTTTTGAGAAACATAACTATCTAATGTTGTTTTTTGAGGTTTATTGATATAATCCTTTTCTTTATCATAAAAATTATTAATAATGTAACCTGCTGCAATGGTGCAAATGGTTGCTAAAACAATATAATATAAATGTATATTTTGTAAAACTAAACGAACGGATTTTTCGGGTGAAAAAATAAAAATAGCGGCTAAATATTGCGCTACAACAATAGCAAAAATATTATAACCACGCACAACGGAAAGCATGCTCAAAAATTTATAATAAAACGGAGCGTTTTTTTTGCTATTTTCTTTTGCTTGTTCTAGTAAGTCCATTTTTTACTGAATATTGGATTAGTCTTGCAAGGCAAAAACCTTACGTAATAAATCGGTTGATCTGCTATTAATATTTGATCTGATTTTTAATTCTTCTTTACTAACCATTTTAAAAACGCCTTTTAGTGCTTGTTTGGTAACATAATCTGTTAAATCAGGGTTTACATTATTAGTCAACGGTAGCGCATTATATTTAGTAATTAAATTAGACCAAATTTGATCTGCTCCTACTTTTTTAAAGGAATTATTAATTACAGGATTAAATTTAGCATATAACGTTTGATTGGTTTTTGTCTTTAAATAGCTAGTTGCAGCTTCTTTATTGCCTAATAAAATATTTTTGGCATCCGTAAAAGTTAATCCTTTTATTGCATTTACAAAAATTGGAGTTGCTTCACCAACAGCATCTTCTGCAGCACGATTTAATACTTTTAAACCTTCATCTGCTAAACTGCTTAAACCAATTCTACGTAGTGTTCTGTCTACTTTTTTTAATTCTTCGGGTAAAAATATTTTAACCAATTCGTTTTTAAAAAAACCATCTTTTTTAGTTAATGAACTTACTTGATTTGTTATGCCACTTTGTAAGGCTTGCTTTAAACCACCGCCAATTTGAGCATTTGTTAGTGTTTCTGTTGGTAATGAATTAACTACTTGTTGCAATTCTGCACAAGCAGTTAGTTGAAAAATCACGAATACTACTATTATTTTTTTTATCATTGTTTATTATATTTAATACAAAGATATTAATTTTTGGTTTGCTTTTTGTAATATGCAGGATATATGATTTTTTTTTCAAAATTTAGATTTAATAAATACATTGCTATTACCATTTGGCCAGTTATTTTTATTAATAAAAATTACAAGAATGATAAAGTTTTACTAAATCATGAAAAAATTCATTTAAGACAACAAATAGAGTTATTATGGATTCCTTTTTTTATTTGGTATTTTTTTGAGTTTCTGATCCTATATATTCAATATAAAGATTGGAACA
>JAMONN010000213.1 GCA_027065775.1 Flavobacteriaceae bacterium | reverse complement strand
AACCAGAAAATTTTACTCAAAACAAAGTTATTGCAAAACAAGGTGGCACAATTGCTGGCAATGCTAGAAAAGAAATTGAAGAGAAAACTGGTAAAAAAATAGTTTCTAAATTAAATGCTAAAAAGTTTTTAAGTAATATTGAAATTGATAAAGAATAAAATTTCAAAATCAAATACCGTTGATTTATCATTACATGGCATAACAATTGCTTAACCAATCTTAAAATAATTAATATTACATTTTAAAAATTCAACCATGAAGAGAATTCTATTAGTTTTTAGCATCTTAATTTCTTTAAATAATTTCGCACAATTAAAACTCCATAAAAAACCGTATTTAAAAGGCACAATTGAATTAAAAAGTGGCGAAATTTTAAAAGGTTTTATTAAATTAAAAAATTCTGCTTTTGATGTTCGATTTAAAGAAACTGAATCTCAAAAAAAAGCAAGTAAAGTTAAATTTAAAGAAATAAAAGAAATGATAACTGTTGAAGATTCTCTTTATAAAAGAAAATTTTATTATAAAAAAACAGATAAATCTAAATTTTTGTCATTTGTTGAACTTATTCATAAAGGTAAAACGGATGTTTATATAAATAATTCGATAGACCTAGATTTGTTTTATTCTAAAAATAAATATATTTCAGCAGAAGAATGGATGCAAAGAATGAAAGATGACTTTCTGTTTCGGAATACGAATCATTTAGAGATGTTTGATAATTACTTTGCCTTAAATAATAGTATTGGTGTTGCTGGAGGCGGATTAATTGATGTATCCAAAATTGATTATTTTTTATATAAATCTACTGATAAAACCTTAATTCATATTGGTTCGAAAGGTAATTTTTTATATAAAAATTTTAAAAAAACAGCATCAAAATATTTTGAAGACTGTCCGGAATTAGTTGAAAAAATAAAATTAAGAAAATTAAAATTGAAGCATTTAACAGAAATTTTAAATTTTTATAACATTAATTGTTCAAAGTAATTTTATTAACTCAAAAACACTATTTTTGCCTTCACATTTATAGTTATATTAAAATATGAAAACAATACAATTTAGAGAAGCGATTGCCGAAGCAATGAGTGAAGAAATGCGAAGAGATGAATCGGTATTTTTATTAGGTGAAGAAGTTGCAGAATATAATGGTGCTTATAAAGCATCTAAAGGTATGCTTGCTGAATTTGGTGCAAAACGAGTAATCGATACACCAATAGCCGAATTAGGTTTTGCAGGTATTGCGATAGGTTCTACAATGACAGGTACAAGACCAATTGTAGAATATATGACATTCAATTTCTCTTTAGTTGGTATAGATCAAATTATAAATAACGCAGCAAAAATTAGACAAATGAGTGGCGGACAATTTAATTGCCCTATCGTTTTTAGAGGTCCGACAGGTTCTGCGGGTCAATTAGGAGCGACACATTCACAAGCTTTTGAAAATTGGTTTGCAAATACACCAGGTTTAAAAGTAATTGTACCATCAACACCTTATGATGCAAAAGGATTGTTAAAAGCAGCAATAAGAGATGATGATCCTGTAATTTTTATGGAATCTGAACAAATGTATGGCGATAAAGGTGAAGTGCCAGAAGGCGAATACATTTTACCAATAGGTGTTGGAGAAATAAAACGAAAAGGCGATGATGTTACTATTGTTTCTTTCGGAAAAATTATTAAAGAAGCATATAAAGCAGCAAAAATATTAGAAAAAGAAGATATATCAGTAGAAATAATTGATTTAAGAACCGTAAAACCTATGGATCAGAATATGATTTTAGAATCGGTTAAAAAAACAAACAGATTGGTAATATTAGAAGAAGCATGGCCTTTTGGCAGTATTTCTTCAGAAATTACTTTTATGGTACAAGATCAAGCATTCGATTATTTAGATGCGCCAATAAAACGTATTACTACCGCAGACACACCAGCACCATATTCGCCTGTATTATTAAAAGAATGGTTGCCAAATGCAGATGATGTTGTTAAAGCTGTAAAAAGTGTGCTGTATAGATAATCATATTTCTTAAATGAATACGGCATAATTTTTGCCATTTATAATTCTTTTCAAAATAATTTGGAAAGAATTTTTTTACTCAAAAACAATGAAACATATAATTTTATTTTTCGGCTTAATTTTTACCATTTTAAGTTTTTCTCAAACGAAAGTTAAAGGCCAAGTATTCGATGATTTAAACGAACCTATTGCGTTTGCAAACATCATTTTTAAAAACTCCACCAAAGGAACCGTTTCCGATGAAAATGGTAAATTTTATTTGCAATCGGATAAAACGTATGCCGAATTAGAAGTGTCTTTTTTAGGTTTTGAAACTAAAACACTTCCGTTAGAACGGAATAATTTTGATTTAAAAATCATTTTAAAAGAAACAGGTTCTAATCTAGATGAAGTGGTACTTTATTCAGGTAAGGTAAAGAAAAAAGGCAACCCTGCAATTGCTATTTTACGTAAGATTTGGGCGAAAAAACGTAAAAATGGTATTTATATGCATCCGCAATATGAATATGATAAATATGAAAAAATAGAATTCGATTTAAATAATATTGATGATAAATTTAAAAACAAACGTGTTTTTAAAGGCATGTCTTTTATTTTTGATAAAATTGATACCTCAAATATAACAGGTAAACCGTATTTGCCTATTTTTATTAATGAGGCGATGTATAAAAAATATGGTAAAAATAAACCGAAAAGAGAGATTGAAAAACTATTAGCTAATAAAAATTCAGGTTTTGAAAACAATCAAAGTGTTATAGAATTTGTAAAACAATTATATGTAGATTATAATATTTATGATAATTATTTAAAGTTTTTCGATAAGAGTTTTACTAGTCCATTATCTAGAACAGGACCATCCGTATATAATTATATTTTAACGGATAGTGCATTTATAGGTAATAAATGGTGTTATAATATTGTATTTTACCCTAGAAGAAAAAACGAATTAACTTTTAAAGGTGATTTTTGGGTTAACGATTCCACATTTGCGGTAAAAGAAATTCAGATGGCAGCGACTAGAAGTGCTAACATTAATTGGGTAAAAGAAATTTATATAGAACAAGAATTTAATGTATTAAACGATTCTATATTTTTACTAAAAAGAGATCATATGATGTCTGATTTTTCGATGAATAAAAAAGAAAAATCAAAAGGTGTTTATGGTAGACGTACTACATTATATAATAATTATAAATTCGATGTAGTAAAAGGTAAGGGTTTCTACACAGAAAAAATAAAAGAATATCAAGAAGAAGTTTATAACAAGTCGGATGAATATTGGAAAACTAACCGAATGGAAAAACTTAATGATGATGAAAATGGTATCTATAAAATGTTAGATACCTTAAAAACCGTAAAACGTTTTAAACAGATTTATGATGTTGCAGGTATTTTATCTTCTGGTTATTGGCAATTTTTACCAGGGTTTGATTATGGACCGATATATTCCACTTTTGGTAGTAATGAAGTAGAAGGAACAAGAATTAGAATTGGCGGTAGAAGTTATGTGAAACAATCAGATAAATTACGTGTGCAAGGTTTTTTAGCATACGGTTTTGGAGATAAAAAAATCAAATACGGTATTGCTGGTCAATGGATGGCAAATACCAAAAACAGATTGATTTTTTCAGTAGGAAATCGTAACGATGTGGAACAAACAGGAGTAAGTTTAACAACATCTAACAATGTTTTAGATAGAAGTTTTGCATCAGCGGCTTTATTTTCTAGAGGTAGTAACTTTAATTTAACACGCTTAAATTTAACCAATGTAGGCGTTTCTTTAGAACCTGTAAAAAACCTTAAATTCAGACTTGGTGCAACTTATAAGACATTAGAATCTGCTGCGCCAGAAGAATTTAAAATTAATTATTTAGATGAAAATGGTGTAGAACAAAGCGATATTACACAAGCCGAAGTTGATATTGCAATAACATATACACCAGGAAGGAAAGCAGTTGGGTTTGGTGTAGAAAGAAACGCCGTAAATTCTGGCCGTTTTCCAATTATGTATTTAAGTTATACTAAAGGATTAAAAGATGTATTGAATAGTGATTTTGACTATCATAAATTACAATTTTTTTACAAACATCGTTTTCAAGTTGGTGGTATAGGTAAATTAAAATATGCTGTAGAAGTAGGTAAAACCTTTAATGATGTGCCTTTGTCTTTGTTAGATGTTGTGCCTGGTAATCAAACGCCTTTTACGGCAAGTAAAACTTTTGATTTGTTAGATTATTATGAATTTGTAACCGATGAGTATGCTTCCATGCATTTAGAACACAACTTTAACGGAAGAATTTTTTCTAGAATACCATTGCTTAGAAAATTAAATTTAAGAGAGATAATTGGAGCAAGAGGAATTATTGGCACGGTTTCTGAAAGTAACAGATTAATTAATCGATCAAATGTAAATGGTTTGCCAGCAGTAAATGGCATAACAGCCTATAGAGCACCAGAAGATTTATATTGGGAATACCATGCAGGAATCGATAATATTTTTAAACTATTGCGAATTGATTTTGTCTTTAGAGGAAGTCATCGAGATTTGCCAGGAGCAACCAATTTTGCAATTAAAGGTGGAATTAATTTTTATTTCTAAATATTTGTTTTAGATTTATAGACGTTAAATGGAATCCTCTTATAATTTTTAACTAGTAAAAACCAATAAATAACACAACTAATGAGAGTAAAAAAAAGGATTGTTTTTATTTTATTAATCTTCATAAGTATTTATACTAATGCACAAGAGTTAATTAATAATATTTATTTTCAACCAGGTAAGATAACTATCGACAAAAGATCTTACGATGAATTGTATGATATTGCAGATATCATGCAAGCATTACCAGATTATGAATTTTTAGTAGCTGGTCATGTAGATAGTGCCAGTACTCCAGAAAATGGTATAAAAATCTCTAAAATGAGAGCAGATGCTGTTGGCGAATTTTTGATTAACACAGGTGTAGATCCAAAACAAATTGAAACTGTAGGTTTAGGTTTTACTAAACTGAAATTTAATAATCAGACAACATTTGGTAGAAAGAAAAACCGAAGAGTCGAAATCTCTCTTAAAGGTAGTGATGAAGCTATAGAAATGGATGCAATTGTTGCAGATGTTGATACTGATTTTGATTTAATTGCAATTGCAGAACAATACGGAATACCTGTAAAATTATTAAAAGAATGGAATGAAATTCAAGGTACTTTGGCTTTTTTAGAGGGCGCTAATGATCAATTAAATAAAAATATACATTTTAGATCGGGTAGTGTTGTAATTAGAAAAACCTCTAAAGATTTACTAGAAAAAGTTGCGGATTTTATGTTGAAATATCCCGAAACATCTTTCACAGTTGGCGGTCATACAGATAGTTTAGGAAGTGTAGAATATAATAAAAAAGTTTCTCAAGGTAGGGCAGATGCTTGTATAGATTATTTTTTAAAAGCAGGTGTAAATAAAAAAAGATTAAAAACAATAGCTCACGGTTTTACCAAACCAAAATTCATAAATAAAAACACTTGGGGTAAAACGCAATTAAACAGACGTGTAGAGATTGTATTTGATGCTTTAAACAATTATAACATAGAAAAAAGCAAACGTATTGAAGATGCTCAAATAAATGCTATGGAAATAGGTAAAGCAAAAAATAATTTGACCATTTCGGGAATGAAAAAAATATATCATAAAGTATCAAAAAAAGAAACTTTATATTCTATTTCTCAAATGTATGATGTTAATATTGCTAATATTAGAAAATGGAATAAAGTTAAAGGAAATACTATATATGCAAAGCAACGTTTAGTAATTTTTGTAAAAAAATAACACTTAATTTATTTTAGTGTAATTTAAACTTTAGGTAAACCTATCTATAATTTCTAAGAAACATTTCTAGAATATTTTTAAAATAAAATATTCTAGAAATGTTTCTTTTTTTAACTAAAAACACCATGAATTTCATATCAGAATTCCAAGATTTTTAACCATTTAACCCTTTATGGATTGTGTTTTTTTAGATGACTTATATAATTGATTTATTGTAAAGCAATTATTCATAAAAAAATGCGTTTAAAGAAGATGCAAATTTGTAGTTTTGACAATTCGATTAAATAAATGAAATTTAAAGTACTCCTCTTTTTTTGTGTAGTTTGGTTTTCTGCTTTTTCACAAGTAGGTGGCGAAACGATATTTAATTTTTTAAATGTGCCAACTTCGGCTAGACAAGCAGCGCTTGGTGGCAAGGTGTTAACTTTGTACGATGATGTTGATCAACCAACATGGAATCCTTCTACGGTAAACCAAGAATTAGATAATAAAGTATCGGTTAATTATGTAAATTTTTTGGCGGATATTAATTACGGTTCAGTAAATTTCGCACATTTTTTTAGTAAGCGTTTTGGTACTTTACATGGTGGTATTACCTTTGTAGATTATGGGGAATTTATTGCAGCAGATGAAGAAGGTAACGAAACAGGAACATTCAAGTCAAGAGATATTGCAGCAACAATTGGTTATGCAAGAAACTTACCTTGGAGTAATTTTTATGCAGGAGCAAATTTTAAAGTAATAACATCAACTATAGATACATATACTTCTAGCGGTATTGCTTTTGATGCAGCATTATTATATTACAATTACAAAAAACCTTATACATTTACAGCAGTAATTAGAAATGTTGGGTATCAGATAAATGCTTTTGATGAAACTAAAGAAAAATTGCCACTAGTTATAGAGATTGGTGCTTCGTATAAATTATCAGAAATTCCATTAAAATGGTATCTAACTGTAGATAATTTACAACAATGGGATGTATCTGTGGAAAATCCTTCGGATGCTGTATCTAGTATTGGTGGAGATTCTAGTAATGAAAAAATCACTTTTCTTAATAATGCCATTAGACATTTTGTAATAGGTGCTGAATTTTTTCCAGATAAAAAGGTTAATTTACGATTGGGTTATAATTTTAGAAGAGCAAGAGAATTACGATTAACAGAAACAAGAACATTTGCTGGTTTTACTGCAGGTTTTGGTTTAAGATTGCGTAGAAATTTAAAGTTTAATTATGCCTTTACTAAATATCATCCAGCGTCTGATACCAGTACTTTTAGTTTACAAATCGATTTGCCAAGTAGAATTAGATAAAACATTATTTTGAATATTTTGATTAAAAAAATAACAATTGCAATTGATGGTTTTTCCTCTACAGGTAAAAGCACTATTGCAAAACAATTAGCAAAAAAATTAGGTTATATCTATGTAGATACTGGTGCAATGTATCGTGCAGTTACTTTGTATGCTATGCAGAATAATCTTGTTTCTAAAGAAAATTTTTCAATTAAAAAATTAATAAAAGATTTAGATAAAATTAATTTAAATTTTAAATATAATGAAGAGTTAGGTTTTGCTGAAATGTTTTTAAATGATGTGAATGTTGAAAAAGAAATTAGGACTTTAGCAGTTTCTAAATTAGTAAGTAAAGTTTCCACAATATCCGAAGTAAGAAAAAAACTGGTCGCTCAGCAAAAACTAATAGGAAAAAATAAAGGATTAGTGATGGATGGCCGAGATATTGGTACGGTAGTTTTTAAAGATGCCGAATTAAAATTATTTATGACCGCTTCGGCTAAAAAAAGAGCTTTAAGACGTTATAAAGAATTATTAGATAGAGGCGACGATGTGAGTTATGAAGAAATCTTAAAAAATGTAGAGTATAGAGATTTTATTGACTCTACAAGAGAAGATTCACCTTTAGTACAAGCAGAGGATGCGATTGAGTTTGATAATAGTAATATGGGTTTGGAAGAACAATTTGAAAGAATTTATAACTTAGTTCAGAATATAATTAGTAAGTAATTATTCCACATTAAAATCGAAATATTGATTTCGATAAGGTTCAAAACGTAAAGTAAAATGCCACCATTCTTTTGGGTAAGACCTAAAGCCATTAGTTAGCATTACAGTTTGTAATAACTGTCTGTTTTTTATTTGTTGCTTTGTTAAATTTTGATAATTAACCCAAGACTCTTTTCCGAAGTAATCATAATCACTTCCCATATCTAAAACGCTGCCAGTTTTGTTTGAATAAATAGTTAAATCAACTGTGCTGCCGCTACTGTGTCTAGAATGTGTTGCAATGTACTGTAGTTTAAATAGGTTTCGTTTTTTAATTTTTGGATAATATTGTTCCTTATTAATAGTATCCTTAAAATCTTTTGCCCATTTAATAAAATGATTTACTGCCTTTTGTGGTCTATAAGCATCATAAACCTGTATGCATAAATTTTGTTCTAACAATTCATCTTGTACTTTTTTTAAAGCATTTGCTGCTTGAATGGTTAGAATACATTTATTGCTTTTGTATCCATTAATTGGTTTGCCAACAAAATTATGTTTTGTAAAATATCTTAAATCTAATTTTAAATTAGGGATAATATCCGTTACATAAACGAATCCTTTAGGTAATTTTGTTGTATCATTTTTAAAACTGACTAAAATTAATATACAAAATAGAAAGAATGATTTATAAATTAAATTTTTCATAGCAAAGTTTAGGTTTTATCCAAAAATATCATTTAAAATTTTTGCTAACCTAATACCACCTTTTTGAAGTTGATTTCTAACCGTACCAAAATGATCATAAGAATATCGGTAACTTAGTTTGTCGCCACTATTAGCAGACGCATAAACTACTTTTGCTAAACTTTGAGAATCATAAATCCAATCTATAATAGTACCTTTTTGGTAGTTTTTTATTTCCTGTTTAGATAAATTTTTAGTGTTATTTGCTAATTCAATATAACTCATATTCCATTCTTCAATCATATTTGTATCCCAAACTCTATGTAGGTTAGTTCCTTTTTTAAACCATTGTACTTGTATGGTGTTGCCACCTTTATCTTCACCTCTGCCAACATGTAAAGGTTGATGAAGATCGCCAATTAAATGCACTAACATTTTTAAATAAAAAACTTTATCTTTTTGAGAACTATTTTTATCTTTTAAAACTTTAATGCAAGTTTTAATGCCTGTAGCTAAATCGCCTTTAGGATTTTTTTTGCAATCATGATAATCCGTATTAAACGGAAAATTAATATAATGCCAAGTATAGAATTCGCTATAACTTCTATCGGATTTTATTTCATCTGCATACGTAGAAATAAATGCAAGACTTTCGCCATTTAATAATTTGTTAATTTTTCTTTTCACCTTTTTCTTTAAATGTTTCTCTGCAATTTTACCAACAGTTCTATGACCAGTTGGTCCCCAAATAGGGTTGGAGAAACTTTGTAAACTAAAAAAAAAGATAATTGTTAAAATAATAATAATTTGTGATTTCATGTGTAATATTTTTGCTAAAATAAAAATAATTTCATTATGTTTACGTATGAATTAAATATTTAGGGTTTATACTTCTTAAATTGTTTTAAATACATGAAATTCAAATTCAATATCATGACCAAACAACTTCTTTTTTTATCTATTTTTTTAATTGCAATATTTTCCTATTCGCAAAATGTTAATATTGAGGTATTCGCAACAGGATTTAATAACCCATTACATATTACAAATGCTGGTGATGATAGATTGTTTATTGTGGAACAAGCTGGTAGAATTAAAGTGTTAAACGCTAACGGAACCACTAATGCAACTAATTTTTTAGACATAACTTCCATAATAAGTTCTGGTGGCGAAAGAGGTTTGTTAAGTATGGTTTTTGACCCAGATTATACTACCAATGGTTTTTTCTATGTAAATTACACTAATAATTCTGGAGATACAGTTATTGCAAGATATTCAGTATCTGCAGATTCAAATATTGCAGATGTTAATTCTGGACAAATACTATTAACAATCAATCAACCATTCTCTAATCATAATGGCGGTTGTATTGCTTTTGGTCAAGATGGTTATTTATATATAGGTATGGGCGATGGCGGAAGTGGTGGCGATCCAAACAATAATGCGCAAAACGGAAATTCACTTTTAGGTAAAATGCTGCGAATTGAAGTTGGTGCAGATGCTACATATTCTATACCTGTGGACAATCCGTTTGTTGATGACTCTACAGTTTTAGACGAAATTTGGGCAATTGGCGTTCGTAATCCTTGGAAATTTTCTTTTGATAGTTTAAATGGTGATTTATGGATGGGCGATGTTGGTCAAAATGCTTTTGAAGAAGTTAATCACACCTTAAATGGTGTTGGCGGTTTAAATTTTGGTTGGAGATGTTATGAAGGTAATGCTACATTTAATACTAGTGGTTGTCAAGCACCTTCTAATTATACTTTTCCTGTAGCAGTTTATCCTAGAACTGGTTTTGGTTCTATAACTGGCGGAAATGTTTATAGAGGTTCTGAATTTCCAGATTTAGTAGGGTTGTACTTTTATTTAGATACAGATTCTACTGAATTAAGAACTATTGATCCAAATAATGGTTATCAAGTTACTGCAAACGAAGTTGGAATTTCTTTTACTGTTGCTTTTGGTGAAGATGTAAATAAGGAATTATATTTAGCAAATTTTAATGGGAGTATTTATAAAATTATTGATGAAACTGCAAGTGTAAATGATATTATTATTATAAATGATATAACTATTAATCCAAATCCTGCAAAAGGAAGTGTTACAATTAAAAGCGAAAGTGAAAATTATAAAATAAATAATATTCAAGTATTAAATATTATTGGGAGTAAAGTTTTAAGTGTTGCTGTAAATAATACAACGAATCACAGATTGAATATAGAAAATTTAAAGCAAGGTATTTATTTATTAAAAATTGAAATTAATAATAATAACCCTGTTGTAAAAAAACTAGTAATTAAATAATATAGATAATTTTAAGGGAAAAATGAAAGAATACAAATTAATTAAACAACCAGGTTCTACAATAAGGAAAGATCAAGATTTTGAAGATTTATTAAACTCTTATGCAAATTCTGGTTGGCGAGTAATAAATATTTTATTACATAGAGGTTTTCTGAAAGCAGTTTTAGAAAGAGAAAAAAGTGAATAAGTTTATGCTTTTAGACCTTCAAGGTTTTAAAAACCTTGAAGGTCTTTTATGTTATTGAATAAAATTATTATCATCTAATAAAATATAAAGGCGTTTTGTAAAACGTCTTTATATTTATAAATACCTAATAAAAATGAAAAATATAGTATCTATTATAGTATTTCAATTATTTGTACTATTTGTTGTATCTCAAACTAAATCGCCATCAGAATTCTTAGGTTATGATTTAGGAGAAAGGTTTACACATCATTATAAAATTTTAAATTATTTTGAACATGTCGCTACGCAAAATAATAATGTAAAATTCATAGAGTATGGTGAAACGTATGAACACAGACCTTTAACATTAGCATTTATTACTGCTCCTAAAAACTTTAATAAATTAGAGGAAATAAGAAAAAATCATTTAATAAATGCAGGTTTATTATCTGGTAACAAAACGACGCAAGATATCGCTATTGTTTGGTTAAGTTACAATGTACATGGTAATGAGGCTTCTAGTTCTGAAGTTTCTATGAAAACAATTTATGAACTAATAAACCCTAATAACGCCAAAACTAAAAAATGGTTGGAAAACACGATTGTTATTATCGATCCGTGTTTAAATCCAGATGGAAGAGATCGTTATGTAAATTGGTATACACAGCATGGCAATTATCCGTATAATATAAATGTAGATTCAAAAGAACATCATGAATCTAATCCTAACGGAAGACCAAACCATTATTTATTTGATTTAAATAGAGATTGGGCATGGTTGTCACAAAAAGAATCTCAAGCAAGAATTGAGATATATAACAAATGGTTTCCTAATATTCACGTAGATTTTCACGAGCAAGGTATTAACCAAGAATATTATTTTGCGCCTGCGGCAGAACCTTATCATGAAATTTTAACCGATTTTCAAAGAGATTTTCAAAAAACAATTGGTAAAAATCATGCAAAATATTTCGATAAAGAAGGTTGGTTGTATTTTACCAAAGAAGTATTCGATTTGTTTTATCCTAGTTATGGCGATACCTATCCGTTATATAACGGCGCAATTGGTATGACTTATGAACAAGCAGGAAGTCGTAGAGGTGGTTTAGGTGTTAAGATTTATGACGATTCCGTTTTAACGTTAAAAGATAGAATTGAACATCATTTTACAACCAGTATGTCAACTATTGAAGTTGCATCAAATAACGCAAGTACATTAATTTCTGAATTCGAAAATTATTTTAAAACCAATAAAAATTATAAATATAACTCTTATGTTATTTCTTCGGAAAACGGGAAAGACAAATTAAATAATTTGAGAAGTTTATTAGATAAACATTTAATAAAATATGGAAATCCATCTTCTACACAATCTATAAACGGTTTGAATTTTCACAATCAGAAAAATGAAAGTTATAAATTGAATGCGAATGATTTAGTAATTAATTTAAACCAACCAAAATCAAAATTGATAAAAGCATTATTTGAACCAGTTTCAAAATTACCAGATTCTTTAACCTATGACATTACCGCATGGACTTTGCCATACGCTAGAGGATTAAAAGCATACGCATTAAAAAAGAATGTAAGTGTTCAGGAATTTAAAGAACAACAAATATCTAAGACAAATTATAATTCAGATGTTTTTGCTTACTTATGTAAATGGAATTCGGTTAATGATGTTGCTTTTTTATCGGAATTGTTAACCAATAATATTAAAGTTCGTTATGCGGGAAAACCTTTTAAAACACAAGGTATTAATTTTAAGGAAGGCACTTTGATTATTACAAAATCGGGTAATAAAAATCATAAGAATTTTCATAAAATTATTGAAAAGATAGCAAAAAGACATCAAAGAGAAATTATAGCAACAAATTCTGGTATGGTAACTCAAGGAAGTGATTTTGGATCTGGCAATATAGGTTTAATCAATAGACCTAATGTTGCAATATTGAATGGTAAATACACTTCTAGTTTAAGTTTTGGTGCAGTTTGGCATTTTTTTGAGCAGCAAATTGGTTATCCTGTAACTATTTTAGATACCGATTATTTTTCGAATATAGACTTAAATAAATACCAAGTTTTAATTTTGCCTAGTGGTTATTACGGCGAAATTTTTGACAAAGACGGTTTAGAAGAATTACAAAGATGGCTTAGAAATGGTGGAAAATTAATTGCTATTGATAGAGCAGTTTCTACATTTGTGCAAAGTGACTCGTTTTCAATTTCTAGAAAAAAATCGGATGATAAAGAAAAAAAGGAAGAAAAAGAAGACAAACAAATAAATTATGCAGACTCAGAAAGAGAAAGAATGTCTAATATGAATACAGGTGCAATCTTTAAAACCTATTTAGATAATACGAATCCGTTAGCGTATGGTTATCCTGATTATTATTATACTTTAAAACTAAACAGTAGTAATTATCCATTAATCAAAAATGGTCAAAATGTATCTTACATTAAAGATAAAAACGATTTGCTTAATGGTTTTTCTGGCGTTAATGTGCAAGAGAAAATAGATAACACTTTGGTTTTTGGAGTCGAAAATAAAGGTGGCGGAAAAATTATTTATTTAATTGACGACCCATTATTTAGAAGTTTTTGGGAAAACGGAAAATTACTTTTTAGTAATGCCGTTTTTATGGTTAAGTAGGAGATTTTATTGATTATTAAAAAAACATAAAGAAATGGATGCTTTCACAAATCTTGAAGATGCTCGAAATTATGTAGCTAAATCATTTGAAGAAAAAGAGGAAACACTTATGGTTTCAGAGGATTTAAATGACGCATTTGGTATGAATATGGCAATTATAATGGATGGAATATTAAAAAAAGGATATATGCCGAACGGATTTGAACAAAAAGATGGTTATAGAATTTATAAATATCAAAAAGATTAAAATTAGTTAATCAATATGGGATATGAACTTAGCATAATACGTGAAGATAAGAGTAAGAAAATAAGAAAAAGAGAATGGTCTGAATACATTAAGTCTGATTCACAATTTGAACCAATAGAAGAATTTTCTGTTAAACATAAAGAAAGTGAAACTTTAACTGTTTCAATACCAAATGCTGAGTTATGGAAATCTGATAAAGGTGAGATTCCTTTTACTTTTCATGAAAAATACGGGGAAATTACTGTGAAGAACCCAGATAATTGGATTATTGAAAAGATGATTTAGATTGCTTATAAATTAAATGCAGTAGTTGAAGGAGAAGATGGAGAAAGATATGATGAAAATTATCTTAAAGATTTTTTTTAAAATCCGTTAGATAGTAATTCTTCGGATAGAGAAAAAAAATGGTGGCATTTCTGGAGATGAAAATAACTACTAAGATGTAAAATAATTAAGAAATACTCAATGCAGAGGTAGTGTATTATAAGGTAATCACACATTTTATTTGCCCATTTCAAAAGTTTTAAACCCAACAAATAACCTCTTAGATCTATTTCTAAAAAAAGATTATTTTTTACATAAAAAATTTATGAATAAGTTGTAAATTAGTGGTCTCGTTTTCGACGAAAAAACTAAACAAAAAAACATGTCAGATATTGCAATTTTAGAGGTTGATGGAAAGAAGTATGAATTTCCAATAATCAGAGGTACAGAAGGCGAAGTAGCCATAGATATTAAAAAATTAAGAGGTTCTACCGAAGGAATTATCACTATAGATCCAGGTTATAAAAACACGGGTTCTTGTCAAAGTGCTATTACTTTTTTAGATGGTGAAAAAGGTATTTTACGATATAGAGGTTACGGTTTAGAAGATTTAGCCGAAAATTCTAATTTTTTAGAAGTAGCTTATTTAGTAATTTTCGGAGAATTACCAACCAAAGAACAATTTATTAAATTTGATAATACCATAAAATCAAATTCATTAATTAATGAAGAAATGAAAAACATTTTAGATGGTTTTCCTAAAAGTGCGCATCCAATGGGTATTTTATCTTCATTAACTTCTGCATTAACTGCTTTTAATCCTAAATCTGTAGATGTAAATGATGAAGAGCAAATGTATAATGCTATTTGTAAGACAATGGCTAAAATACCAGTTTTAGCAGCTTGGGCATTAAAGAAAATTAAAGGTCGCTCTTTAAATTATGCAGATAATAGTATGAATTACATCGAAAATATCATGAAGATGATGTTTGCAATTCCTACTGAGAAATATAAAACAAATCCGATAGTAGCAAACGCTTTAGACCAATTGTTAATCTTACATGTAGATCATGAACAAAATTGTTCTACATCAACAGTACGTATTGTTGGTTCAGCACATTCAGGTTTATTTGCTTCTATTTCTGCTGGTGTTTCTGCACTTTGGGGTCCATTACATGGTGGCGCAAATCAAGCCGTTATTGAAATGTTAGAAAGTATTATAAAAGATGGTGGTGATGTAGAGAAATATATTTTAAAAGCAAAAGATAAAAATGATCCGTTTAGATTAATGGGTTTTGGACATCGTGTTTATAAAAATTTCGATCCAAGAGCAAGAATCATCAAAAAAGCCGCAGATGAATTGTTAGAAAATTTAGGTATCGATGATCCAGTATTAGAAATTGCAAAGCATTTAGAAGAAGTTGCTTTAAAAGATGAGTATTTTGTAAAAAGAAAATTATATCCTAATGTTGATTTCTATTCAGGTATTATTTATAGAGCTTTAGGAATCCCTACAGATATGTTTACTGTAATGTTTGCTATTGGTCGTTTACCAGGTTGGATTGCACAATGGAGAGAAATGCGTTTAAATAGTGAACCAATTGGTAGACCAAGACAATTATATATTGGTGAAAATCAAAGAGATTTTGTACCAGTTTCGAAAAGATAATTTTTTTGCTTTATATTATAGACTTTAAACCAAAAAATATAGTTTAAAGTTTAAAAATGACTTTCACCATTAACCTAAAACCTTTAACCTATATTGGATTCCATTAAAATAATAAAAAATAGATCAGACGTTGGTGCAGGAACTCGTGGTTCCGATATGGGAGTTGATGCCATAGAAATAGCAGCGATAAATATTGAAAATAATTTTTTTAATAATTATCAATTCGAAGATGTTATTACCACAAATGACTCTGTGTATAATAGAGTGAAAAATACTTTTGCAAAACGAATTTCTAGTGTTTTAAAACAATGTGAGCGTTTAAGTAATCACGTACAAGTTAACTTGCAAGAAAATAAGTTTCCAATAGTTCTGTCTGGCGATCATTCTTCGGCTTTAGGTAGTATAAGTGGTGTAAAAGCAGCATATCCCAACAAAAGAGTTGGTGTAGTTTGGATTGATGCTCATGCAGATATTCATTCACCATTTACATCACCTTCTGGTAATATTCATGGTATGCCTTTAGCAGCCGCTTTAGCAGATGATAATTTAGATTTTCAAATAAATGAAGTTTCAAGAGAAACGGAAGATCTTTGGGATAGAATGAAAAATATAGGTACGCCAACCACAAAGATTTTAGCAGAAGATTTGATTTATTTTGGTGTTAGAGATACCGAAAAACCAGAAGATGCACAAATTGAAAAATTAGGTATTAAAAATTATATGGTTGCTGAGGTCCGTTTTAGAGGTTTAGAAACCTGTGTAGACGAAGCAATTGAAAGATTATCTAATTGTGATGTGATTTATATTTCTTTTGATGTGGATAGTATGGATTGCGATATGATCTCTTACGGTACAGGAACTCCAGTGCCAAAAGGTTTTGATCCTTTTGAAATTATGGCAATTATTAACCGATTAACAGAAACAAAAAAAGTAGTTTGTATTGAATTTGTGGAAGTAAATCCGTTATTAGATTTAAAAGGAAATAAAATGGCAGAAACTGCTTTTGAAATTTTAGAAAATATTACCGCAAAAATTGAAGAGGTAGTTTTGTAATAGCAACAATTATTAATAAGTAATCGATTTTACAAATCAAACATTTATTCGCTTATTGAAATAGAATTTTAATAATGCTCCTTGAATAAGTAGAATTACACCAATTAATACTATTGAATTTGTTGCTGTTGTTGATATATTTATTTTAGGCAGGTTTATTGTCGGTAATTTAATCGAATCATAATTAAGAATATTATTTTTAGATAATTCAGGCGAATAAAACGAATATGCAAATAAACTAACCACAATTAGACCAATTACAAACCAAACCGCTTTGCTAATTAATGGTTTAAAAACAATTGCTTTAGACGTTTGTAAACTTTCAATTTTTGACATTAAATTCACCGTAAAGTTATTGGTAGGTGTTTCTAATTCGGTCTGTTTTATCACCTTATTAATTAAATGATCTATGTTTTTATCTAGTTTGTTTTCCATAACTTTCTATAATTTCAGGTGCTAAATTATGATTTAAAATAATCGCTAATTTTTTTCTGCTTCTATGTAAATTTGTACGTACTTGATTGTAATTTTTATTTATTATTACCGCAATCTCTTGTAAAGATAAGTCTTCAAAATAATATAAAGTTAAAATAACTTGATCTTCTTCCTTTAATTGATACAAACATTTTTTAATTAATTGTTTAAACTCCTCTTTTTCTAATTGCTCTAAAGCATTTTCCGTTTCTATAATTTGGTTTAAAGTAATTTCATCTAAATTATAATTTTGTTTATGCTTTTTATTTTTTTTAATATAATCCAAACTGGTATTATAAGTTATTCTGTATAACCAAGTTGAAAATTTAGAATCGCCTTTAAAATTTTTAATAGATTTAAAAACTTTAATAAAGGAGTCTTGCGCAACTTCCTCAGCATTTTCTTTATTAGCAACCATTTTTAACGCAATAGAAAACACCATGTTTTTATACTGATTTACCAAGACTTCAAATGCCTTGCTATCACCATTTTTTATTTGGTGGATGTATTTTTCTTCGTTAAAGTTAGTCATTCTATTTATAAGACGATTTTATGTAAAGTCTGGTTACACTTTTTAAATAATTTATTTTTTTTTGTAACCGTAAACGGAAATATATCGTCATAGATAAAAACAATTAGTAATAACAAATTTAAAACAAATTAATTATGGGACCAGAAGTATTAATAGTAGCATTAATTTTCGGAACAATTTTCGGAATATTTTATTTATTCATTTCAAGTAGAAATAAAGAACGATTAGCTTTAATTGAAAAAGGAGCAGAAGCAAATATTTTTGTAAAAGGTAGAAGTGGTAACGCACCAATTTGGAAAGTAATTATTTTAAATTTTTCTTTATTATTAATGGGCGTTGGTTTAGGTATTTTTATAGCATCTATATTAGATTATAGTTTAGGTGTAGATGCAGAAGTAGCATATCCAGGCACAATTTTCTTAATGGCAGGTGTAGGTTTGTTTACAGGTTTTAAAATGACAAGTGATTTAGATAAAAAAGACTAAGAGATATGAAAAACTTAATTTGTACAGTAATAATATTATTTGTCTGTGTTAGAGCAAACGCACAAAGTGATGCATTATTAGCAACTGATTTCAGTAGAAATGTAATCATCAAAAAAATGGATAGTTTGATAAAGTTGCCGTGTTTCCAACATTAAATTTAGTAGTAGTTTTAACAAGCACCTATTTTAAAGGTGGAATGAATTCACATATGCAAACTACGAAATTATTAGATGAATTTATTGTGCCAGAGGTTCAAAAAGTAAAATAGATTAAATTAAGTTTTAAGTAAAACCATTTCTAACAGAAATGGTTTTTTTATGTGCTATATTTATTTATAATTAGTTTTTAACTTCACTTTCTTATCATTTTGTGCTAACTTTGACTTTTAACAGTTGATATAGTTAATTAAAACTGATTATATATTGGTGTTGTGCAAATCCAAAAAAAACATCGTTCATAAAATAATCTTGTTCACGTCACGTGAATTACGTATATTTGTGAACGTATGAAAGAAGATATAATAAATACTACAATTGAAAACCTATACAAAGTAGCAGGTATTCAGGCTTATTGGGTGCAAAAAGGGCCGCTTGACGGAGAAATCAATTTACAAGTGAATGGTATTGGTTTAAACTTCTTAACAAAAGTAAAAAAAGAACTACGAGAATACCAATTAGAACAGATTGAAAGAATACACAAAAAACATGACAATCTAGTTATTATTGCCGAACACATTTTTCCGAAATTAAAAGCACATCTCAGGAAAATTGGAATAGCATATATAGAAACAAATGGTAATTTATTTATACAAAAAAAACAATTGTTTTGTTTCATTGATACTCAAAAAAAACATTTTAACAGAAAAAAAGAGACAAACCGAGCTTTTACAAAAACAGGACTAAAAGTATTATTTCATTTTTTACAAAAAAAAGAATTAGTAAATAAAACACAACGAGAAATTGCCCAAACCACAGGTGTAGCTTTAGGAAATATTCCACAAATAATTACGGGACTTAAAAAAATGGGGTATTTAATACCATTAAACAAAAAAAAAAATATTTGGAAAAACAGAAAAGAATTATTAGAAATATGGGTAAATCAATATGCTATTGAATTAAAACCAAAATTGTATAAAAATAAATACCGTCTTAGAGAAGATTGGCAGAATATAAATTTAAACACAGAAATAACAGTATGGAGTGGAGAACCCGCTGCGGATATACTTACCAATTATTTAAGACCTGAAAAACTTACCTTATACACAAAAGAAAATAATGTTAATCTAATGAAGAATTATAGGTTAATCCCTGATGAAAATGGAGAACTAGAAGTTTTGGAAATGTTTTGGAATAATGCAGAACTTAACAAAACTGCTCCTCCATTATTAATATATGCCGATTTAATTATAGAAGGTGGTAAAAGAAATATAGAAACTGCACAAATAATATACAATGAATTCATCCAACCAAACATATAAAGAATTATCAATTCCGTATTTTAAAGATGTATTTGAAATTATTGATAAAATAATGGTTAAACACAAAATACCATATTATTTAATCGGAGCTACTGCAATAGCACTTGAATTACTTAAAGATGGAGTCAAACCAAGCAGAGGAACAAAAGATATTGATTTTGCAATTATGATTTCTTCCTTAAACGAATTTGATAAATTAAGTAATTCACTTGTTAAAAAAGACTTTAATAAAGTAAAAGCACCTTGGACATTCTATTCTGATAAATATAATATTGCCGTTGATATTCTCCCGTTTGGAGAAATAGAGCAACATGACACAATACAGTTTAATAAAAGATATTCTGATTTGCATGTATTGGGTTTTAAAGAAGTTTTAGAAAATCCTGAAAAAGTTCAAATAGAGGAAAAAATTGTAGATATTCCTCCTCTTCCAGGAATGGTAATATTAAAATTAGTAGCTTGGAGTGATAGACCTGAAGAAAGAGAAAATGACTTAAAGGACATTATTTTAATAATAGAACATTATTTCAACTTTAATTATGATGAAATAGTTGAATATCATAATGATACTTTTCCTGATGAAGGATTTGATCAATTAATTATAGCAGCTGAAGTATTAGGTAGAAAATCAAAGGTCTATCTTAGTAAATCAAAATCATTAGCAAGTCGTATATTCTCAATTTTGGAAAAGAATTTAACAAATGAAAGTGAATCTAAAATAGCAAAAGAATGGGCTATAATAAAAAGTTGTGATATTGAATATTCAATGAAAATATTAAAAGCATTTCAAAAAGGTATAATGAATAAGTGAAAATCTGTATGCGACAAATGAGTAAAAAATAATAGCGGTTTAATGCTAAATCCAAAGTGAGTATCTTTACAAAAGTTTAGTGATAAATTGAAAGGTTTGTGCTTTTATATCCGCTATTGAATCTATACTAACCGTTAAAAATTATACTGACAATAAAGAATAACACTTTAACCAATTTCAAAAGACAATAGTTTTATTTTTTCAAAAAACGATTTTTTATCTTCACAATCAAAATAAAAACAAAACTAGGTAAGCCAATATAAAGCAATTCACTTTTTATGACACGTAAACCACGTTCCCCTAAAAAGTTAGCAATACCAATAGGCGAAACTTGTATTGGTCGCCACGGAAAGAAATAACGCGAATTGTCAAAAGGAGCAAAGAAAGCAACACCTAAACCACCATCTGTCATAGCATCTAATAAAGAATGAGATGCAGCACATAAAGTGAAAAACAAAAAATATTTTATTTTGGAAGTGTTTTTTCTATAGAAAATAAAAGTAATAATTAAACCAAGTAGTATTGCAAACACAAAAGAATGAGTAAAACCTCTGTGCCCCCAAAAACTGTTATAAGCAATCCCTAATTTAAAACTAATAACATCTGCATCTGGTAAAAAAGCACAAAAAACACCTAAAAACCAGAATTTAAAGTTTTTTTGTGTATTTGAAAAACCATTACCAATAGCAATAGATGTTAATGCGTGACCGAAAAATGATGCCATTTTAAAGTTTTTTATTCACGCCGTGACTTTGAGTCACGGTGTGAATTTAAATTATGAATTCAATAATTCAGTTATATTTTCTTCAGGTCTGCCAATAACTGCTTTGTCGCCTTTTACAACAATTGGTCGCTCAATTAATTTTGGATTTTCGATCATTGCAGTAATGATTTCAACGTCGGATAAATCTTTGCCTTTGTAGTTTTCTTTCCAAATTGCTTCGCCTTTTCTAACTAATTCTATCGGAGTGAAGTTCAACATTTTTAGTAATTCTTTTAATTCGGTTTTATTTGGTGGGTTTTCCAAATAGTTAATTACTTCAAATTCTTGTTTGGAATCTTCTAAAAGACATAAACCATTTCTACTTTTACTACATCTGTTATTATGATATATTTTTATTTTTGACATATTTTGTGTGTTATTTTATGATTATTTTTTTTGTTGCCAACGTTTGATTTTCCGATGTAATAACCAATAGATATATTCCTATAGGTAAATTATTTCTCTTTAGAATAAAATTGTTTTTTGAAAGTTTTGTTGTGTAAATTAATTTACCAAAACTGGTATAGACAAAAATTTCTATGTTTTCTTTTTCATTATTAGAAAAGTCAATAGTTAATTCGTTTTTAAACGGATTTGGATAAATATTTATGCTGTTTTGCGAAAAATTTTCAAGTTGCGCCGAAGGATTAAATTCATATGCGCCAATATCAAATCCGTCACCAATTGGTCTGTTAGTACCATTAAAATCAAAATTTGGTGCTTCGTTACTGCTTCCGAAATCAATAGCAGGTGAATTGCTTTGTAAATTTAAATCAAGATTACTGGCATCTATAAATAACGGATCTTCTAAAATAAATTCCGTTCCAAAAATAGCATACTCATTATCATTATCGCCATAAATCAAATTATGATCAACAACTAACCCAGACAAAATATTTATTACTTGTATTTGGTTACTATTTTCACTACAAATATTGTTTCTTAATATGACATCTTCCGCGAAAGCGTTATCAATACTAATACCAAAACCATAACTATTAGCAATAGAACCGTTATTATAGCAGGTATTATTTATTATTTTTATGTGTTTTACAGGTGTCGGACCAACGTAATCTTCATTTGTCCAACCGCCAAGTTGAATCCCTTCAAATTTATTATTATAAGAAATATTGTTGTAAATATTAATGTTTTCAAGTAAACCACCAAACTCAGAAGCTATTGCAATACCAGTTTCGGTACAATTATAAACCTTGTTTTGATAAATGTTAATATTGTAGGTATGCGAATCCCAAGCGTCTGCATAAATACCTGTTCTATTATTTAAATGATGTACCAGATTTTGATATACATTTATATCATACGAACCTTGTTTAATGTCAATTCCTTCGCCACCATTTATTCCTTGTCCGTTATGATGAACATTATTTTGAAATATTTGGCAATTAAAAGAGTCTGAAACAGAAATACATTCCTCGCCTCCTAAATTACAAGCTAGTTCAATTTCATTCTCTTTAATGGTTATATTATTACAACTCCAAACACCAATTCCGCTTGAAAATGTGTTATATGTAGTATTATTTTCAATAATAATATTGGAAGAATTTTCAAGAAAAATACCACTAAAGTAAGAATTGATAATTTTTAAACCATATATTTTAATATAATTTAAGCCAGAAATATCTACTAAACCATTCCATCTATTTATTGGATCGTCCCAAATAATACCATTGCCATCTATGATTACTTCATCATTTAGATAATTTGAAAGCGTAATATAATTACCAATTAAACCTGATGTTTCTAAAATTACTCTTTCTGTATAGGTACCAGATTTTATATAAACTGTATCGCCAGCACTTACAACTGTAATTGCTTTTTGAATAGTTAACCAAGGCGTGTTTTCAAAACCATTGGCATTGTCATTACCATTTTTTGCTACATAATAGGTATTAGAATAAATCCTTACGGATAAGAATATACATAATAAGAAAAGTGCTATTTTTTTCATATAACTTTAGACTTTGTATTATTGAGGTCAAAAATACAATATTTTGTTTGTTCTTTATTTAATTTTAATTTTTCAATTAAACTTTTGCATCTTTGTTATCAAATAAATTTATGCAACTAGAAATCATAATAGCATTTATTACAGCATCTGCATTATTAACTTTAATGCCAGGTCCAGATAATATATATGTTTTGATGCAAAGCATTACCAATGGTAAAAAATTTGGTATTGTAACTGTTTTAGGTTTAGCAACTGGTATTATTGTTCATACTTCATTAGTGGCGTTTGGTGTTTCGGAAATATTAAAAAAATCTGAAAATATATTTTTTGCAATCAAATTATTAGGTGCGATTTATTTGTTTTATTTGGCTTTTAAAGTTTACAAATCTTCTGCTAAAATTGAGTTAGATAAATCTAATATTTCAGATAAAAATTTATTTTCATTATATAAGCAAGGTTTTGTGATGAATGTTCTAAACCCAAAAGTGACTATTTTTTTTTTAGCATTTTTCCCAGGTTTTGTAAATAATTCTTTAGGTAATATAAAGCAACAAATTTTTATATTGGGTTTTATTTTCATGCTATTAACTATTGTGATATTTAGTTCTATTGCTTTATTGGCATCAAAAATGACTTCCTTTTTAAGGGATAATCAAAAATTTGAAAAGAATTTAAGAATCATACAGATAATTGTATTTATTGGTATTGGCGTGTTTATTTTGTTTTAGGCAAATTTCACACAGATTTTTACATAACGCAGGTTTTGCAAAATTATTTTAAAATATTTTATTGCAAGTCTCTAAGACACAAAGATTATTATGGTTTGCAAGACGTAAATGTTTGCTTTACATAACTTAGCAGTCTCTTTTTTTCTTTGCGCTTTTGCGACTTTGCGATATTAAAAACAAAGTATAAATTTGCCTTGTAGATTTCGCAGATTACCACAGAACTAAAATTAATCATTGTATATTTGTGCTAAAGTTTAGCGAATATATAAATAACATTCAATAAATAATTTAGTGAAAATTAGTGTAATTCGTAGCTAAATAATCTGCATACAAAAATGAGACAAAAAGTAAAAATAATAGAATGTCCACGAGATGCCATGCAAGGTATTAAGTCGCATTTTATAGCAACCGAAGATAAAGCGAGATATATTAATGCATTATTAAAGGTTGGTTTTGATACTATTGATTTTGGTAGTTTTGTTTCTCCAAAAGCAATTCCGCAAATGCGAGATACTGCTGCTGTTTTATCACAATTAGATTTGTCTAAAACAACAAGTAAATTATTAGCAATTGTTGCCAATATTAGAGGCGCAAAAGATGCTAGTGTTTTTGAAGAAATAGATTATTTAGGTTATCCGTTTTCGATTTCTGAAAATTTTCAGATGCGAAATACTAGTAAAACTATTGCAGAATCTATTGTTGCTTTAGATGAGATTTTAAATATATCGGTAAAGACGAATAAAAAAGTGGTTGCTTATTTATCTATGGGTTTTGGAAATCCTTATGGCGATAAATGGAATGTGGATATTGTTGCACAATGGACTGAAAAACTTTCTAAAATGGGTGTTGAAATTTTATCGTTATCCGATACTATTGGTGTTGCAGATGGCGAAACGATTGCTTATTTGTTTTCTAATTTAATTCCGTTATATCCCAAAATAGAATTTGGAGCACATTTACATACAACGCCAGATACTTGGCATGAAAAAGTTGCTGCTGCTTTTAATGCAGGTTGTAACCGTTTTGATGGTGCAATTAAAGGTTTTGGTGGTTGCCCAATGGCAAAAGATGATTTAACAGGTAACATGCCAACTGAAAAATTACTTTCCTATTTTACACAACAAAAAGCAAATACAAATTTAAAACCAATGGCTTTTGAATCTGCTTATAATGAAGCATTAAGTGTGTTTTATTAAAGAATTGCACACAATATACCGCTACGAAAATATGACATTAGATAAATTATTAATTGAGTTTTATAAAGATAATGGAATTCCTGAAAATGGCGGAATAGACAAAGATACTTTTGAAATGAAAGTTTTAGGAATGAATTTAAAACTTCCGAATCCTAAATTTAGAAAAAAGATGATTCATATTCACGATATTCAACACTTATTGAATAAATGTGATACTTCTTGGAAAGGAGAAGGTTTTATTGCTGGTTGGGAAATATCAACTGGTTTTTGGAAATATTTTCCGATTTGTATTTTTAGTCTTTGGGCAATGGGTTATATTCTTTGGCTGCATCCCAAAACTGTTTTTAGTGGGTTTAAAAAAGGATTGAATGATATTGGAATTATTGATTTGAAAATTAGTAAGTCTGATTTTATGAAAATGGAATATGATCAATTAGTTAAAATTACTAGAAAGGAAAGTACTATTGAAATGGGAATAATACAATGGTTTAAGTTTTTATTTTGGTCATTTATTAGTCAAATTATCTTTCTGTTTCCTCTAATTTTAATTATAATCGGAATTTTATGGTTAATAAAATAAATACTGTAAAAAAACCTTTAGTCTTAAATCTTTAAGTGAAGCGACCTTAAATCTTTTATCGGATAATGTGAAATATTTACTTTAACTTAATATTCGAATCATCATTATAGATTTCGTTAATTTCTAATTTATAGTTCGTAGTCAAGACCTTCAAGGTTTTTAAAACCTTGAAGGTCTAAAATATGCATTTAGTTCACTAATATTAAGTTAGTTATGCTTTTATTGTAACTAAAAAATATCAGGTAACTATTCAATCAGATTGAAGTTAAAAGATACGAATTTCATAGATTTTATGGAATTTGACTACTTAAATATCTCACCGACTTGTTAATTTGCAAAAATTCATCATTTAATAATCAGTGTAATCTGTGAAATTTGTGTCTTAATATTTTTGAAAGGTTGTATAGAATACATATTAAGACTAAATTTAATCCAGGGCAAACGCACTAAAAAATAATTTCACTTGATTGTCAGTGGTTTAATTCTATAATTTGTTTTGAAACTATTTTAGATAAAATATAATATATTGATTATCAATATCAAAAAAGTTTAATGCGTC
>JAMONN010000212.1 GCA_027065775.1 Flavobacteriaceae bacterium | reverse complement strand
TGGATTTAATACCATACGTCCTAAATCATTATTCATGTTAAAGTTAAATGCAGAGTTTTCTGAATATTTAAACCAGTTAAATCTACGAACTCTATATGGACAGTTATTTGCACAATAACGAGTACCAACACAACGGTTATACGCCATTTGATTTTGACCTTGACGGCCGTGTGATGTTGCTGCAACAGGACAAACAGACTCACAAGGAGCATGATTACAATGTTGACACATTACTGGTTGAAAAGAAACTTCTGGATGATCTTCTGGTTTTTCTTGTGCTGCAAAATAATCGCCACTACCAAAAATACCTGCTTCTTTTCCTTTTTCTTCAGTCATATCTGAAGTATAATATCTATCAATACGCAACCAGTGCATATCTCTACTTAATCTAATTTCTTTCTTACCAACTACTGGTACATTATTTTCTGCATGACATGCAATAACACATGCTGCACAACCTGTACAAGTTGCTAAATCTATTGCTAAATTGAATTTTGTACCAACAGAATCATCAAAAGAAGTCCATAAATCTGCTTCTGCAATAGAAACCATTTGATGGTCTAATGAGAATTTTGGTTCTGGATTCCAATCATCTTTTGGTTTACTAATAAAATTGTGTAATGTCGTTTCATTAACAATTTCATCTCTTCCCATCATGGTATGATGTGTTTGTACACAAGCAAATTTATGTACACCCGAAACTTTAGTAACACTTGCATTTCCTGTTTTACCAACAAAATTATATGCGTTAACACCAGTCATCATTTCTTCTTGCATTCCTTCTACTCTACCATAACCAAGTGCCAATCCTAAAGATCCTTTTGCTTGACCTGGTTGAATATATACTGGTATATTTTTAATAGTTGTTCCGTTAACAGTAACATCTACTAAATCACCATTCATTCCTCCATTATCTACTATCCAATTAGTTAAACCTAATTCTTCTGCATCTATACGAGAAACTAATAAGTAATTATCCCAAGATGTTCTAGTTATTGGGTCTGGCAATTCTTGTAACCAAGGATTGTTTGCTTGTTGTCCATCACCTAAACCAACTTTAGTATATAATGCTAATTCTAATTTATTTGTTTTTGTTTTCGCTAAAGCGGAAGCAGCAACTCCTAAATCAATTGAGTTTGCAGTACTACTTGTTTCGCTTTTAACTGAATTAAAAGAACCATTATGTAATGCTTTATTCCAAGATTGACCATTTAAAACTGTAGTCCAACTATCTTTTAAGTAATTATAATATGGTGTAGTATTACCTGTCCAACTTAATAAAGCTTCTTGAAACTGACGTGTATCAAATAACTTATTAATAGTTGGTTGTATTAAACTATTTTGTCCCTTTTGTATAGAAACATCTCCCCAAGATTCTAAGAAATGAGGTGTTGCATTCACAAAACTAGCTAATTTAGTTGTTTCTGTAGCAGTACTTGAAAATGAAATCATTTTCACGTTTTTTACTGCAGTTGCAAATCCGTTTAATGTATATGCAGGATTTGTTTGGTTTGTAACTAAAACACCTACTTTACCAGCTTTCATGTCTGCTAATAATTGTGCTACTTTGGTATCATTACCTTTTCTTACATTTTTAGTGTTCACAACATCCATTGCTTCACTTTGTAAGAAATTATTTAATGCTAAAGCGATTGCTTGTGCATTTTTATCTTGAATACCAGTAATAACTACTGCTTTTGAACCAGCAGTTTTTAATTGTTTTGCTGCGTTTTTAATTGCTGTATCTTGTGGTGTTGCTTTACTTGGTAAAGATTGACCAGTTACCGCATTATATAAATTTATTAGTGCAAAATTTTGTTCGGATGGTTTTAACGCATGACGTTTATCTGCATTTGCACCTGTTAAAGACATATTAGATTCAAACTGAATATGCTTAGACATCTTACCATGTTTAGGTACTCTATTTTTTGCATAACCACTTTCATAATTTCCACCTTGCCAATCTCCTAAAAAGTCAGCACCAATAGAAACTATTACATCTGCATTTTCAAAATTATAATTTGGTAATGCTCTTGTGCCATAAGCACTTTCGAAAGCATCTAAAGCGGCAGATTCAGAAACTGCATCGTAAATTACATGTTCTGTATTTGGATATTTTGCAGTAAACTCACCAATTAATTTATCTGTTGATGGACTTGCCATTGTACCTGTTAAAAATACAATTTTTTGACCTTTATTAAATTCTGAAATAATTGCAGTATCTAGTGCTTTATAAGCTACTGATTTACCATTTACTTCACTATTTTTTAATCTATTATTATCATATAAAGATAAAACGGATGCTTGTACTCTAGCATTTGTACCATTGTTTGTTTTTGCATCTTTATTTGGTTCTATTTTAATCGGACGACCTTCTCTAACTTTTACTAAAATGTTAGCAAAATCAAAACCATCTGCAATAGTAGTTGCATAAAAATCTGCAATACCTGGTATTATGTCATTTGGTTTGATTACATAAGGTATTGTTTTTACAACAGGACCTTCACAGGCAGCCAACGAAGCTGCAGCGGTTGTAAAACCAACATACTTTAAAAAGTCTCTTCTTGTAGTTGAAGACTTTTCTAGAGTTTCTTTGTCGCCTAAAAATTCATCTGTAGGAATTTCGGTTGGAAATTCTTGTTTGCTCATTTTTTCGACAATTGAATTACCTTTTAGTTCTTCAACACTTGTCCAATATTTCTTGTTATTTGACATCTTCTTTTTTATTTAAGGATTCAAAGATTAAATAAAAATTATTTAATCATTTAATCTTTCAATTTTAAATTCTTTAATATCCTGCAAAAAAGCGGGATTAGTTCTCTCTAATCATTCGTGAAAAACGAATGAAGGTTCTCTAATAATGACACTTACCACATTCTTTACCACCAATATCGGCAATCGTTACTTTTTCTAAATTATATTTTTTAGATAATTCTTCGTGAATTTTGGTGTAATATTTGTTTTCCATATTCACTTCTGTCTCTTTATGACAGTCAATACACCAACCCATAGTTAATGGTGAGAATTGATACATATCATCCATAGTTTCTACAGGACCATGACATTTTTGACATGCAATACCAGCAACAGTTACGTGTTGCGAGTGGTTATAATATGCGAAATCTGGTAGGTTATGAATTCTAACCCATTCAATTGGTTTCTCCACATAATTTTCTTTGTATTTAAAATTATCTGCATCCCAACCAACTGCTTCGTAAATTTTTTGAATTTCAGCAGTGTAGAATTTTAATTGTTCTTCTGTTTCTGTACCATTACCTGTATATTCCGAAATACTTTTATGACAGTTCATACAAACATTTGCTGTTGGCACACCAGAAGTTTTAGAGTGTTTTGCAGAAGAGTGACAATATTGACAATCTATTTTATTGTCGCCTGCATGTATTTTATGCGAAAATGCTATTGGTTGAATTGGTTGATAACCTTGATCAATACCAATACCCATTAATGAATTAAATAAAAGGTATGTTACTATTAAAATTAATGCAATAATTGCTACAATTTTTAAGAAACCATTTTTACTAATAAATAGCATGAAAACTAATAATGCTATTAACGCGATAGCTACAATCCAAGACATCCAAGCGGAGGAACCTTCTGATTTTACATTTGTTTTTTCATCGGTATTTGCAACTACTCTTTTAACATCACCAACCTTAAAGTAAGCTAACATTGCATCTATATCTTCCTCAGATAATTGTGGAAATGCCGTCATTGGCATTTTGTTATTTTCTTCGAAAACTTCTTTTGCTAAAGCATCTCCAGATTTTCTTAAAGCATTATTATCTTTAATCCATTTGTGTAACCACTCTCTTTCTCTCTTTTCTGTAATTCCGCCAAGTGGTGGACCAATTACTTTTTTATCTAATTTATGACAAGCAACACAATTTGCTTTAAAAATCTTTTTACCTATTGCTACTTTAGGGTCTACTTTTTGTTCTCCTGCAGCGGCTTCTTTTTTCACTTCTTTACCATCTGTATATGCTAAAATATCATCAATTTCTTTATTAGTTAATTGAGGAAAAGCCTGCATTGGCATATTATTATTGTCTTTAAAGACTTGTTTAGCCAAAGCATCACCAGATTTTTGGAGTGCAGCATTATCTTTGATCCAAGAATACAACCATTCTCTTTCTCTTTTCTCAGAAATCCCTTTTAATGGTGGACCAATAAGTTTTTTATCTAATTTATGACACGCAACACAATTTGCCTTAAATAATTTTTTACCGTTTGCGGCATCACCTTCTTGAGCAAAAACTGTAACCGAAAGCACTAGTGAAAATGCTAAAAAAAGTTTTGTTAGTTTTTGAGTTAATTTGAATTGATTCATATTTAATAATCTAAATAGCTAGTATTTGGCACAATATTTTCAATAATAATTCGTAAGATGATTTGATATCACAAAACGATTTTGCAAAAGTACTAATATTAAGCTAAAATTTTCTTGTTAAAACGAAATTTTGAACAAGCTAAATATAATTTATAACCATTCTAAATAACAATTTTTGTCAGTTATTATAAAACAATGAATTACATTTGTAAAAAGAAAAAAAAGACCACATTTAAAGTCTTCTTAAATTAAATACAATTAAGAAATATTTATACATGAATTTAAAACATAAAATACAATTTACCATCGTTTTTCTATTTGTGTGTAGTTTTGGCTATACTCAAATAACCGAAGGTACTTTAGAAGTAAACAGTTCCTCAGAAATTAAAAAATTAATTCAAAAAAAAATTAATTATAATAATAGCAACCCTAAAGTAAAAGGTTATCGCATACAGCTATTTAACGGTAGCGAATCTGGTGCTAATAATACTCGTAATAAATTTTTAGCACTATTTCCTAATGCGACAACATCTGTGGATTGGGATTCGCCTGAATGGAAAGTTAGAGTTGGTAAGTATAAAACAAGATTAGAAGTTGATAAGGCTATTGAAGAAATTAAACTAGCTTTTGGCAATGCTATTGTTATTGAAATGATGATACGTATATAAATTTTCACTTATATTTGTACTATGAATGAGAATTTAGATGCTACCAATGAAAATTTAGATAATGAAGAGATTGCAATTGAACAACAATTACGACCATTATCTTTTGATGATTTCACGGGTCAAGATCAAATATTAGATAATTTAAAAATTTTTGTTACTGCTGCTAATCAGCGTGAAGAAGCTTTAGATCATACTTTATTTCATGGTCCACCAGGTTTAGGAAAAACCACTTTAGCTCATATTTTAGCAAATGAATTAAATGCAAATATCAAAATTACTTCGGGTCCTGTTTTAGATAAACCTGGTGATTTAGCAGGTTTACTTACTAATTTAGGAACTAGAGATGTTTTATTTATTGATGAAATACATCGTTTAAGTCCGATAGTAGAGGAATATTTATATTCTGCTATGGAAGATTATAAAATTGATATCTTAATTGAATCTGGTCCAAATGCAAGAACGGTTCAAATTAATTTAGAACCTTTCACTTTAATTGGCGCTACTACAAGATCTGGTTTATTAACAGCACCAATGCGAGCAAGATTTGGTATTAGTAGTAGATTACAATATTATAATACCGAAATACTTACCACTATTGTACAACGTAGTGCTGGCATATTAAATGTACCTATTTCTATGGAAGCTGCTATTGAAATTGCTGGAAGAAGTCGTGGTACACCAAGAATTGCGAATGCACTTTTACGAAGAGTTAGGGATTTTGCACAAATAAAAAGCAATGGAAATATAGAAATTAAAATTGCAAAATTTGCTTTGGAAGCATTACAAGTTGATGCACATGGTTTAGATGAAATGGATAATAAAATATTAATTACTATTATCGATAAATTTAAAGGCGGACCAGTTGGTATTACCACTTTAGCAACAGCAGTTAGTGAAAATGCAGAAACTATTGAAGAAGTTTACGAACCTTTTTTAATTCAACAAGGTTTTATTATGCGTACACCAAGAGGTCGAGAAGTAACCGAACTTGCTTACAAACATTTGGGAAGAACTAAACAACCTAAACAAGGTGATTTGTTTAGATAGTGTTTTAATTTTCTTAAAAAAATTATTCTACAAAAGGATCAGAATATTTAACATCACTAATCATTACCTCATCGGTTAAAGTTTTAAGAAATGCAACTAAGGCTGCTTTTTCTTCTTCTGATAGATTCAAATGTCTAGGTGTTTCATCTGGGTTTATTAAATGATCACTTAACTGAGGATGGTCTTTTACTTCTGTGCTATAATGTTCCACAACTTCTTCTAAAGTAGTAAATCTTCCATCATGCATATATGGACTAGTTAATTCTATATTTCTAATTGATGGCACTTTAAATTGACCATTATCCGCTTCTATATTTGTAATTTCGCCTAAACCATTATCAGAATCGCCACGAGAATCTTCATCTAAACCTATATTATCAGTTCTAGTACCTGTAAATATAACCTGATTAGCATTGAGTGATGGAGTTGTACTGAAATGTATTTCTGAAGGATTATCATTCATATGGCAAAACACACAAGAACCATTTGCTTCTGGCGTTAATTTACCATTAAAAATATCTTTACCTAGATTCTCTTGAGCAGTAAAATTGGGAAAATCTACAAAAATATTTCGTGTTGCTTCTATTCCTACATCATATTTTGAATTAAACGAATATATAGACCTTATGAATTGTGCTAATGCTTTTGAAATTTTATCTGTGGTGACAATATCATTACCAAAGGCTTTTGCAAATAACGGTTTGTAATAATCAAAAGAACTCACTCTAGAGACCACTAAATCTAAAGTCATACCCATTTCAATATCATCTTGTAATGGCATTAAAACTTGTTCTTCTAAAGTACTTGCTCTATGATCCCAAAAAAATTTCTCTTTTAAATAAAATCTTGAGTTTGTGAGATTCATGGAATTTCTTCGTGTATGTCCGCCTTCAAAACCTATACTTTTTTCTCTTGGGTCAGTAAAACCAAATTCTTGTAAATGGCAACTAGCACAAGATATTGTATTGTTTAACGATAAGTTCTTATCATAAAACAAAACCCTACCTAAAGTTGCCCCATTATTTGTAATATGGTTATTATCAGGCGTATTATCTAATTCTTCAAATACAAAATTCGTGAATGTTATTGGAAAATTTATAGCACTATAATTAAAAGGTTCTGATGGCAAATTATAGATCGCACTAAAATCTCCTTCTTCAATTATTGGCACAATAATTTCATCCTCTTTACAAGAGAATAAAGTTATCGTTATTAAAATATAGATAATTCTATTTATAAAAATTTTATACAAGTGTTTTTATTTTTTAATGAATTTTAAATTTATTTGTTTTTCATTTTGAATAATTCTTAAAAAGTAAATTCCATTTTCTAAATTCTCAACAGCAAGGGTATTAGATTCAAAAAAAGAATTAAATACTTTTTTACCTTGTACATCAAATATTGCTATTACGCTATTTTCTAAGTCTAAAGTAGTTTTGATTGTTAATTCATTTGTTACAGGGTTTGGATATACGTTTACATTATTCAATAAGTTTTCATCTATACTTAAAGGAGAAGAACCTTCTACTACATTTAATGAATTGTTAATAATTGGGTTGCTAATTACATCTACAGCACCAGATGGCCAATATATTGTTAAGGTTTCGATTTCTGTATCTTCACCTAAACCAAAATGTGCCGTTATGCTACTCATATATTTAAAACCAACACCTGATTTTACATCTCTTATTTGAGTACCTAAAGTAGTTACAATTTCTATTCTTGCACCGATACCATCTAAATTACTTTGGTTTCCTGTTAAGTTAACTTTTAACCAATTACCTTCTGTATTATTATTGACTTTAAGAAATCCACCAGCAAAAACATCTAAAAAACCATCATTATTTCCGTCACCAATTGCTCCTTCGCCTACAATAGAGGTTGCCGGTGCAAAAGTCATATCACCGTTATTTATCATTATAATACCCGAACTTAAAACATCAATAAAACCATCATTATTAAAATCTTCTGCAATATATTCATGACTTACATTATTAAATGTATCAAAACCAGAACCTATAGTTATATCTGTAAAAGTACCATCGCCATTGTTTATCATTAAACCGTTAGCACCTGAACTTGCACCAATTAAAATATCCATATAACCATCATTATTAAAATCACCAACAGCAGATGCCCAGGTTCTTAATAAAGAATCTGCACCAGAACCTACACTTACATTTGTATAAGTACCATCGCCATTATTCCTTATTAATTGATTTGGTTCTGAAGTACATTTAGAAATATACATATCTATATCATGATCGTTATCATAATCGAAAAATATAGAAGCATAATTACTGCCTGGCAAACCCAAATCTACGCTATTGCCATCACCAACTTGATGTGTTTCTAAACCACCATTACCATCATTTATAAAATAAACATTTGGTGCTACATCATGACATACAAAAGCATCTAAATTACCGTCATTATTTATATCTACAAAATTTGTACGCTGTGAAAATATATATATATCTGGTGAAGTTTCTGTGAACTCCGTTGCATAATTATTTGCAGGATTAGAAGTTTCAGTTTTATTACCATACATAAAAGTTGCACCTTGTCCACCACCATATAACAAATCCATATATCCATTACCGTCTAAATCTCCCGCAGCAATACTCCAACTTGGGTTATTAACCGCATTTGTTGTAGCGATATCTACTTGATCAAAAGAACCATCTTCTTTTTGATAATTTATTCTAACCGCATTATTATCAACTGTTACTAAATCATCTAAATCATCATTATTCATATCTACAAAAACGTATGGCGAACCAAGATTTGGAACATCTGCTAAATGAAATGTAACATCTCCGCCTGGTGGTATTACATATTCTTCTCCTTCAATTAATTCAAATGAAACAACACTATTGCTCCATCTATTATCAAAAAGAATATAATAATCTGTACCAGCAATTGCATTAAAAGTATAAATAGATGTGTAACCTAAATCATCATTTGGTCCTGGTCCTGCATCATCATCACCGCCAACACATGTTAGATCAGCACATGTACCAGAGTACACATTTAACCTTGTATCTACACCTGTATTTACTGCTAAGGCAGATGTTATAGTTATACTTATATTATTAATTGCTTCGTATTTAAACCATTCTGCATTAGATCCATTAATATCAGACGTACAATCTAATGGTGCTTGATTACCATCTATAACACCAATATTATGAATTCCCTCGCTTATTACAATTGCATTTTCGCAATTATTTTGCGCATTCAATATAAAGAAACCTAATAAGGTTATTAATGTAATTGTAGTTTTTTTCATAATTATGTAGTTGTATTAATTTAATTCTTGTGCGAATATACAAAATTATTTATGTGTTTATTTACTACTATCGCTTTTTAACAAATATTATGTCTTATCTTAAAATTCAAAAAAAGGAATTGCCTGTATGAGACAATTCCTTTACAAAATTTCTATTAATCAATTTCGTTTTATTTTTTAATAAATTTTAAATTTACTTGTTTTTCGTTTTGGATAATTCTTAAAAAGTAAACACCCGATTCTAAATCCGAAACATCTAAAGTATTTGTTTTAAACTCAGAGTTATATACTTTTTTACCTTGAATGTCAAAAATAGCAATAATACTGTTTTCTAATTCTAAACTTGAATTTATAGTTAATTCATTAGTTACAGGATTTGGATACACCGAAATATTGTTTAATAAGTTTTCATTTATACTTAAAGGCGATTGTCCTTCGGTAATATTTAAAGTACCGTTAATTTCTGGGGTATTTATAACATCTACATTACCAGATGGCCAATAAACGGTTACATTTTCGATTGTAGTATCTTCTCCAAAACCGAAATGCGCAGTTAATGAACTCATATATCTAAATCCAACACCTGCTTTTATATCTCTAATTTGTGTACCCATTGCTGTAGTGATTTCTACTCTAGCACCAATACCATTTAGATTACTTTCTACACCAATTGGGTTTATTTTAATCCAATTACCTTCGGTATTTTGATTTATTTTAAGATTTCCTCCTGAAAAAACGTCTAAAAAACCATCATTATTTGCATCACCTATTGCTCCTTCACCAGGAGAACCTGTAGCAACAGTAAATGTCATGTCGCCATTATTCATCATTACTTGACCAGAACTTAATATATCTATCCAACCATCATTATTAAAGTCCGCAGAAATATATTCATGACTTGTATTATTAAATGTATCAAAACCTGAACCTGCAGTAACATCTGTAAATGTTCCATCACCATTATTAATCATTAATCCGTTTGCTCCAGAACTTGCACCAACTAATATATCCATAAAACCATCATTATCAAAATCACCAGTAGCAGAAGCCCAAGTTCTTAATAAAGAATAAGCATCACCTGAACTTGTACTTACATCTGTATAAGTTCCATCACCATTATTTCTTATTAAACGATTTGGTTCTGATGTACATTTAGATATATAAACATCAATATCATGATCATTATCATAATCAAAAAAGATTGTAGCGTAATTACTACCTGGCAAACCTAAATCTACACTATTACCATCACCTACTTGATGTGTTTCTAAACCACCATTACCATCATTTAGAAAATATACATTTGGTGCTACATCATGACATACAAAAGCATCTAACAAACCGTCATTATTAATATCTAAAAAATTTGTACGTTGTGAAAATACATAGATAGAAGGTGATAACTCAGTATAATTATCAGCATAGTTGTTATCTAGGTTTGAAGTTTCGGTTTTATTACCATACATTATTGTAGCTCCTGATCCGCCACCATACAATAAATCCATATAACCATTACCATCTAAATCTCCACAAGCCATACTCCAACTTGGACTATTATCTGCTTGTGGTGTGCTTGTTGAAACAAGATCAAAACCACCTTCTTCTTTTTGGTAATTAATAGTAATATTAGTTGTTGTTACTGAAACAACATCGTCTAAAAAATCATGATTCATATCAACAAGTGCTAAATCACTACCTGGAGTATTAATACTTTCAGTAGCAAATATTACATCATTATCACCTATTTCAGGAACTACAATTTCACCTTCTATTACAGTAAAATCAAACCCTGCAGAAGACCATTGGTTGTCAAAAACAATATAATACGATTGATTAGCGGTAGCAGAAAACTGTAAATAAGACAAATACCCATTACCAGAATCATCATCACCATTAAAGCATACCAAATTATCACAGTCATTTACTAATATACTTAATCTTGTGTCAAGACCAGTATTCTGTGGCAAATCAGTAGAGACAGTTACTAAAACATCTTCGTTTGGAGCAGTATATATATACCATTCTGCATTTTGACCAACAGAGTTTTGAGTACAGTTTAATTGTAATTCTTGACCATCAACAATAGTAACAGTATAGGTTTCTGGGACAATGCTTAAGGCATTTTGACAATCGTTTTGAGCATTAATATTAAAAAAAGTGATTACTAAAAGGAATAAAAATGTAATTTTTTTCATGATAAATAAATTATTATTGGTTGTTAATATCTGCAAGTCTAACAACTTAACTCTGTTTTACCCTACCTAAATAAAAAAACAATTCAAATTTGTAATAAATTTTAGTGGTTATTAAATAGATTTCCCCTCAAAAATCTACTATATGGTAATTATGATAAATAAATCATTATTTGCTGTTAACATATACAAATTTAACAACTTAACTCTGTTTTACCCTACTTAAATAAAAAAACCACCTAGACTTATAATAAATCTTAGTGGTTAATTAAATAGATTTCCCCTCAAAAACCTACTATACGGTAATTAATTCCTTAGCAATATTAACATCAGCATCTATATGATTTTTATTTGCTCTGCCACTTGGATCTGTATTTTCTTGCCATTTTGGTATCCATTTTAAAACTGTTTTTGCAGCATCTTTTTGTGGATAATGTTTATTGAAAATTTCACGAATATAATATGCCTCTTTTGTACTTGGTGTATTATGTGGATATTTTATATATGCTTCTTGCATTTGTTTATCACTCACTTGACTTGCGCAATATTCAATTAAAGTATCAATCCAACTGTAACCAACACCATCGCTAAATTGTTCTTTTTGTCTCCACAAAACCTCATCTGGCAAAAACGGATCTTCTTTAGTATCAAACGCTTTTCTTAAAATGTATTTCTCTACACCTTTATAAGTTTTTGGTTGCTTTTCTTCTGGCTTTATTTTCATAATAGTCGAAACAAATTCTTTGTCTAAAAACGGAACTCTCGCTTCTAAACCAAAAGCCATAGTCGATTTATCTGCTCTTAAACAATCGCTAGTAGACAATAATTGCATTCTGCGTATCGTTTCTTTTTGAAACTCTTCTGTATTTGGTGCATTATCAAAATATAGATAACCACCTAACATTTCGTCTGCTCCTTCGCCACTTAAAACCACTTTCACACCTAAATCGGTTATTTTTTCGCTCATTATATACATTGGTGTTGATGCTCTTATTGAAGTAACATCATACGTCTCTAGGTGCCAAATTAGTTTGTCTATAATTTCCAAACCTTCTTCAACAGAAAAAGTGATTGCATGATGTTTTGTACCTAAAAAATCGGCTACTTTTTTTGCGGCAATTAAATCTGGCGACGAACTATCTAATCCGATAGAAAAAGAGTGTAATTCTTTACCTTGCTTTTTTAATAAACGCATCGCTATTGCGGAAGTTAACGACGAATCTAAACCACCAGAAAGTAAAACACCTAAAGGAACATCGGTCATTAATCGCTTTTTGGTTGCTTTTATTAAAGTTTCCCTTATTAGTTTTAAATCTAACTCTTCCGTTGCAACGGAATGATCAAACCAATCTGGTTTAAAATATTGTACAAATCCTGTTTTGGGTGTATAATAATGTCCTGGAGGAAATGCTGCAAACTCCACACATTGGTCTGCAATTGCTTTCATTTCGGAAGCAAAATACATGCGACCACTTTTATCTGTACCATAATATAATGGTTTTATACCTATTGGATCACGACCTGCAATAAAATCATCGCCATCAATTACAACAAATGCAAAAACACCATCTAGTTTATGTAAAAAATCATAACCGTATTTTTCGTATAAATGTACAATGACTTCAGAATCTGATTTTGACCTAAAAGTATGTTCTTTTAAATCGGTTGCACGTAATTCTGCATGATTATAAATTTCACCATTATGAACCATATACGCAGTATCACAACCTTGTATTGGTTGTTTACCTGTATGTAAATCTATAATAGATAATCTTTCATGAGATAAAATATGCCCTTTTGTGGTTACGTGAATATCATTCTCATTAGGTCCACGATGATTCATTCTATTAGATAACTCTCTTGCTTTTTCTAATTCTACTCCTTTTCCGATGATCGCTAATATTCCGCACATAATGTTCTGTTTTAATTACAATGCAAATAACGATAAAATTATTATAGTTTATAATGTTATTTTAAATATTGGTTGATAATTAAAACTTTATATTGTATTTTTATATGAATATGTAATATTATCAATAAGAATATATTAGAAGAGTTTTAAAGTGTTAGTTTTTAATTTATCTTTCTACTCACATCCTGACTTTGAGTCACGGCGTGAGTTTTCACGAATAGATTTTAACTCACTTTTCTATAACTAACAACCGCTAAAATATTCATAACAATAGCATAAACAGTTATTTTTATAAGTTGTGGAAGAATATCTTGAAAACCAGAACCTTTTAACATTACCATACGTATTACTTCAATAAAATAACGAATTGGATTAAATTCAGTTAATTTTTGAGCCCAAGAAGGCATACTTTCAATTGGTGTAAATAAACCGCTCATTAATATAAAAATTACTACAAAAAACCAAGCAATAAACATCGCTTGTTGCTGTGTGTCTGTAAAGTTTGAAATTAGAAATCCCATACCTAAAAAAACCAAAATATAAATAGATGCAAAGAGTAAAATAACAAACGGATTACCTAACAAAGGTACTTCAAATAAAAACCGACCAATGTTCATTCCAAAAAATAAAATAAAAATTCCTAGAACCCAAAACGGGAAAAGTTTACCAATAATAAATTGATATTTTTTAATTGGTGTTACGTTAATTTGTTCTAACGTTCCGATTTCTTTTTCACGCACAATATTCATACCTGACAAGAAAAAAGTAACCATAGTTACCAATAAAACAATAATACCAGGAACCATAAAAGTTTTATAATCTAAGGTTTCATTATACCAATAGGATGGTGTTAATTCTAATCTTTTTAATCCTTTACTTTTGGGAATAACAGGCATTAATTCTGCTCTGATTTTCGCATTAAATTTTTGAATAATCTGATTTATATACGCATTTTCAACACCAGCAGAAGCGCCATTAATTGCATCTATTTGTATAGATAATGCTATTTCTTTTTCTTTAATTAATTGTCTTTCAAAATTAGAAGGTATTTCTATAAATACATCTATTTCTCCTTTTTGCATGGCATCAAAACCTTGTTTTGCAGAACTTAATTCACCGTTAATCGTAAAATAATTAGATGCTTTAAATTTACTAATCAATTCTCTTGAATAGGTAGATTTATCATTGTCAATATAAGCCAATTCAATATTGGTGACTTCAAAAGTTGCTGCAAAAGATAAGATTACAATTTGCATTATTGGCAACACAAAAATAATTGGCAACATGGCTTTATTTCTAAAGATTTGCTTAAATTCTTTTTGGATTATGAATAGTATTGTTTTCATTTTTTTTCTATTTAGTTGAAGGTTTTAAAGTTAAAAGTTTGTAAAGTTCTTAAAGTTAAAAGTTCGCCTTCCACTTTCTACTTTTAACTTTAAACCTTTCTACTCAATCACTCCAAACGGATTTTATAATTCCTAATACTCAATGCTATAAAAAATATGGTCATACCTATTAAAACTAAGGTTTCTTTCCATAAATAAGCAATTCCGACACCTTTTAACATAATGCCTTTTAAAATGATAATATACCAAGTTGCAGGTATAATATTACTAAATATTTGCAATGGTCTTGGCATGCTTTCTATCGGAAAAATAAACCCTGACAATAAAATTACAGGCAATAATAAACCCATTAATGAAATCATCATTGCGGTTTGTTGTGTATTTGAAATTGTAGATATCAAAACACCTAAAGATAAAGCACTTACTATAAATAAAACGCTTTCTAAACCTAGTAAAAAATAACTACCTTCTAATGGCATTCTGAAAACAAAATAACCGATTACTACAATAACCAAAGCGTTAAAAATTGATAAAAATATATACGGAAAAACTTTACCTAAAATTACCTGAAATGGTTTTAAAGGTGACACTAATAGTATTTCCATAGTACCAATTTCTTTTTCTCTAGTTATTGAAATGGAAGTCATCATTGCCGAAACTAGCATTAAAATAATAGTCATCACTCCAGGCACAAACATAAAAACACTTTTTAATTCAGGATTATAAAGCATGCGTGTTTGTGCTTTAATTTGATATGGCATTTTAATATCCTTATTTAAATTCATTTGAATTTTTTGCAAAATTACACTCACATAATTTATAATTGTTGTTGCAGTATTTGGTTCTGTTGCATCTGTAATTACTTGGATATTTGCTTTATTGTCTTTAGTTAATTTTTTAGCCAATTTTGGTTCAAAAACTAACACTGCTTTTACTTTTCCTTTTTTAAAGCTCTTTTCTATATCTGCTTCGTTGTAAATTATTTGTTCGATATTAAAATAATTGGATGCCGAAATATTTTGAATTATCTTTTCACTTTGCGCATCGTTTGCTTTGTCGAAAATGGCAATATTCACATTATTTATTTCGTTAGTAACCGCATAACCAAATAGTAATATTTGTGCAATTGGCATTCCGAAGAGAATAAACAAAGAACGTTTATCTCTAAAAATGTGGTAAAATTCTTTTTTTATGAATCCTTTAAATTTTTTCATTTTAAATTCTTTCCGATTTGTTTTTTGAACCATATAAGGCATTAAAGGTCATATAAGGTTTTTATTGTAATGTTACTTTAAACTCCCGTACAATCTTGAAGTCTTGCGTCTATAAGTCTAACATTTATTCTCCTCTTGCTAACTTCAAAAACACTTCATTCATACTATCTACTTTATATATTTCTTTTAATTTTTTTGGTGTGTCTAATGCTTCAATTTTTCCTGTTACCATAATGGAAACTCGATCACAATATTCGGCTTCGTCCATATAATGTGTGGTTACAAAAATGGTTGTTCCTTGGTGTGCTTTTTCGTAAATCATTTCCCAAAATTGTCTTCTTGTAATTGGGTCAACGCCACCTGTTGGTTCGTCTAAAAAAACTATTTTTGGTTCGTGAATTAATGCAATAGAAAATGCTAATTTCTGCTTAACACCTAACGGTAATGAACCAACTAAGGTTTTTCCTAATTCTTCAATTCCTAAATAAGACAATAATTCTTTTGTTTTGTGTTTTATTATTTTTCTCTTTAATCCATAAATTCCTCCAAAGAATATAATATTTTCATTTACGGTTAAGTCATCATACAAAGCAAATTTCTGACTCATATAACCAATATTTTTTTTTATTTTTTCTGGATTTTTAAACACATCAAAACCAGCAACTGTTGCCTCACCATAAGTTGGTTTAGAAATACCAATAAGCATTTTCATTGCGGTTGTTTTTCCCGCACCATTTGCACCTAAAAATCCGAATATTTCTCCTTTTTTTACATGGAAAGATATTTCGTTTACAGCAAAGAAATCGCCATATTTTTTGGTTAGGTTTTTTACTTGTATGATGTTTTGATCTTTCATTTTATTGTTGTTTTAACCGCAAAGGTCGCAAGGAAAACGCAAGGCACGCAATGTTTAATTTTTAGCGTTCTTTGCGAAAACTTAGCGTTCTTTACGGTTAAGTCTTCATTAAATCCATAAAAGCATCTTCTACACTTGCTTTTGTTTTGGTTATTATTATATTTTCGTTTCCTTTTTTTTCTAAGTAATTATACAAATCACTTTTATTAAAATCTTTTCTTTTATCTATATAATGAATAAATTCTCCGAAAGGAAAAACACTGTAATTGTGTTGATAATCTTTTAAATCGGTTAATAATTTATAGGTTTTTTTTGCACTTACATTATATATTTGTTTATCAAATTTATTGATAATATTTTGCGGCGTATCTATATTTAAAATTTCACCTTTATCGATTAACGCTATACGATCACAAAGTTCGGCTTCGTCCATATATGGTGTGGAAACTAAAATGGTAATTCCTTTTTTTTGCAATTTTTTAAGCATTTGCCAAAATTCTTGACGAGAAACAGCATCTACTCCTGTAGTTGGTTCATCTAAGAATAAGACTTTTGGTTTGTGTATTAATGCACAACACAATGCTAATTTTTGTTTCATTCCGCCACTTAATGCTCCTGCTCTACGCTTTTTAAACGGTTCTATTTGTACATAAATATCTTTTATTAAATCGTAATTTTCTTTGACAGTTGTACCAAATATGGTAGCAAAAAATTCTAAATTTTCTTCGATTGTTAAGTCTTGATATAAAGAGAATTTCCCTGGCATATAACCAACATGATTTCTAATATCAATATATTCTTTTACCACATCAAAATTAGCAACACTTGCAGTACCTTTATCAGCAAAAAGTAAGGTTGTTAAAATTCTAAAAAGGGTTGTTTTTCCTGCTCCATCTGGACCAATAATACCAAACAACTCATTTTCTTTGACATTAAAACTAATGTTTTTTAAGGCTTCGGTTTTACCGAATAGTTTTGATATGTTAGTTGTTTTTATACTCATTTTTGTTGAGTTTTAAAGTTTATAAAGTTGAAAGTTTTAAAGCTGAAAATTTTGTAAAGTTCTTCACTCCTTTCCTTTTTACTTTCTGCTTTTTACTTTTTACTTTCTACTTCTCACTTATTACTTTTTTATACTTTTAATTAGACCTGATATTAATTTTGAAATCTCTACAGATAAATTGTAAAATTCATGAAATTGCGTTTCGGAGATTTTATTTAATTCTTTTGCTAAATATAGCATTGAGCGAACTTCTCCACAAGAACCTTTTGCAACAAACAAAAAATATATAAATTCTTTATTTGATTTTCTTTCAAAACCTTCAGCAGTTATTCATTATTGAAACAGATGCTCTTTCAATTTGGTTTTTAAAACCAAAATCTCTAGTATCTTTAAAAATATTATATATGCTTATTGTAAGTTTTCTGCTTTTCTGCCAAGATAATATATCTTCAAATTTATTTATTTTCATATTATTGAGTTTATTATATTAAAGTTTATAAAGTAGTAAGTTGCTTTCGACACTTTCAACTTTTTACTTTTAACTTTCCACTTTTAACTCTCTATTCCTTAACCCACATTTCCGCAGGCATACCAATCTTAATACTTTTATCGTTTTTAACGGTTATTTTTATAGCGTAAACAAGGTTTACTCGTTCTTCTTTAGTTTGAATTATTTTTGGTGTAAATTCTGCTTCCGAAGAAATCCAACTTACCTTACCTTCGTAATTTTTATCACCATTAATACCATCAATTTTTATGGTTACTGTATCGTCTATATTAATATTTGACAATTGTTTTTCAGAAATATAACCTTTAAAAAGCATGGTTTCTAAATTAGCAATTTTATACAATGGCTTACCAAAAGAAGTTAGTTCGTTTGGTTCTGCATATTTGGTTAAAATGGTTCCGTTTACTGGATTAATAATTCTACTTTTTTTAATCTGATCGTTTAATTGTGCTATTTGTGCATTTATTGGATTTACACCACTAAGCACAGGTTTACTTTGTGTTTTTGCAGTAATAATTTGCTGGTCGATAACTGAAATTTTATCATTTATATCGTCTAATTGTTTTTGCGTTCCTGCGTTTTCACGAATTAAATTTTCTACTCTACTTTTAACACGTAGTGCTGCTTTTTTTTGTGATTTCAACACATTTACTTGTGACAAAACACTTTTTGATTTAGAATAAACTACAGTTTTAGATGCCGATAATTGCTTCTTTTTAAGATGTAATTGTATGGTGTCGATTACGCCAATTAATGCTCCTTTTTTTATAGTTTGTCCTTCTTCAATGGTAAATAAAATTAATTTACCATTACTTTCTGCTGAAATAGTGGTTTCGGTTGCTTCAAAATTTCCGTAGGCATCCGCTTTTATTTTTTCTTCTTTACAGGAAGTTAATAGAATTAAGATTGTTATTATTAGGATTGTTTTTATTTTCATGATGTGATGCTTTTTTCACGCAGATTTTCGCAGATTTCGCAGAATTGTACGTGTAATGTTTGTTTTTGTTTTATTTGTTGTTTCACAGAGTTGCACAGAGAAACAAAGAGATTCATAGAGTTTTTAGTCTTATGTCTTATCATCTGAACTCTACCGTCTTTTTTAATTCCCTAACAACGTATTATAATTTGCTTTTGCTAATGTTAATTGAATTTTATGTGTCTTTAAATTGATTTCTGCTTCGGTTAAATTAGTTAATTCGGTTATGTAAATAGATGCTGTTATGACACCATTTCTTAATTGAGAATCTACTGTTTTTAATATTCTTTTTCGCAAAGTAATAATGTCTAAATCGCTTTTAATTTGCTTGTTTAAATTTTCTATTTGTGATTGCTGATTGGTTAATTCAATCTTTGTATTTAACTCAAATATTTCTTGCTGATTATCTATATAATTTTGATTTATCAGTAATTTCTGTTGTTCTTTTTTTGTGGTGTTCCAATCAAACGGATTCCATTTTAATTTTAAACCAACTACATAATAAGGTTGAAAAGAATTATCTAACATATTTAATGCAGGATTACCAACGCCACCTTGTGCAAAGCCAAATAATTTTGGTTTATTTTTATAATCGAATATTTTACTATTATTGGTTATTTCTTCTTTTTTAAGGTTAAATAAATCTAATTCTGGTCGTTTTAAATCATTTGACAATGAGATACTTACGTCGCTTTCATCAAAATCATACATGTTTATATCTTTATTGATTAATTGTGAAATGGTGTTCTTTAAATTTGTTTTCGAAATAATATTTCCGTCTATTAATTGATCAATTTTTAGCATTTCAGCTTCAATAATATCATCTTGTGATGGCAATAAAACACCATATTTTATACCTGCTTTTACTTCCTTAAGTTTAGTTTGTAGCAAGTTTAATTTTAGTTTTAAAAGTGCTTCTTTTTCCTGTAAAGACAACACTGAATAATACAATTGATTCAATTTTAACCGTAATTGATAAACAGAAACTTCCAATTCTTTCTTTCTAGAATTTGTACTGTTTTTTTTAGCATTCTCAGTCGCCTTTAAAAGTCCGCCATCATAAATTAACTGATTTACATTTACACTTGCTCGATATTGTTCATTATTAGGTTCTTCAATTTCTATATTCGGAATACTAATTGGCAAACTGGTAACATCTGACTGGTAACTTGCTTGTGCCAAAAGTTCGATAGTTGGCTTACGCTTATTGTCTAGAATTTCTAAATCTAATTGATTTTGCTGCTCTATAAATTCGCCTTGTTTTAATAACGGATAATTTTCAGTAAGCAAGTCATAACATTCATTTAAAGTAATTGATTGTTGTGCTGTTGCTATGTATCCGAAAAGGATGAATATGATGTATTTTAGTTTCATTTTATTATTGTTTTCACGCAGAACTCACGGATTCCACAGAGTTTTACGGTGTTTTAGCTTTGAATTTTTACTTTAATTTCAATTTTATCTTTAATTTTATTTCGAGTTCAACTTCAACTTCATTTTAGGTTTTCTCCCGCAGATTTCGCAGATTAGCGCAGAATTTGTTGGTTTTATTTTGCTCACACTGAACTCACAGATTTCACAGAGTTGTGTGGTTTTTAGTTGCTTTATCTAACACAGATCTCACAGATTATCACAGATTTTGGTTTTTAGTCTAGCGTCTAAAAGTCTAATATCTTATTGTCTAAACTCAACTCACATTTACACCAAATAAATGACCTAATAAAGCAGTAATTCCCATTGCCATTGTTCCCCAAAATGTGATTCTTATAATTGCTTTTTTTATACTTGATCCTCCAGTTTTTGCTGCTGTTGCTCCTAAAATTATTAAAAATAACATGGCGAAAATATATTGTAAATAAATCATTCTATCTAAATCTCCAAAATAAGCAACCACAACAGGTAAAATTCCTCCAAAAACAAATGCTACTCCAGATGCCAATGCTGCAATTAGCGGTTTTGCTTCGGTAATCTCATTAATTCCTAATTCATCTCTAGCGTGTGCTCCTAATGCATCATGGTCGGTTAATTGCTTTGCAACTTTTAGTGCTAAATCATCGTCTAAACCTCTTTCTACATATATTTTTGCTAATTCTAAAAGTTCCTCTTCAGGCATTTCGTCTAATTCTTTCTGCTCTCTTTCTAAATCCGATTTTTCAATATCTGCTTGTGATCCAACAGAAACATATTCGCCTGCAGCCATTGCTAAAGCACCAGCAACCAAACCTGCAACACCTGCCAAAATAAAAGGTTCTCTTGTGGTACTTGCTGCGGCAACACCAATTATAATACTTGCTGTTGACAAAATACCATCATTAGCACCCAAAACAGCTGCTCTTAACCAATTACTACGGTTTACGTAATGTTTTTCAAATTCTTGCATATGCTATATTTGTGGTTTTAATTTCCACACTGTTCGTTTGAATTATTAATTATTTCGGTTAATTCTGTTATAGAAATAAATTGAACTATATAAATAAAATCATCATTTATTAACTGCTGATAATAATTTCGCATGTGGTTTCTAGAACCACATTTTAACTTATCGTAAGTGTTTAATATATCCGTTTTATCTGTTCTATCTTCAAAATCATCTATATCATTAATATCTAAATCTTCAATGGTTGCTCCAACTTTTAATGCTTCCAGTAAAGAAACATCAGATTGTATTATTAAATCATTATACAAATTTTGCAAAGTTTGATTTATAAAAACACCTCTTTCTGTAGATGCTGGATCGTCAATATTATATCTGTTCAATAATGTTAAAATACTATCCATATGCTGCTGTTCGCTTTGTGAAATATTATTAAAAATATCTTGCGTATATTTATCATAAGAAAATAAATAAACATCTCTTGCTAATTTTTCTTCTTCTCTTAAAAATTTTAAATCATCTATTTCTGTTTGACTTAAAGTTTCTACTTCTGGTGAATCATCAGTTTCTGAACAACTAACCATAAATAACGTAATAATTAGCATACTAATAAAAAATACTTTTTTCATAATATATTTGTTTTAAAAGGTTAATTAAAAAATTTATTTAAGTCTTTAAATGATGCTTTAATTTTTTGATATTGATTTTCTGCTTCATCTTTAGTTTTCACTTCTGTAAACTGATTTGTTAAATCTAAATATGGCAATAACCATTTGTGTAATTCGTCATGCGCCTGACCTTTCATAGTACAATTGGAAGTCAATAATTCAATATTTTTATTTAGTTTATTAGATAAAACTGTGTAATCTTTTAATGATTTTCCGTTAAAGTTATTTACATCTTTTTCCATATTTTGGATGTGCGCCATCATATGATCAACCACTTTCCATTTTTCACCATTATTAAAAACAATGACTTCATTTTCATGATGATGCTCTTCTTCTTGAACTGTTTTTTGTTCTGCTTTTGTTACCGTATTATTCGGTTTATCCTTTTTACAACTAAAAGTAGTTATTGCAATTAATGCAATGATTATTATTTTTAATTTCATGATTTTATGTTTATTTTATTCGAAAAAATTTAAAAATTCATTAAACTTTCCCTTTAAAATTACTTGCTGTTTTTGTCCTTCTTCAATCGTTTTTACTTTTATTAAATCATGCATATTTTCTTCGGTATTATGAAAAAACGCTTGTAATTGTTCTAATTTTTCATTGGAAATATTTTTGTCTAACAAAATAGTTTTAGCAGTACTAAAAACTTCTTTCCCAAAATTTTGATATTCGTTTACATCATCCGATTTAAAATTATTTAGTTTTTTAATAATGGTATTTACTTTGGTGATAGCGGTTTTATCTAATTCCCATTTTTTGCCATTATTTAATTGTAATTTCTGATTATTATTGTGCATTTTTGGACTAACACCAAAATCTATATCATATAAAGTTTCTGCAATTAGTTTTACATCTTCATCGGCATAAGCCAATTTTGGCATAATGTTAAACTTACGAACTGCTCCTGGCATTTGCACTTTATCTTCGGTTGGATTTGCAACCCAAGTTCTAATCGCATTAACAAAATCTTCTTTTTTAGAATATGATGGTTTGTAATGTTCTTGCACTCTTAACATTGGTGGCGCAATCATTTGATCTCTTTTTGATGGATCTGGCTTAGGAAAATGACAAATAAAACATTTTTGTTCCATTAATTTATACCCTTTACTTTGATAAATTAATTGATCTGTATTAACGGCAATTTCTTTTTTTACAACTGTTTTCTTTTCTTTAGTACAACTTGTACTAAAGAAGAAAATAGATGCGATTAAAATGTAAAATATTTTTTTCATGAGAATTCTTTTATTTTTTTCTTGTTATTGTAAAATAGGATACTACAGTAAAAATTGCGGTTATGCTCATTCTGAAAATTAAAGCACCAAAAGTGTCATTTTTATGAATTCCACCATTATTTATATGAATATTAAAAGCAATAAAAGCACCAATTAACAGCAATAATGTAGCGGCAAGCAGTTTGGTTGTCCAACTTTTAGATTTTAAAAAACCATAAGCAGAAATTACGTAAATTAAACCACTAATTAGATTCACCCAAATTACAAATGGTGTAAAACCTTCATTTTTGTCACGCATACCAAGCAAATCTAACAAGATGGTTGTTGTTAAAAATAAAGTTAACAAACCAAAAGCGGTTAAAATACTTGCAGGAATATATTTAGTTAAAATTTTCATATGTTCATTTTTATTTTATAATTTGGAATATGGCACATTCATATTGATTATTCCTTTGTGTATCAAAATTATTGTTACGAATGTTTCATTTTATTTAATTTTTATAGCATCAATTACAAATTCTGCAACATGCATTTTTCTTTCGTTAATTAGTTGTTTATATTGCTTTTCATTTTTTTGCAAAACTGCACTTAATAGCGGTTTTGCCATAAACGGAAAAATACTCATAGACACAATATTTATTAATAAATGCTCTGGTTTTATTGGTTTTATTCCTCCTTTTTCTACCAATTCTTCTATTTGTTTTTTTAATTTTTCACTGATTGAATCATCAAATTTTGAAATAAAAACCTCTTTAATCATATCTGGGTTTCTGTTTAATTCCTGAATGATAAAAGTCGGTATAAAAGAATGCTTGTTCATAAATGAAATATATTTATTAGTAAAACTTCTTATTTTATCAAAAAGATGCTCGTCCGTTTCTACAATTTTAATAATTTTTGGCGCCATTAAATTAATGGCGCTTTTAAAAACCGCATCAAATAATTTTTGCTTACTACGGTAATAATAATGTAACATGGATTTATTAATACCAGCAGTGTCTGCAATTTCTTGCATTCTTGCGCCATCCATTCCTTTTTGCTGAAAAATATTTTTTGCAGCTTCTAGAATTTGCTTTTCGGTATTATTTTCTTTCTTTTTAATCACTTTATTTAATTATATAGTTTAACCGTTTGGTTGACAAAAATAAAAACAATATTTCGTTCTACCAAATTTTCGCCTGTTTTAAAGTGTAACTTTGATTACACAATCAAAATTAAAATCGTAATATTTCAGTCATAATTCCAAATCTAATAACATCTAATTGTTCTTGGAAATAAATATTATAATAATCTAAACCATGATAAAATTGCACAAACAAACCTATATCTTCCAAAAATTTTGGATGATAATAAAATGTCAAACTAGCATTTAGTCTATCTAAATCAAAGGTGTTTAGATTATTATAACTATCCAACATCAAGGTTGTCTCTAACTTTAAAGAAAATTTTGGGTTGTCATTTTTATCTGATTTTAAAAAAGGCAACTTAAAAGCTTCGAATGAATTATGCCATCGGAATCCGCTATATTGACCATGCAGTTCTGTTAGCATCCAACTTCTAGGATGAACTTCAAACGAACTTTTAAAAAAATTGACTGCATTAAGTTTTTTATTATATCTAGTCTGAATTAATCCTATTTCAAAAAAATTAGTTGCAAAATTTCCTGATTTCAAATTAATAGATTCATTTTCGTTATAAAACTTATCATCTTGCCCATTAGAATGATGTGCAATTCTTCCAAAAATTGTATTTTGGTTTTTTCGTTGCTTATTATTTGCAGCATAATAAAATGAAATTTGTGGTATATAACTTGGAGTTTGTACAGGAAAAGACTCTTCATTATACATTCTAATAACTATTTGAGAAGTAAGTACAGCCAGTAATCTCGAATCTTTTCTTTGCCTTATAATAAAACTTGGACTTATGTTTGCTTCAAACATTAAAGGCGCAATATTCCCAACATCTGTAGGAAATGTAACATAACTATCTGTTTGATTTACCAATGCTATTTTTACAAGGTTAAAACTAGGAATACTATCTTTTTTCTCTTGAGAAAAACCATAAATAAAGAAAAATAATATCAAAAATATGCTGTGAAATTTGTTGTTTCTGTTCATAATAAATTCTCTTATTTTGTTAATAGATGCTGTGCTTCTGCCAAAATTCGTTCAATTCTTATTGGCGAAATTCTTATTTTATTTAACACAAATGCTGATTGCCTCAATTCTGTAATTAAAATAATATCATTTTCGATAATTTGTTTTTTTTCGGATTTTGTAAGTGTCGTCAATGCAGTTATGGGATATAATCCAAATTCATCAATATTTTTACCAATTCCGTTATTTTTAGGATAATCCCAACTTAATAATTTTAACCCAACACATTTAGCATAATTAATGGCATCTTTCGTGAATTTTGTGTTAGTAACCAACCAACCTTGCTTTAAATGACTTGTGTTTTTTGGGTTTTTATTCCATTGCTTCTGAATATCAATAAATCTTGAATTAATATATAGCGGGATTTTTACATTATTTTTAACCTGAGGTTTTGAATGAAATTTACATTCAACCGCATAAATTACTTGGTCTTTTTCGGCCAAAACATCTATTTCATGTGTAACACATTCTCCAAACAATAATTCACCAACTTTTGTTTTATATCCTTTTTGTTTTAACAAAGCACTTACCAATCGTTCAAACGGAAAACCTGTTGGTCCTAAATCAAATAATGCCTTTTTTAAACTATATTTAGATGCATAAGTACGATTCATTTTTTTTAATAATGAAAAAGCTTTTTTATAGATTTCTTTAGAAGATATACCATCATAAATTTGTGACGTTAATTCTTCCATAATTAAATTAATATATTGATTTATTGCACCACTTTTTTTTAATGATTCTCTTAGTTTATTGGGTAAAAAAAGTTCTTTATCGCCATTACTTTTCGAAATAAAAAAATTATCCATACTACTAACTTTAAATTTATTTAACTTGTTTACATATAAATTACTGTAACAATCTTTGTCATATTATCATCTAAGTTAAAACTTGCTTTCGAAAATTTAGGACGATTTCGCAATCCTATTGATTTATAATTTGAAAAACCAATACCTTCTTTTGGCAAAAAAAACCTTTTATCAATTTTACCATTTTCATTTTCATCGTGTAGAATATTTATAGCATATTTAGCTTTAGGTAAATTATTAAAAGTTATGGTTGCTGAATTATCATTAATAAATACAGTACTCTTTTTATAATATTTTTGATATTTTTCATCAGGTACAGAACCTTTTTTATTATATAATGCAAATTGAACAACACCAGTTGAGTTTCTCAAATCCTTTACAATTATTGTCAAAGAATATGTTTCTTCATTATTCTGAAAATTAAAAGACATTAAGACAATCCCTATTAATAGTATCAATATTTTTTTTAACATTTATTTATTTTTTTTCGAAAATTAACTATTTAATTTAACCATGTGGTTGGCAAATATAAAAATTATTATTCAATAATTCAAATAACAATTCATAATATTTTTTATTTAATAACTTGTTTATCTTTTATTTAAGTATCAATACCACTTAACCGCATGGTTAATACTATCTTGCAAAAAAACATTAAGCAATGTAACTTTTGTTGCTATTTTTTAGGAGTTTTGGTATGAAATTTGCAAAATAAAATCCATAATTAAAACCACACATTATGATTAAACTAATTAATATAAGTTGTTTTTTACTTGTTAGTCTATTAGGATACAGCAAAACAACATACAGCAATCAAATAATTCTTACAAACGAAGAAGTTAATGATTTGACTTTTTTATACGAAGAGGAAAAATTAGCAAGAGACGTTTATTACTTTGCATATGAAAAATATGAATTGGAAATTTTTAAAACTATTGCGAGTTCTGAGCAAAACCATATGAATAAAATATTGAGTTTATTGAAAAATAATGGCATCAAAACACCTAATAAACTTAACGGTGAATTTTCAAATCATAAAATTCAAGAATTATATAATAAATTAACCAAACAGTCTGAACAATCGCTTATTGAGGCTTTAAAAGTTGCTGTTACAATTGAAGAATTAGATATATACGATATAGAATCCTTTAAAAAAAGAACCGATAATTCTTTAATTTTAAATGTATATACTCAATTAACCTGTGGTTCAAAAAATCACTTACGTGTGTTTTATAAACAAATACTAAAAGAAAAATCTTCTTACGAAGCACAGTATATTTCTAAAAAAAACTTTAAAAGTATTGTTAAAGGTTCTAACAAACCCTGTGGTAATAAAACCAAAGCAAAAGAACAGATGAAAAAAGGAAAAGGCAATGGGCAAGGAAAAGGTCATGGATCTGGAATGAGAAAAGGAAGAGGAAAGTGTTAAGCACAAAACTTATTTTAAGGCAAAAAAAACAATAAATATTTAAAATTGAATATTTTTAAAAATATTTTTATCATTTTTGTTTCAAATTCTTTTTAATCATGAAACATATTTTAAAATTCTTAACACTAATCATTATATTAGTATCCGTATATTTTTATTTTGCTCTATATCCTAAATTTGATATTATAAACGGATTTTCATCTAAAAGTATTGCTTCTCATAAATTTATTGCAGACAGAAGTCAATCTCAAACCGAAAAAGAAGATAATGACATTCCGTCAATGAATTTAGCGACAAGTACACTAAACGAAAAAGATAAATCTGTTAATTCTAAAGTTGTTATCTTTAAAAATAGAACTTCAAAATTTAAAGATGGTTTAGGTGCAATTTTAATTCCGCATGGTAAAGAAAATGAACCGATTAACATACCAAAACCAAATAGAAATAAGCAAACTATTAATAAACCTTATCCGTCTGGAAATTTAAAACCAATAGATACTATATTTAATACTATTGATTATGCTAAAATTAATAAAGCAATAGATTTTGCTTTTGAAGATAAACATAAAACACGTTCGGTTTTAGTTTTATATAAAGGCCATTTAATCTCGGAAAAGTATGCTGAGAACTTCGATAAAAATTCTATAATTCTTGGTTGGTCAATGACTAAAAGTGTAACTAGCACTATTTTAGGAGTTTTAGAGAAACAAGAAAAAGTAAATTTAGATCAAAAATTCTTATTTCCTATATGGGAAGATGATTCCAGAAAAGAAATCACATTAAAAAATCTTTTAAATATGAATTCTGGTTTAGAATGGTTAGAAGATTACGGAAAAATTTGCGACGTTACAAAAATGCTGTTTATTGAACCTAAAATGAGTAAAGTACAATTAGAAAAGCAATTTGCTGGCAAACCAAACGAAAGTTGGAATTACTCTAGCGGAACCACAAATCTTTTAAGTGAATTTATTAGAAATCGGTTTGGTACACACCAAGAATATTTAGACTTTTGGTACACTGAATTCATTGATAAAATAGGTATGCATTCTATGTTGATAGAAACGGATTATTCAGGTACTTATGTAGGTAGTTCTTATGGTTGGGCAACCACTAGAGATTGGGCAAAATACGGTCAATTTTATTTGCAAAACGGCATGTGGAACGGCGAACAAATTATTAATAAATCTTGGGTTGATTTTACAAAAGAACCAACAAATACATCTAATGGTGATTATGGCGGACATTTTTGGTTAAATGCTGGTAAATACTTTAAAGATGCTCCAGAAAATATGTATTCCGCTAACGGTTATCAAGGTCAGCGTGTTTTTATTTTACCAACACAAGAGTTGGTTATTGTAAGAACTGGTTTAAAAAGCAGTAGTGATTTTGATATGAATTTGTTTTTAAAAGGAATACTTAGTTCTTTGGAGTAACTCTTATTTTAAAGGATTTTTATTTCCGATTTTAGATTAATTCTTGCTTGTTTTTCAAAAGAATTAAAGAAGTAATCTGTTTTAAAAATCCGTTTCATTTTTAAAAATTTTTGCAATACTTTTTTTCGATTAGGATTGTACATAAAATCAGGAAACATTTTATACTCTTTTCTAACTTGTGTATAATAGATTCTATATTTTTTTGATGGAAATCCTAAAATAGACAAATCGGCATCTGTAAACAAATTAGTATCCTCATTCGTATTTTTATGATGACTTTTTGTAGCAATTATTTGAGAATAACAAAGTTCTATTTTATTTGATGAAATATTTAATTCAAACATTACTTTCTTTGCACAATTTGCACTTTTTTCCTCGTTATCTTTTTTTAAAGCATTGTATATTATATCGTGATAGTACAATGTGAATAAAACAACATTCCAATCCTTAATTTCTGATTTAACTTTTAATAGTTGCTCTAATAAATTTTCTAAATGATTTAAATTATGATAATGCCTTTTTTGGGAAGAATATTGTTTTTCTATTTCTTTCCAAAGATTCTCGATTAAATCATTATTAGAAGTATAGTTATTTATTAATTTGAAGAATGTTTTTTTAAGCATGGTAATTCATAAAATTAATGTATTAATAATACTCAATTTCTCTTTTTACAATATAAATGGACTTGCTTTTATTAAACTTTTCTTTAAAAATCCAATTATTAAATTGATCATATTTATATTTAAATCTAAAATGGAATAAGATTCCTTGCATATTATCTGTACTGATTTCCTCTATTAAATTCCCAAATTCATCCCACTTATAGTTTTTAATTTTAAAATGTTTGGAACCAATCGGTTTGTCTTCTTTAGCTATTAAATTGGAGTTTTCGTTTTTAAAGTTTTAATTTCCCCAAATAAGTTTTCTTTATCCCAATCTGATTTATTAAAATTATTTTTAGAAGAAGAACATCCTAAAAAAGTAATAACTAAAATAAGTAATATATAGTTTTTCATAACTAATTAATCTGTGATTATCTGTTCAAATCCGTGTCATCAGTGTTCTGATATATCAATATTCCCATCAGTTTTTCCTTCAATGGAAACTTTACAATTTTATATGTTCTTTATCGATGTTTTTGATTTAATATTTTTTTTTGAATACTTCCAAGCACCAAAAGCCAAAACAATATAGAGTATTATTATGATAATCATCTGTTCCCATTTGGTTGTAAATTCATAATATAATATTAGTATTCCACCAATTCCAAGTCCAATAATTGATAACCCTGTTAAAAATTTAGAAGAGTTAGTTTTGTCTCTTATTTTATAATTTGCTACAGCCATTAATAAAGAAACTAAAAGAAAAGTGATGCTTCCAAATTCAAGTATTAATTCAAGACCACCAATTAAAATTAAAATACTTGCCATAACTGCCATTCCTATAATTGCGTTTTGCGGACCATTATTTTTTCTGATTGCCAACCAATGCGGAAAATAACCATCTTTTGCAATTACAGACATTTGTCTTGAAGAACCAAAAACAGTCCCACTTATTGCACTACTTGTTGCCAAAATTGCACCTAGAATAACAAGGTTTGTTCCAATTTTACCGAGTACATTGCCTGCTCCTGCCGCAAGTGCATATTCTTTATTTTTTATGATTTCTTCAGTTGGTATGGCAAACAAAGCACCTAAAGAAATTACAACATAAATTAAAATTGCCAAACTAATAGCAATATATATTGCTCTTGGAATGTTTTTTTCTGGGTTAGTCATTTCATTTACAGCATTAATAACTAACTGAAAACCTTCATAGGCAACAAAAGTTAATGAAGCAACAATTAGAATCGAAAAAACACTTGAATTTTCAGCATCTAAAGCCATATTTTCGATAAATGTTCCAAAATCTGTTGTTCCGTGTTGCATTAATACGATTGAAATGATTGTTAAAACTATCAGTTTAGTATAAACCATTAAATCTTCAATTTTTCCCATTCCGTTAACACTCCAAATGTTAATTAATGTAAAAAGAGCTATTACACCTATTGCAATACCTTTTCTAATCCAAATATTATTGGCAAAATCCGTACTACTTATTGCATAAGATGAAAAAGTGTAAGCATACAATGCTAAAGTACTGATATATCCAAAAATAATAAACCAACCTATTGCAGATGCTGAAAAATGAGACTTAGGATACGTCTTTTTAAAAAAAGAATATGTTGCTCCTTCATCTCGATAATACAGCCCTAATTTCACATAAGAGTATGCTGCTAAAGAAGCAATTAACCCACCAATAATAATAGCAATTGGTGTCAAATTTCCAATCATAGATACAGAAATACCAAGTATGGTAAAAATTCCTCCGCCAACCATTCCGCCTAAAGCAATAGCAATTAATTCTGCTAACCCTAAATTCTTATTTCTTTTTCTGTGTTGTGTCATTTTGTTCTCTTTTTATTACTCATAACTTTTACATCTTTATTTTTAACGATTATCATATAAAAAATTGATGTGAATTGTCAAATTTTCATTAAAAACACTCTTTCCAAAGTTTTCAATCAAATCATATTAGAAGTGTTTTTTTTAAGCATGGTATTTACTTAGTTAATTCATTTTCAATATCTACTAAAAATATTTTATTATAATGATGTGTGTAAGCATCAAATAATATTTCATTATTCAAATACATTGTTTTTGCAGTTTGCAACTCCTTTTTATAGGCAATAAGATTATTTAATTTCTTCTGTGTTAGAGCTAAATAATAATGAACTTCCGCTAAATCATTCTCTTTAATTTGCCTTTGTAAAGCAATTAATGCTTTATTAAAATCAGCCGATTCATAATACAAAACACCTAATTGGTAGTAATCAAATAAACCAATAAAATAATTTTTTACTTTAAGTTGATTTTCAATAATTTGAATTGCCTTTTGCTTCTCACCAATTGCATCATAACAAATTGCTTTGGCAATATTTAAGTGATAATGACCGTTAATTCCATTTCCTATATCGTAAGTCACTAAACTTTCTAATTTTTCAATATCTTTAATTGCTCCATGATAATCTCTAAAAAATTGATATCTACACCAAGCACGATAACCTAAATTATCTTCAAAGTCGTATTTTACTGCTTTATCAATTATTTTTTTCCAAGTTATAAAATCACCAGATTTTAAATATGCCGTAGATTTTTCTCGGTAAGCGTAAGCATAAGTACTATCTATTTTAAGAGCTTCATCTAATTTTTGATGAAACTGCATTTTAAATTGATAATATTTTGATGACTCTTCCGCTTTTTCACAAGCCTTACATTTTAAGGTATCACCATAATATTTATACGCCTCGCAATTTTCTTGTGAAAAAGTATGACTAAAAAACAACAAACCTAATCCTATTAATAAATATCTCATTATGGTAAAATTTCTTTAATATTTCCGTTAACAATTTTAAAAATTAGGTATTGGTAATAATCTCTTTCTTTATTGCGGATTAATTTGATTTCCCAAGCGTCTAATTTTTTAGTGATTTCTAAAAGTTGTTTTGTAATTTCGGAATCAAATATTTTCTTTTTGTAATCATTATCCGATTCTAAAACCCTAAATCTACCTGTTTCTCCTTTACAATTAACAACAAAACGAATTCTAATATAACCGTTTTGATTTTTCTTTTTAGATGGTATAAATTCTTTTTTAAATTTAGTTTCTATCTCAGGTTTTTCACCTAAATAAGATAAACCTTTAGAATCATTAAAATATTGAATTATGTGTTTTTCATTATGACATGTTTTAAAATCTTCAGCATCGGTATTGTTTTTTTCTATATCACCAATATGTCTATAGACTTTTTGAGATTCAACCTCACAACCTGTTGTAAATGCTATTATTAAAAGTAGTATTATTTTATTCATATAATTTTTTGAGAAATTAATTGTTTAAAAACGTTTATTTACTTTGTTAATTTATTCCGATAAGAAAACATCACTTTTTCCACCAGTTTTTTTAACCAATCTTAAGTTTTTAATTACCATTTTTTGCGAAATACTTTTACACATATCATAAATGGTTAATGCAGTAATATTTGCGCCTGTTAATGCTTCCATTTCAACGCCAGTTTTTCCTTCAATGGAAACTTTGCAAAATATTTCTACTTGTTCTTTATCTATAATCTCAATAGTAATATCCACGCCATTTATCAATAACGGATGGCACATTGGTATTAATTCAGACGTTTTTTTAACTGCTTGAATTCCTGCAATAATTGCCGTTTGAAAAACAGGTCCTTTTTTGGTAACCAATTCTTTGTCATTAAAATGATTGATAATTTCTTTACCTAAAAACATTTCCGCCTTAGCAATTGCAGTTCTTTTGGTTATTTTTTTATCACCAACATTTACCATTTTTGGTTGGTTATTTTTATTTATGTGTGTAAATTTTTCTTTCATTATCGTATGGTTTCACGCAAAGGTCGCAAAGTTTTCGCAAAGATTGCAAAGCAAATACAAAAAATATAAACTTTGCGATCTTAGCGTATTTTTTCTTTGTGGACTTTGCGTGAACTTTTTGTTATCGAAAAGATATATAATTAAAAACAGCGCCTTTCAAGAACAAATCTTTCCCTTTAGGGATTTCTAAAAAACCATCAACATCTGCCAAATTTGCTAAATCGCCTGAACCGTGACCAGTTAATGGCGTTGCGTAAATACTTCCGTTTTTGTTAGTTAATTTTACTTGTAAAAAATAAGTTAGATTTGGTTTAAAAGTATAATCTTGATCTAATATTGCAAAGTTTTTATTAGTTGCATCTAAACCAACCGATTTTTTATACCAAGGCTGAAAATAACGCAAACAACTCACATAAGTTGAAACAGGATTTCCTGGAAAAGCGAAAACAACTGTATTTTTTTTTGTGCCTAAATTATCCGTTATAGATGATGCAATACGCCCAAACCAAAATGGTTTTCCTGGTCGTTGACTTACTCTATGAAAAAGTTTTTCAACTTTAAGTTCGTTTAAAACTTCTGGTATAAAATCGAATTTACCTTTACTAACTGCGCCACTAAAAAGTAGTACATCGTAATTATTTAATATTTTTGAAATGGTGGTTTTTAATTTCTCTTTATCATCCGAAATATGAACATTATCTGCTTTAATATTTAGATTTTCTAATAAGGAAATTAAAGTATACACATTAGATCTTCTAATTTGACAATCTAACGGATTTTCATTCACGGCAACCAATTCATCACCAGTCGAAATAATCATTACTTTAGGTTGTTTTGCAACGTTTACTTTATACTTTCCGACTGTTGCTAAAACACCAATATCCGCAGAACTTATTAAAGTGTTTTCGGTTAAAATAACATCGTTTTTTTTACGATCTTTTCCTTTTTTATGCACGTTTTGAAAGTGCTTTATTTCTTGTAAGTTTATGGTTGCAATTCCGTTTTTAATTGTAACTAATTCATACGGAATAACAGAATCTACATTGTTTGGCAAGGTTGCGCCAGTCATTACTTCAATACAATTTTCATTGTTTTTTAAAGTTAATTGTGGCGAACCTGCTGGTTGAATTCCTTCAATTTTAAAATCTCTTTTTCCGTTTTGGAATTGATTGAATTTGATAGCAATTCCGTCCATAGAAACACGATTAAAAGGCGGAAAATCACGATCGGCAACCACATTTTCTTTTAAAACACGATGTAAGGATTCTTGAAAGTTCACTTCTTCAACACCAAAATTTACAGTTTGATTTTGTATGATTTCGGTTACTTCTTTAACGGATATTAGATTTTCTTTATGCACAGATTTTAATTTCACGCAGATTTCACAGATTCCACAGATTTTTTTAAATTTCTATTCCTTTTAACTTTTTGCTAATTTCTAGATTTCATTCTCAAAATAATTAACAATTGCTTCTTTAAGCAACACAGTTTGCTCGCCTGCTTTTAGAAATGGCAATTCTTTAATAGATTTATAATGTGGCCATTTATCTTCATCATAATATTCGAATTCATAATAACCAAAAGGTTCTAACAATCTACAAACAGCAATGTGCATTAAGGCAACTTTCTCATCTTTTTTGAACTTTCTTGCTCCTTGACCTAATTCTTGTACGCCAATTAAATAGGTAATTGAATCTACATTTAAAGTTTCGCCATCAGCAAACTGATTAGATAATTTTGTTTGTATAGCTTGCCATTTATCTTTTAAGGTTTCTTCTTTTGTCATTATATTTTTGTTTTTCCCACTGATCTCGCAGATTACGCAGATTTTCACAGATTTTGCGAATTTTTATTTTAATTATCTTATACTATTTATCAATTTAGTCTAAAGTCTTTTCGTCTAAAGTCATTTTAAATAAACTCCACATTATTCAAAATTAAACCAGATGCTGGAGCAACAAAAGGTAAAGGTCTGTCTATATTATGTTCGATTAATGATTTTTTAATAAATTCTAAATCTACTTCTCCTTGCCCTAATCTAAAAAGTGTTCCCATAATTAAACGGATTTGATTTCGTAAAAAGCCTCTACTTTTAACACGATAAACATACGACTTTTCAGGGAAAAAATTAGCGGTATAAATGTCATTTACTACAATTTCACTTACTGTAATTTCTCTATTGTAATTAGCAAATTCGGTTGGTTTGGTGCAATAATGTTTGTACCAATGTTCGCCTTGAAATAATTGTGCACCTTTTTTCATTAATTCTAAATCTAAATGTTCATGAAAACAAGTAATTAAAGGCGCTGAAAACGGATGATTTTTAGTGCCAAAAGAGAAAAAATACAAATATTCTTTCACTTTTGAATTTTGAATTATATTGAATTTATCGTTTGTTTCGATAACTGAAAGTGCTTTAATATCTGCTGGCAAATTATTGTTAAATTCAATTAAAAAATTATCTAAATCTGTTATTTCTTCATAAATAAATAATTCCATCGGAAAATCATTTGCAGACACTTTTGCATCGGTTCTACCCGAACCTAAAACTTTTGCTTTTCCTGCACCTAAAACAAATTTTAGTGTTTTCTCTACATGACCTTGTAAAGTTTTTTGATCCTTTTGTTTTTGCCATCCGTGAAAACGGAAACCCAAAAATTGCATGCGAATAATATAAAAATAACGTTGTTTTTGACTCATATTTTGCAAATGTAATGGGATTTAGGTAGATTTTTAGTATTTACGAGTAATTTTTAAAAATAAAAGTTACCTTTGTGTAGCACTATTAATCAGTATTTACAATGGTTCAGCAAATAACAAACGGAATTAAAATTTCAGTCAAAACAAATTTTGAAGGTACTCGCTATCAAAATTATCGACTAAATTATTTGTTTAGTTATGAAGTTGTTATTGAAAACCAAAGTAATGATTCGGTTCAGTTAATTAGTAGAAAATGGCAAATATTCGATTCTCTTAACGAAACAGAAATTGTTAAAGGCGAAGGTGTTATTGGTCAAAAACCAATATTAGCACCAAAAGAACAACATAAATATAGTTCGTTTTGTTTACTGAGTTCTCCAATTGGATCGATGTGTGGCTTTTATAAAATGATTAATTTTACAACCACTAAAAAGTTTAAGGTTTTTATTCCTTCTTTTCAGTTAATGATTCCTGCTATTTTGAATTAACAGAAAAATAGTTGTAGTTTAGTGACTTAGTTTTCCATTTAAAATGAAATCAAACACAAGATTTGACGGAAATAAAAGAGGTGTTGAATGTCTTAATTGCCAGCAACCAATTTCTAATCGTGATAACTTTTGTTCTAATTGCGGACAGGTAAATGACCTACAACCATTAAGTATAAAACAATATTTAACTGAGTTTCTTTCTGGATTTTTCTCTTTCGATACACGAACATTAAACACGATTGTTCCTCTATTATTTAAACCTGGTAAAGTTACTAATGAATATGTTTATGGGCATAGAATGAAGTATGTAAATCCGTTTCAACTGTATTTACACACTAGTATTATTTTCTTTTTAATTACTGGTATTTTTAGTTCTATAGATAGTTATAAAGATATTGCTAATAAGTACGAATCGGAAAATCCTATAGAAAAACAGAAAGATTCTTTATTAAATAAAACAAAAAAAGATCTTAAAAAAGTAAAAGATGATTTAGAATTTAATATTGATCTTGGTTTACTTAAATTCAAGTATTCAGATAAGAATTCCGATACAATTAAAAATAAACCAAAATTAAGAAATAGGATTATACAAAATTCGGATAGTTTATTTAATCATTCTAAATTTAAAGAAACAGTAACCGATAGTTTACTTACAACTATTGAAAAAGATAAAATTATAAATAATTTAATTAAAGATAATGTCCCTCTTTTTTATTCAGAGTTTAAAAAAAATGATTTTTTAGGAGATAGTTTGAAAAATTATCAAAATTTTAAAATGGTATATCTAAATAACTTAGATGATAAATTATTATTAAATGAAATAGATTATAAAATAAGTGATTACTCAAAAATGAATACTGGCAAACAAATACTCAAAAGATTAGGTCATGAGTCATTTTTCAACAAACTAAAGACCTTTACAAATTGTAAAACAAAAAATGTTGGCAAAGCATTAGATTCTTTAGGTTACAAAAGGACTACAACAAATGTATTTTGGTTTAAGAAAGCAAAAGAATTTAGATCTTTATTAGAAAATAATGATTCTAAAGATGCTTATTTAAGTGATTTTATTTCTAAAATTCCTATAGTGTTATTTTTTATGCTTCCTGTTTTTGCGCTCTTTATGAAATTATTTTATATAAGAAGAAAGATAAATTACACGGAGCATTTAATTTTTATTTTTCATATACAAACCGTATTTTTTCTAAATTTATTATTAAGTATAATTCTAGATAGAATTTTTAATTCAGATATTTTCTTTGGTATTTCATTTCTTTTATTTCTTATTTACCTTTATATCGCTTTAAGAAAATATTACAAACAAAGTAAGTGGAAAACATTTTTTAAATTTATTTTATTAAATATGACTTATTTCTTTTTATCAATAATCGGTAGTGTGCTAGTAATGTTTTTAGCATTTCTTATATAATTTCTTCGTAATTCATAGCAATCTCATTGTTCGTTTTGATTACTTGCGTAATACTAACTGTACCAACTTTTTCACGTTTCATAATTACATCTACATTACAATCATTAATTCCTGCATTGTGATGAAAATCTAAAATATCTGTTTGTTTATTTTCTAATTTCCAATCTGCAAACCAATTTTTTCGCAATTGCTTCATTTTTTCATCGTACAAAGTAGAAGATGACCAAATATGCTTTTCTTGATCTAATTTTTTGATGTGTTTTTGTTTTCCATCCCAAACTAATTCTATTAATTGTAATTCGTTATTCCAATCTACAATAGCTAGTGTAAAAGGTTCAATGTTATTTAAATTTATTTCGCTTAAAGCGGCAAAAATATCCGTTTCTTTCAACAAATCTTTTACAATGACTCCTCTACTTTTTCGATACGTTTTTTCAGAACTATGATTTTCAAATCCGCCGTTTAATAAACAAATTAATCGGTTTTTAGAACTATAACCAATCCAAGTACCACTTGCTCTACCATCTTTTGGATACGTGATTTCTACACTATCTTCTTCATACTTTTTTGGGTATAATGCCTTTTCTCTTGCAAAAGGGACATCTCTACTTGAGGTTAATATAAAATCGGTTTCGTTTATTGGTATGTAGGTTACTGTGCACATATTTATGTTTTACAACCCTTCAAGGGTTAATTATATTAATCCATCATTAAATCTTCAATATTATTCAAATTTTGTTTTCTATTATGATAATATTTGAAATTTTCTACGTCATCAAAAATTTCGATAATTCGATTTCTTTTTAATTTGGTTGGTTTTTTAGATATAAGTAAGTATGTTTTAATTTCTAATAATTTCATTCTCAAATATATGAAAATAATACCAATTATAAACTAGAACCTAAAAAAACCTCAACGTATTTAAAATTAAATAGTTGAGGTTTTAAAAAGTACTCAAGGCGGGAATCGAACCCGCACTTCCGAAAAAACTGGATTTTGAATCCAGCGCGTCTACCAATTCCGCCACTTGAGCATTACCAATAAAATTAAGCTAACCTAAAATTAAGAATGCAAATCTATAAAATTGACATTGTTTTAACTATTTTTTTTTCATTTTTAATTTAAGCTAACAAATAGATAAGAATATAGTTAATAAGTAAAATCAAAATAAAACAATTTAACTTATACTTATATTTATTTTTGCCAAATACTACATAACTAAAATAAACAGATGACAACAAATCTATTAAAACCGAAACTGTTTTCTTGCTCGGAAAGCAATGAATTAGGAAAAAAAATCGCAGAAGCTTACGGGCAAAAATTAGGGGATTCTAAAAGAATAAATTTTAGTGATGGCGAATTTCAAGTTTCTTATGATGAAACCATCCGTGGACGAAGAGTTTTTATTATAGGTTCGACCATGCCAAATAGCGACAATTTAATGGAAATGCTTTTAATGATTGATGCAGCAAAACGGGCATCTGCAAGACACATTACAGCTGTAATACCTTATTTTGGTTGGGCAAGACAAGATCGAAAAGACAAACCTAGAGTGCCAATTGCAGCAAAATTAGTTGCGAAAATGTTACAAACCGCAGGTGCTACTAGAATTATTACAATGGATTTACACGCAGACCAGATTCAAGGGTTTTTCGAAAAACCGGTAGATCACTTATATGCATCAACTGTATTTTTACCATATATTGAAAGTTTAAATTTAGATAATATTACAATCGCTTCACCAGATATGGGCGGTTCAAAACGTGCGTATGCCTATTCTAAATTTTTAAATAGCGAAGTTGTAATCTGTTACAAACAACGCGAAAAAGCCAACGTAATTTCTCATATGGAATTAATTGGCGACGTAACAGGTCGACATGTAATCATTGTAGATGATATGGTTGACACTGCAGGAACATTAACAAAAGCAGCAGATATTATGATGGAAAAAGGCGCTTTAAGTGTACGAGCAATCACCACACACGCCATACTTTCAGGCAAAGCAATTGAACGTATAAACAATTCTAAATTATTAGAATTAATAGTTACCGATACTATTCCTAAAAATCACGATTGTTCTAAAATAAAAACAGTATCTTGCGCCCCATTATTTGCCGATGTGATGAAGAAAGTTCACGAGAACACATCTATCAGTAATCAATTTTTAATGTAAAAAAATACAGAATGCAATCTATTACTATTAAAGGAACCAAAAGAGAAAGCGTAGGTAAAAAAGAAACAAAAGCCTTACGTAATGCTGAAAAAGTACCTTGCGTAATTTATGGCGGTGGCGACACTATCCATTTCTCCGCAGAGGAAAAAGCATTTAGACCATTAGTATATACACCAAATGTATATACAGCAACTATCGATTTAGATGGTACAAAAATCAATACTATTTTACAAGATATTCAATTTCATCCTGTATCTGACAGAATCTTACATATAGATTTTTATCAATTATTTGATGATAAAGAAGTAACTATGAATATTCCTGTGAGATTACTTGGTAATGCACCAGGTGTAATGAATGGTGGAAATTTAAGATTTACCAATCGTAAATTAAAGGTAAAAGCTTTACCAATGAATTTACCAGATGAAATTACAGCGGATATATCTAATTTAAAAATTGGTGACAGACTGTTTTTAAATGAATTAGAAAGTGAGAAGTTTGAATTTTTACATCCAGATGCTATGGTGGTTGTACAAGTTAGAATGTCTCGTGCTGCTGTTGTAGAAGAAGAAGCAGAAGAAGGTGCAGAAGGAGAAGGTACTGAAGGAGAAACTAAAGAAGAAGAAGGTGCTGAATAATTTAGTACTTGAATAATATTTAAACCCTTCATTTTTTGGAGGGTTTTTTTTGTTCCTTATATTTGTAAAATGAATATACTTTCGTTTATTAAAAACATTTTCAAAAATAATAAGATAGAAGAAGACACTATGAAAAAATTCTTAATAGTTGGTTTAGGAAATATTGGCGATAAATATAAAAATACCAGACACAATATTGGGTTTAAAATTTTAAATGAAATCGCTCAAAAAGAAGAAGTAACCTTTACAACTCAAAAATTAGGTGATCTTGCCAAATTTAGATTTAAAGGAAGAACTTTTATTTTACTAAAACCAAATACCTATATGAACCTAAGTGGCAAAGCAGTAAAATATTGGATGACTAAAGAAAAAATAGCTTTAGAAAACATCTTAATTATTTGCGATGATTTAAATATACCATTTGAATCTTTACGATTAAAACCTAAAGGAAGCGCTGGCGGACACAATGGTTTAAAAGATATAAATGCACAATTAAATACACAACAGTACGCAAGATTACGTTTTGGCGTAGGTGATAAATTTTCAAAAGGCAGACAAGTAGATTATGTTTTAGGTAATTGGACAGATACTGAATTAAAAATAATACCTACTAAAATAGAAAAAATACATACTTCAATTAAAGCATTTGGAACTGTTGGTATTGCTAGAACCATGAATGATTTTAACACAAAATAATTAACTGCCAATATGAAATAAAGCATCACCCATATTTACAATAGGAAAATTATTTACGGCAATAATATAACCATTTTTTGGCGCTAAAACTTCTAATTTTGTTTCGCCATACGTATCCATAATATTACCTAATAATTCTCCTTTACTTACTTTATTTCCGTTTTTAATTTTAATACTAAAAAGACCTGCAATATCTGCTCTAATCCATTTTCGTTTTTTAATTAGAATACTTTTTCCCATTACTGGAATAATAATTTTATCACTAATCATTTTAAAGTGTTTGAGTATATTTAGCGTTCCGTTAATACCTTTTTCTATGGAATCTTCATCTAACCTTAAGGATTCGCCACCTTCAAAAACTAAAATAGGAATATTATTATTATAACACTCATTTCTAAAAGAATTAGGGATTAGACTTGAAGCAAACATATACGGAGCATTAAATATTTCTGCCAATTCTTGTGCTCTAACATCGGTTGCTGTATATCTAATTTGTGAGAAGTTTGAACGCTGTTCTCCACCAGTATGAAAATCGATTCCGAAATCGATATTCCCAACTAAATCTCTCATGTGATAATACGCAACTCTTCTTGCCAAAGAACCTTTTTTAGAACCAGGAAAACTTCGGTTAACATCTTTACCATGCATATCACGTGATAAATTTAAAAATCCAAAAACATTTAATAACGGAACAACAATCACACAACCACGATTAATTTTGTAGGATTTATCAATTAACATTCTTCTAATCATTTCAATACTATTCACCTCATCGCCATGCAAACCGCCTTGTAACAAAATAGTTGGACCTGCTTCTTTACCATTAAAAATATAGACAGGAATTTCGATTAATGTACCTGTTGGCAATCTATCTACAGGTATTTTTATGAGTTTATTTTCTCCTAAACCTATTTTATGACCTCGGATTTCTACTACTTCATTTTTAAAATTTTTTGTAAACATTCTTGTTTTTAATATTTAAAGTGTTTGTTTTTTTCAATAAATTTTATAATTTCTTCGGCTACATTTATTTTAGTATATGCTTCGATACCTTGTAAACCAGGCGTTGAATTTACTTCTATTAATAATGAACCTCTTTTGGATCTAATTAAATCTACACCACAAATAGGCAGACTTAAAAAACGTGCTGCTCTTAAAACAGTTCTTTTTTCTTTATTGGTTAATTCTACTTTTTCGCCTGTTCCACCACGATGAATGTTTGATCTAAAATCACCTTCGGCACCAATTCTTTTCATAGATGCAATTACTTTTCCACCAGCGACAATTGCTCTAATATCTTCGCCATTAGATTCTTTCACAAATTCTTGTAACATAATACTTGTGTCCATATTAATGAAAGTATCAATAATAGACTTTGCAGATTTTTTAGAATCTGCTAATATAACACCTAAACCATGTGTTCCTTCTTGTAATTTTATGATAACTGGTGCGCCACCAAGTAATTCGATTTGCTGTTCAATATCATCTGGATTTATAGAAAAAACAGTTTTCGGAATCGGTACATTTTTACGATTCATTATCTGTAAAGTACGCACTTTGTTTTGAGAACGAGCAATTCCTAAAGCAGTTGCAGTACTAAAAACGCCATTCATTTCAAATTCTTTAACAACTGCTGCACCATGCCTAAAAACCGAAGAACCAATTCGAGGTATTATCACGTCAGCATCGTCAATAATATCTCTACCTTCAAACATTATTTGAGGTTTTGATTTGCCAATTAACACAGAACATTTTGTGTGATTTACTACACTAACTTGGTGACCGCGATATTCTGCCTCTGCAACTAATCTTTCGGTTGAATAGATGTTTTCACTAACAGATAATATTATTATTTTCATCCCATCCTAACCTTCCCAAAGGGAAGGAATTAATTTGTTATTTAACTATAGACTAGTTATTATTAATGTTGATTTATTTTATATTTTCACGTAGAACTCAAATACTTTCTCTGTGGAATTTGTGAGTTCTGTGTGCTAATTATTCTCGTAATTTCGTTTCAATTTTAATAGTATTTTCTAAAGTTCTATGAACAGGACAACGGTTTGCAATTTGTAATAAGCGTTGTTTTTGCTCTTCGGTTAGATTTCCTTTTAATTTTATTTCACGTACAAATTTATCAATTTTATTATCAGATTTAGAACAAGAATTACAATCTTTTGCATGTTGTTTAAAATGTTCTAAATGCACTTTCACTTCACGTAAATCCCATTCTTTTCTATCTGCATACATTCTTAAGGTAATTGCAGTACATGAACCTAAACTTGCTAATAGTAATTCGTAAGGTGTCATTCCTGCATCTTTACCTTTATATTTTTTAGGTTCATCAACTAAAATAGCGTGATTTCTTGCTGCAATTTCTGTAGTATATTTTTCTCTACCAATACGAACAACAACCGATTTGTCTGTGGATAATTCTTCTTTTTTGTCGTGATTAACATATCTATTTGCCCAAGAGCCTATAACTTTACCAACATAAAAAGAGTCTTCTTTATTGGTTAACAAATGATTTGCACCATCAAGCGAAATAAAACTTTTAGGATGATGTGCTGCACTATAAATTTCTCTTGCATTTTTAACTCCTACAATTTTATCTTGAGGCGAATGAAAAACCAAAATTGGTTTGCGTAAATCTTTTAAAATTTTCGGAAGATTTTTTTCATGAATATCATCTAAAAATTGCTTTTTAATAGTGAATTGTCTTCCCGCAATATCAAATGTTGCTTCACCATCTAATTCTATTTTATCAATATGTTCGTCAAATAAATGTTCAACATGACTTGGACTTGATGGCGCTGCAATTGTAGCAACAGTCTCTATAGAATCTATTGCTTCGGCTGCAAAAATTGCTGCTGCTCCACCAAGAGAATGACCAATCATAATTTTTGGTGCTTGATGGTTTTCGGTTAGATATTTTGCTGCGGAAATCAAATCATCTATATTACTTGTGAAATTTGTATCTTCAAACTTACCTTCACTTTTACCTAAACCAGTAAAATCAAAACGCATTACTGCAATTTGATTTTGAGTTAAAGCTCTTGAAATATTTCGCACAGCAGTAAAATTTTTATTACCTGTAAAAAAGTGAGCAAATAAAGCATAACTCAATGGTTTTTTATCTATTGGCAAATCAATTTCGCCTGTTAAAACTTGACCTTGTTTGTTTTTAAAAGTTACTTTTTTTGAATACATATACTTTTGTTAGACGCAAAAGATACGATAGATTTACGGATATCTATAATTTAAAATCGCAACAAATAAATAGATTTATATTGTAATTTTATTTTTTTCAATTAATCGTTTTTTTCTACCATCAAGAAACATCACGTAAATAATAGCAACAATACTAATAACTAGAATAACAATTTTTTGCATTGTTGTTATGCCTTCCAAAACTCTAGTGATATAAAACAAATTAAAAAATGAGTGAAATAAAGCCACCAAAATTAAAGATTTAGTTTTTGTAGCAACTCCACCAATACCAATACTACCAAGTAGGCAAAACCCGAAAAATATTAAATTATCCAAACTTAAACTAAAGTTTAAATGCCAAGCAAACCAAAGTACACTTATAATAAAATACTTAGGGAAATTTTTTAAAAACGATAATTCACTTTGTAAATAACCACGCCAACCATATTCTTCGAATAAACCATATATTATAGCGCCAATAATAATTTTTGGCCCTAAAATATAATAAGGTTGTCCAATATTTAAAATGCCTACCAAAGTAAATAACACAACAGGAACTAAAAAAACAATAATGGTTTTCCAAACACCAATTGAAAATAGACTCAATTCATTTTTCCTTTTAAATACTTTTATAAGTAATAATCCGCCAAATAATGGACCAATTCCTTCTAATAAAATTTGAATAAATAAATTTGCATTAATAAAAAAATCAGGTTTTACATGTAAAATATAATATCGCAAAGCAACAGCAATGATATAATAAAGTAAAATATATCCTGTTTTTTGAAGGACTTCGTTTTTGGTGATTTGATTTTTTAAAAGTAAGTTCATTGTTATAATTTTGTACAAAGATATAACACAAAGTGACTTTTAAAAAACTAAAATATACCGAATTGTACTTTTTGAAAGGTGAATTGTTAATTGCCCAGTTTAATCTGTTTATTTTATCTAAAACATATTACCAATGTTATTTGGTTTTACTTTAATCATAAAACATCTATTGTAGTTGCTTATTTTAACTTGTTTTTTCTATCAAAACGCATGAAAAAGAAACAAAATAATTATCATTTAAGGAAATATTAAAACGAAAAATGGAATTGAAGAACAGTTAAAATTATTTATTACATCATTTTAATTTTAATAGAGTTTCTTTTAACAAATAGTATACATTTGTGTAATGATACAAGAACTTATAAATAACATTCTCTTTAAATACAGTTATTTAAGTTTGTATTTATTAACTTTTTTATACTTTTTAATTTTATATTTTGGTGTTGGACAGGTTTTTTTAAGAATAAGTAATTATTTAAATCATAAAAATATAATTCATAAAATGGTTAAAAAAGAAGTATCAAAAAAACAAATTCGTTTTGAAATTTATCATTCATTAAAATCAATATTTATTTTTGGTTTTTCCATTCTTCCTATAATATATTTATTTCGAAATGGAAAAATCATCATGCTTCCAAACACAACGAGTTCTATTTTTATTGGTTTAATTGTATTAATTTTCTGGAACGAAATTCATTTCTTTATTATACATCGAATAATGCATATACCGTTTTTTATGAAAAATGTACATCGTGTTCATCATAAATCAAAAATAACAACTGTTTATTCCGTTTTCAGTTTTCATTGGTTAGAAGCGCTGTTACTAAGTACGGTTCCGATTACAATTATTCCGTTTTTTGCTTTCGCTCCTTTGGCAATATTTATTTATCCTTTTATAAGTATTTTAATAAACTTCTCTGCGCATTGCAATTATCGTTTCGGTAACGGAAAAAAATGGCAATTAATAGCAACGCAACATAATCAACATCATTATAATTTAAGAAAAAATTATGCTTTTGCTTTAAATAAACTAGATCATCTATACGTTTGGTTAATTAAATTAATCAAAAAAAAATAATTAATTATGAAAGATGTTTACATTACCAGTTCGGGTATTTTTTTACCAAACAAAGCGATTTCTAATGATAATATGGAAGATTTTTTAGGGAAGATTAATGGTAAAAAAAGTGGTTTAAAAAACCGTATTTTAAAACAAAACGGAATTAAAAAAAGATACTTTGCAATTAATAAAAAACAAGAAAGCACACATTCTAATGCAGAATTAGCAAAAAATGCAGTAGAACAAGCAATTAAAAAAAGTACACTAAAAGCAAAAGATGTGCAACTTTTATCTACAGGTACCACACAAGGCGATTTATTAATACCAGGTTTTGCAAGTATGGTTCATGCAGAATTAGACTTTGATAAATGCGAAGTTGCCAGTTTTCAAAGTGTTTGTGCAAGCGGAATGATGGCTTTAAAAAATGCTTTTGTTCAAATAAAAAGTGATGAAAAACAAAATGCAGTTTGTGTTGGTAGCGAATTTGCAAGTAGATTATTTAAAGCATCACGTTTTGATGCACAAGAACAAAAATCGATTCCTTTTGATACCGAGTTTTTAAGATGGATGCTTTCGGATGGTGCTGGAGCTTTTGTCTTAGAAAATAAAAAAAATGACAAAGGACTTTCTCTAAAAATTGAATGGATAGAAATAGAATCGCATGCGCATAAATTTCCGTTATGTATGTATAATGGTAAAAAGGATAATAAAAGTAATAAAGGTCCATTTTGGTTAGATTATCCAAACCAAGATTTGGCTTCAAAAGATGGTGCTTTTAACTTAAAACAAGATGTAAAATTATTAAATCAAGTTATAAAAACAGGTGTTAATCACTATTTTGAATTAATTGATAAAGGATTGATTAATGTGAAAGAAATCGATTGGTTATGCTGTCATTATTCTACTGAATTTTTTAAAGAACCAATTAAAGAATTAATGATAAAAGGTGGTGGCGAAATTCCAGATGAAAAATGGTTTAGCAATCTAACAACTAAAGGAAATACAGGTTCTGCCTCCATTTTTATAATGTTAGAAGAACTTATGTATTCTGGTAAATTAAAACCAAACGACACCATTTTATGTATGGTTCCAGAAAGTGGTCGATTTATTACTTCCTTTATGAAATTAACTGTTGTTGGAAATAATAAACCTTCCAAAAATAAATTTCCGATAAGAAAAATAGAAGCACCAGAATTAATTTTAGACAAAACAGAAGTGTCAGAATGGCTAATTAGAAATCTTACCAAAGTTTGGATAAATTTTGAAACCAATCTTTTAAAAATACCAATTGTAACAAAAATACATGATGGCAAACTAAGTTTAGAAGATTATAAATTATTGCTTTGCGATTTAAGACAACAAGTAATAGATGGTTCACTTTGGATCTCTAGAGCAGCATCGAACATCGATATTGAAATTTTTGAATTACGTTCTGCCTTTATTAAACACACCGCAGCAGAACATAAAGATTACCAAATGTTAGAAGCAAATTTCGAAAATCTTGGCGAACCAAAATCCGTTATTCAAAACGGCAAAAAAAATATTGGTTCGGTTGCGCTTACTTCATTTATGTTTCAAGAAGCAAGTAAACCAAACCCAATAAATTTATTAGGTTCTATGTTTATTATTGAAGGTATTGGCAAAAGATTAGCAGCATTTTGGGGAAATATGATTAAAGAGCAGCTAAATTTAAATGCCGATCAAGTTTCCTTTTTTACGTATCATGGTGTTGCTGACGAAAGTCATTTTCACAACTTAGAAAAAGCTATAAATCATCCGTTAATGGATATAAATTTAGCAAAACGTATTGTTAAAACAGCAAAAGTTACCGCAAGACTTTATCAGATGCAGTTAGAAGAATTAGGGAATTATTAATTTAATATTGACTTTTTTTCGCTTTAGCGGAAGAAATTAATCATAAAATAAATATGAAAATGAAAATGAAAAATAAAATATTTGATGTTTCTACACATGATAGCAGAGATCCAAATCCTTGGTTAGCATTATATTTAGATACAAGTATTCCTTTAAATAACGCTACTAAAAAAGCATTAATGTTAGATAATGACTCCAAATCGGTCAAATATTTACTGCCATTAATTATGTTTTTTTCTAAAGTTTTGATGTTTTTTATTCATTTATTTAAGTTCTTTTTTCCAAAGATAATCAATGCACCAAAAACGCTACACAAAATTTTAGCATGGGGTTTAAAAAAGTTTGTTAGTAATAATGCAAATTTATTAATCTTTAGACATTTTCATATTGGTACCGAAATAGTAGAATTTATTGCTAACAATATAGAAGGTGTGCAAGTAGAAACAAATCCGTTAAGACCAAAAAACTTTAATGACGTAAAAGATAACTTATTTTTAAATCACGATTTAAATTTGTACAATTTTGTTATTAATTTAAACAGAGAATTAGCAAATAAAAATACAATTATTAAAAAAGTCGAAACCCTAAATTTAAGTATGATAACCGAAGATCAGTTTGATCATATCGATTTTCCAAATAAATGGACAAATGTATTAGATTTAAGGTCTGCCATTGAACTTTTTACACCATATTATCAACTTTTTTTAACTTCAAATGATTTTGTAAGAGCATCTAATTCTTTACAATTAGACGAAACAATTTCAATTTATACTGCACAAATTTTAGGAACGCCAAGTCATTTAGGTCTAGTAAATAATAAACATCCTATGGTTCCTGCAACAACTTATAATGCTGCTTATAATTTGGTTTTGCATGGTTTAGCAGCCGAAACATTACATGAAGTCTTAGTAAATATTAAAAAAAATAAAAACCAAGATGGCATTATAACACCTTAAAATGTTAGTTAAATTATGCCTCTTAATTTTATTTATATCCATTCTTAATAATTAAGTATGACATAAATCATTTTTTCAGTACAATATAAAATGTTACTTTTGTTACCTACATTTTTAAATCAAAATAATGAGTATTTTATCTTCATCACTTGCTAGAAAGTTTGCTATGGCACTTTCGGCTTTATTCCTAATGTTATTTTTATTGCAACATTTTGCTATAAACATGACTTCACTTTTACCTAACAACGGTAAAACTTTTAATGAAATTTCCCATTTTATGGGTACAAACCCTATTGTACAATACGCCATTCAACCTATATTAATAATTGGTGTTGTCTTTCATTTTATAATGGGTTTTATCCTAGAAATTAAAAATAAAAAAGCACAAGGTGTAAAATATTATAAAAATAATGGTGCTGCCAATTCTACTTGGATGAGCAGAAACATGATTTATAGCGGTCTATTTATCTTAATTTTTATTGTTATTCACTTTATAGATTTTTGGTTTCCAGAAATAAATACAAAATTTATTCAAGGCGATTGGTCAGGTACACATGAAGGGATTTCTGGTTTAAGATACTACCATGAATTACAAGAAAAATTTGAAGAAATTTGGCGAGTTGTTTTATATGTAATAGGTTTTGTGTTTTTATCCTTACATTTATTACATGGTTTTAATTCTGCTTTTCAATCTATGGGAGCGAATAATAAATACACAAATGGTATGAAAATATTTGGTAAATTATATGCAATACTAATTCCGTTAGGATTTATAGTAATTGCACTTTTTCATCATTTCAATCATTAAAAAATAACAAATAAGAATCTGCGCAATCTGTAAAATCTGCGTGAAAATTTAAACATATGAAACTAGATTCAAAAGTTCCTAAAGGTGATTCTATTGCTGATTTATGGACGAATTATAAAAATAAAATTGATTTAGTAAATCCTGCAAACAAACGTAATATTGATATTATTGTTATTGGTACAGGTTTAGCTGGCGGTTCTGCTGCTGCAACTTTAGCCGAATTAGGTTATAATGTAAAAGCGTTTTGTTATCAAGATTCGCCACGTAGAGCACATTCAATTGCTGCACAAGGCGGAATTAATGCTGCAAAAAATTATATGGGCGATGGTGATTCTAACTATCGTTTATTTTATGATACCGTAAAAGGTGGCGATTATCGTTCACGTGAAGCAAATGTATATCGTTTAGCTGAAGTTTCAGGTAATATTATAGATCAATGTGTTGCACAAGGTGTTCCGTTTGCGAGAGATTATGGTGGTTTATTAGACAATCGATCTTTTGGTGGTGTTTTAGTTTCTAGAACATTTTACGCAAAAGGACAAACTGGTCAACAACTTCTTTTAGGAGCATATTCAGCAATGAATAGACAAATTGCTCGTGGTAAAATTACCATGCACAACAGACATGAAATGTTAGATGTTGTAAAAGTTGACGGAAAAGCAAGAGGTATTATTGCACGTAATTTAATTACTGGCGAAATAGAAAGACACTCGGCACATGCAGTAGTAATTGCAACTGGTGGTTATGGAAATGTTTACTTTTTATCAACCAACGCAATGGGTTCAAACGCAACTGCCGCTTGGAAAATTCATAAAAAAGGTGCATTTTTCGCAAACCCTTGTTATACACAAATTCACCCAACTTGTATTCCAAGATCAGGTGATTATCAGTCTAAATTGACTTTAATGTCTGAATCTTTACGTAATGACGGAAGAATTTGGGTGCCAGCAAGAATAGAAGATGCAAAAGCAATTCAACAAGGTAAATTAAAACCTACCGAAATTGCTGAAGAAAATAGAGATTATTATTTAGAAAGACGTTATCCTGCATTTGGTAATTTAGTGCCACGTGATGTTGCTTCTAGAGCAGCAAAAGAACGTTGCGATGCTGGTTTTGGTGTGAATGCAACTGGCGAAGCAGTTTATTTAGACTTTGCTTCTGCCTTTGTAAGATATGGTAATGAACAAGCAAAAATTCATAATATTTCTAATCCTTCCAAAGCGGAAATTATAAAATTAGGACAAGCAATTATTGAAGAAAAGTACGGGAATTTATTCCAAATGTATGAAAAAATTATTGCTGAAAATCCGTATGAAACACCAATGATGATTTATCCTGCAACACATTATACAATGGGTGGCGTTTGGGTAGATTATAATTTAATGACAACTGTAGAAGGTTTGTATTGTATTGGTGAAGCAAATTTTTCAGATCACGGAGCAAACAGACTTGGTGCATCTGCATTAATGCAAGGTTTAGCCGATGGTTATTTTGTATTACCTTATACTATTGGCGATTATTTATCGGATGATATTAGAACAGGAACAATTTCTACAGATTCTACAGAATTTGAACAAGCAGAAAAAGAAGTGAAAGAACGTTTAGATTTTTTCATTAATAATAAAGGAACACATTCTGTTGATTATTTCCATAAAAAATTAGGGAAAGTAATGTGGGATAAAGTAGGTATGGCAAGAAATGAAAAACATTTAAAAGAAGCTATTACTGAAATTAAAGAGATACGAGAAGATTTCTGGAAAAACGTAAAAGTACCAGGATCATTAAACGAATTTAATCAAGAATTAGAAAAAGCAGGTAGAGTTGCAGATTTCTTAGAATTAGGAGAATTATTTGCAAAAGATGCTTTAAACCGTAACGAATCTTGTGGCGGACATTTTAGAGATGAATCTGTAGAAACAGATGGTCCACAAAAAGGAGAAGCATTAAGAGATGATGAAAATTACAAATACGTGGCTGCTTGGGAATATAAAGGCGAACCAAGTGATGCAATTTTACACAAAGAAGAATTAGAATTTAAAGATATTGAGTTGAAGACTAGGAGTTATAAGTAAAGACGTTTTGCAAAACGTCTTTACTTATGATATATTTTATATAACCTTTTCACAAAGTATATATTAAATGAGTAAGGAAAATAAAGAAACATTAATCATAAAAAACTTTGGTCCAATTAAGGATATTAAACTTGATTTAAAAAAGATTAATATACTTATTGGTGAACAAGCAACTGGTAAAAGTACTATTGCTAAGGTTTTGGCTGTTTGTAGGTATTTTTCTTATATAGTTGATTATAACCTAGTTCCTCAAGGAAGTGTAGGCAGAAGAGAAAGTGCTTTTTATCAAGGATTATTTGATTGGGGAATTGCAAGTTATAAAAAAGAAAATACATATATTTTTTACAAAAGTAAGGATTATACAATTGAAGTTTCAACTAAGTTAGAATCATTTAATGTTGGTTTAGATGATAACGAAAAATATATAACAAAAAAAATACCTGTATCGTATTGTGAAATCATAGAGAAATCCAAAAAATTTAAAAAATTACTTAGCGAATTAGAAGATATTAAACCAAAACAAACTTATTTATTAGATCCAAATTGGCATCCTTCGGAGAATTTTTTTAGGTTAAATGTAAAAAGTGTAATGAACAACCCTTTTTATTTTCCTACCGAAAGAGGTCTACAGTCTATTTTTTCTTTGGGTAAATCTCCTAATTATTCTGATACTTTATATGGACAATTAGCAAGTTTATACAATATTGCTGATAAATATAAAACTGAAACAGAAATAGAACATTTAGAAATCCATTATAAAAATGAAAATGGTAAAGGTTTAACTAGAAAAAATGATGAATTGTCATTTTATAATTTGTCTAATGGAGCAAGTGGTTATCAATCGTCTATACCAATAGTTTTAGGAATTAAATACTACACTGGAATTGAAAAAAGAAAACGAACTTTTATAGTAGAAGAACCAGAAATAAATCTTTTTCCAAGTACTCAAAAAAAATTAATGGCATTTTTTATTAAAAATGTTAATGAAAATGGACATTCATTTATTATCCCTACACATTCACCATATTTTTTATCTGCTATTAATGATTATTTAATGGCATATAAAAAAGGACAATTAAATAAAAAAGCAACTAAAAAAATAATAAAAGAAGAATATTGGTTAAATGTAGATGACATTAGTTGTTATCAACTAAAAAACGGAAAAGCAAAAAGCATAATCGACAAAAAAACAGGATTAATAAGTGATAATATTATCGATGAAGTGTCTGATGATATGAATGATGAATTTGAAAACCTATTAGATATTAGATGATTGAAAAATTAGATACAAAATGTCATTATCCTTTAAAAAAAGGAGATTATTATATTTATGATGACGATATAAATAACAAACCATTATTTTGTAAAGTAGACGAAAAATGGAATTTAAATATTATAAATAAATCTAATATTAATGTCGATTTTTTTCAAAATGATGAATGCTTAATGACTAATAAAAATTTGAAAAAATGCGATTGGATAATTATTTTTAAAGATGAATTTTACTTTATTGAAGCAAAAGATGTGAAAATTAAACAAAGAAGTAAAGCAAAGAAAAATGCTGAAAAAAAGTTTGAAGTAACAATACCTTATTTTTTAAATTTATATCCTGAAATTGAAGAAATGAAAATAAAAGTAATTTTAAATTTAAGAAGTACATCAAATTTAACAAGTTCAGCGGATAAGAATAGAAGAAACCGTTATAATGTAAATTATAATACTAAATATATCGAAACAAATAGTTTAACTTTTAATTAAAAAGTATGAATCTTACACTTAAAATCTGGAGACAAAAAAATAAAGATGCCAAAGGTAAAATGGTAGATTATAAAGTTACTGATATTTCAGAACACATGTCATTTTTAGAAATGATAGATGTTTTAAATGAACAATTAGTTGAAAAAGACGAAGAACCTGTTGCTTTTGATCACGATTGTCGTGAAGGAATTTGCGGTATGTGTTCTATGTATATTAATGGTGAAGCACATGGTCCAGATCGTGGTATTACAACTTGTCAGTTACATATGCGTAGCTTTAAAGATGGCGATACTATAACTATTGAACCATTTAGAGCAGCAGCATTTCCGGTAATTAAAGATTTGGTTGTAGACAGAATGTCTTTTGAACGTATTCAACAATCTGGTGGATTTATTAGCGTAAATACTTCTGGTAACACACAAGATGCAAACGCAATACCAATTTCTAAACACGCTGCCGATGAAGCAATGGATGCTGCAACTTGTATTGGTTGTGGTGCTTGTGTTGCTACTTGTAAAAATTCAAGCGCAATGCTATTTGTAGCTGCAAAAGTGAGTCAATATGCATTATTACCACAAGGTCAAGTTGAAGCTACAGATCGTGTTTTAAATATGGTTCATCAAATGGACGTAGAAGGTTTTGGTAACTGTACAAATACAGGTGCTTGTGAAGTAGAATGTCCAAAAGGAATTTCTTTAGAAAATATAGCAAGAATGAATCGTGAGTTTTTAAAGGCGAGTCTTTAAAATCAAAAAAACGTCATTTTTATTGTGTAATCAAAAATAAAGTTTAGATTTGTTATAGAATATATGAAATTAAACAGCACATTTAACAATTATTATTACTTCTTTTACTTTTATAAAAAGTGAAGGGATTTGTTATATGTTTAAAATAAAACTAATATAAAAAGTCTCGAGAAATCGAGACTTTTTCTTTTTATAAAGAATTAGGAATTAAAAAATTATAGTCTAAAGGATATATATGAAAATAGCGATACAAGGTATAAAAGGATCATTTCATCATATTACAGCAAATCAATATTTTGGTAAAAATATTACTTTAAACGAATGTTTATCTTTTGACGAAATGCCTAAACTACTAACAAACAATAACGTAGATTACTTGGTAATGGCAATAGAAAACTCGATTGCTGGAGCAATTTTAGCAAACTATAAATTAATAGATGAATACAATCTAAATATTATTGGCGAAGTATATTTACCAATTCAGCATCAATTAATGGCGTTAGAAAATCAATCTTTAAAAGATATTAAGGAAGTTTGGTCGCATCCTATGGCAATAAATCAATGTCGTGTTTTTTTAAGAAAACAACCACATATTAAATTAATTGAAGAAAGTGATACCGCAGAAGTTGCAAGATTAATTCAAGAAAAACAACTAAAAGGTATTGCAGCGATTGCAAGTAAAAAAGCAGCAGAAATTTATAACTTAAAAATTATAGAATCTAATATTCAGACAAATAAAGAAAATTACACTCGGTTTTTTATACTAAATAAAGAACCAAAACAAATAATCGATTTCAACAAAGTATCTTTAAAATTTATCACAAAACACCAACAAGGTAGTTTAGTAGAAGTGTTACAGGTTTTTGTGAAACATCAATTAAATTTATCTAAAATACAATCGTTACCAATTATAGATAACCCATGGGAATATTCATTTTTTGTAGATGTAACTTTTAATGAAAAAGAACAATTTAATAACGTTTTACAAGAATTAAACGGAATAGTTAGTGAAGTAAAAATATTAGGAAAATATAAAAAGGGTTAAAGGTTTTGGATAAAAGGTAAAAGTAAAAAAATCCGTACAAATCTGCGAAATCCGTATCAAAAAAAAATCAGAGTCTAAAAATGATAATAAATAAATCAAATAGATTAAATGACGTAAAAGAGTATTATTTCTCTACAAAATTAAAAGAAATTAGTACTTTAATTAAAGATGGAAAACCAATAATAAATTTAGGTATTGGTTCACCAGATTTAGCGCCACCAAAAAATGTAATTAATGCAATTAATGCTGCGGTTTTAGAAGAGAAAAATCATTCATACCAAAGTTATAATGGTTTGCCAGAATTTAGAAATACCATTGCAGATTTTTATAAGACACATTATAAGGTTACTTTAAATTCCGATAACGAAATTTTACCTCTAATGGGGTCAAAAGAAGGAATTATGCATATTTCTATGGCTTTTTTAAATGAAGGCGATGAAGTTTTAATACCAAATCCTGGTTATCCAACCTATACTTCCGTAACTAAATTAGTGAAAGCAATACCCGTTTTTTATGATTTAAAACAAGAAAATAATTGGTTACCAAACATAGAAGATTTGGAAAAATTAGATTTAAAAAAAGTAAAAATAATGTGGCTAAATTACCCTAACATGCCAACAGGTAATGTAGCAACCAAAGCATTATTTAAACAACTAATTACTTTTGCAAAAAAACATCAAATATTATTGGTAAATGATAATCCGTATAGTTTTGTTTTAAATCAAAAACCATTAAGTATTTTATCTATAAACGGAGCAAAAGAGGTTGCTATCGAATTAAACTCCTTAAGCAAAACCTTTAATATGGCAGGTTGGCGAGTTGGTATGTTACTTGGTAAATCAACCTATATCAAAACTGTTTTACAAGTGAAAAGTAATATGGATTCAGGCATGTTTTATGGCATTCAAAAAGGAGCGATTACAGCTTTAAAAACAACAAATGAATGGTTTGATAATCAGAATAAAATTTATGAAAAGCGAAGAAAAATAGTTTGGAAAATATTAGACAAACTAAATTGCACATACAATAAAAGCAGTGTTGGTTTATTTATTTGGGCAAAAATACCAAACGACAAAAACGCTATAGAATTCACAGATGATTTATTATATAAAAAAGATGTTTTTATAACACCAGGAATCATTTTTGGATCAAATGGCAAAGGTTATATAAGATTGTCTTTATGTATAAATAAAGAGAAATTAGAAGAGGTATTAAAAAGGATTATATCACAAAGTCACACAAAGAACCACAAAGATTCTCAAAGAAATTAAAACTCTTTGAATGTCTGTAACAAAACAAAATATGAAAATAGCAATAATAGGTTTGGGTTTAATTGGTGGTTCTTTAGCGCTAGAACTTAAAAAAAATCATACTATTTTAGGTATAGACAATAAAAAAGAACATCAAGAAAAAGCATTAAAATTAGGTTTGGTTTCTAAGATAATTAAATTAGAAAATATTCAGAATGTAGATGTGGTTATTATCGCAATTCCTGTTGATGTAACACCTAAAATCACTTTAGAAGTTTTAAATACTATACAGGATAACACCTTGGTTTTTGATGTTGGTTCTACCAAAGAAGCAGTTTGTAATCATGTAAGAAATCATCCGAAAAGGAAAAATTTTATTGCCATGCATCCAATAGCAGGAACTGAATTTTCAGGACCAAATGCAGCCATTAAAAACCTTTTTACAGGTAAAGTAAATATTATTTGCGAACAAGATTTAAGCGATAAAAAACAATTACTAAAGTTAGAAGAATTGTTAAAACCAATAAAAATGAGAACCGTTTTTATAGATGACGCTAAACAACACGATAAACATATTGCTTATGTGTCGCATTTATCACATATTAGTTCTTTTATGTTGGGTAAAACGGTTTTAGAAATCGAAAAAGGCGAAAAAAATATTTTTGATATGGCTGGTAGTGGTTTTGAATCTACGGTACGTTTAGCAAAAAGTTCCCCAAAAACTTGGACACCAATATTTATTCAAAATAAAAAGAATATTTTAAAATCATTAGACGAATATATTAGTAATTTGCAAGAGTTTAAAAGGCATTTACAAAATTCTAACGAAGAAGATTTATTTCGTTCTATGAATGAAACAAATCACATTAAAAAAATCCTTAACGGAATTATTAAATAAATAAAACAAATTAGTATGAAAAATAATAAATGGTTAGAAGACATGAAATTAGCACATCCGCTGGTAATCGCAGGTCCATGTAGTGCAGAAACAGAAGAACAAGTTTTAGAAATTGCTCATGAATTAAAAAACACCGATGCTACCATTTTTAGAGCAGGAGTTTGGAAACCAAGAACTCGACCTGGCAATTTTGAAGGCGTTGGCGCACTTGCATTACCTTGGTTACAACGTGTTAAAAAAGAAACAGGTTTATTAATTGCTGTTGAAGTAGCAAATAGAGAACACGTAAAATTAGCATTGAAACACGATGTAGATATTTTATGGATTGGCGCAAGAACTACTGTAAATCCGTTTGCTGTACAAGAAATCGCTGATGCTTTAGAAAATACCGAAAAAATAGTTTTGGTAAAAAATCCTATAAATCCTGATTTAGAATTGTGGTTAGGTGCTATTGAAAGATTACAAAAAGTAAACATTCAAAATATTGGTGCTATTCATAGAGGTTTTTCATCATATCAAAAAACAAAATACCGTAACAACCCAAATTGGCAAATTGCGATAGATTTTAAAAATAGAATGCCAGAAATACCATTAATAAATGATCCTTCGCATATTTGTGGCGAAAGAACCAGAATTTTTGACGTTTCTCAAACAGCACTAGATTTGAAATTTGATGGTTTAATGATAGAAACACATTGCAACCCTAACAAAGCTTGGAGCGATGCAAAACAACAAATAACACCAACAGTTTTAAAGGAATTAACTGAAAAACTTAAAGTTAGAAAAAGTAGTTTTGAAAAAACATCTTCGATTACAAAATTAGAAACTCTAAGAGATGAAATTGATTTTATAGATGCAAAATTACTTCGTACCTTAGCAAAAAGAATGGAAGTTTCGGAACAAATTGGTAAAGAAAAAAAGAAACAAAATGTCGCTATTTTACAACAAAATAGATGGAACGATATTATTGAAAAAAGTATAAAAAATGGTGAAAACTTAGATTTAAGTAATAAATTTATAAATAATATTTATAGAGAAATTCATCAAGAATCTATCAAACATCAAGAGAAAATTATTAAAAAATAGCATTCCCATTAATCTTTAAAAAGGTTAATTTTTGAAAATATTATTTTGTAAATCGTTTTACAAAACAACAACCCTAAAAAACATAAAAGATGGCAAAAAAATATAAAATTCTTTCTTTAGATGGCGGCGGAAGTTGGGCAATTTTACAAGTACTTACTTTAGAGAAAATTTTTCAGAAAAAATACCCTAACAAGATTATTAAAGGTCATGAAGTACTAAGACATTTTGATTTGGTAATAGCAAATTCTGGCGGTAGCATGGTTTTAGCAGCATTATCTTGCAATTGGACTTTTAAAAAAATACTTGACCTATTTCAAAAAGAAGAAATTACCAATGCTATTTTTACTAAATTAAAACGAAAAGAACAATATTTTCCTACCAACTTTTTACGATTTTTTAATGTTAAAAATTTAGGCGCAAAATATTCAACAACTAAAAAAAAACAAGCATTAGTAGATTTGTTATTAGTAGATGATAAAAAACCACTAAATGCAATAAATTTAACCAAATTGCCAAATATAATTGGTAAAGATAGTTTAGAAATTGTTGTGGCAACCTTTGACATTATTAATCGCAGAGCAAAATTTTTTAGATCTAATAAAAACAGTAAAGCAAGAGCAGAAATCATTGCAAACCATGATCATTTTGACGAAGTGAGTTTGGTAGAAGCAATTCATGGTTCATCAAATGCACCAATTAATTACTTCGATTTCCCAGCCGTTTTTAGTCCAAAAAATACCAGAAAACGCTTTTACCTTTGGGATGGCGCACTTGGTGGTTTTAATAACCCAGTTGAAGCAGGTTTAACCGAAGCATTAGCAAATGGTATAAAACGCGAAGATATTTATATTTTATCTCTTGGTACTGCAAGTAAAATTACATCTAATGAAATTGCTCAAAAATTTAGAGATGAATATTATGGAACGCTTTTTAGAAAAAAAATAATACACAATAAAGAAGGCTATATCGATTTTAAAAAAACACTTAAAAAAGGCACTTTTTTAGGTCGATTAATTAAAAGACCAAAAAAATCTTTTATTGGTTTAAAATTTTTTAAATCTACTTTATCAAATATGTCTCAATCTATTTTGTTTGAACCTCAAACTTGGTCGAATTATAGTACTTGCATTAATTTATTTTCAGGTGATTTAAATAAAAATGATCATGAACATCGATTTATTAGACTTTCTCCTCAAATTGTGAACGATGAATCGGATGAATTTATCAAACAATTATATGATTTAGATATGGATATAACCGAAAAAAAAGAACTAGATTTAATCATAAAATGTTTTGATAAATGGGAAAAATCAGAAATTATTAACGAACCAATTCAATGGTCAAAAACCATTAATGGCGATTATATTTTTGCAAAAGGTCACCAAACTTTTAGCGATGCAATGAACGATTTAAATTGGCTATAATGACAAAAGAAAAACACATATTAGTAATACGACTTTCCGCAATGGGTGATGTGGCAATGCTTGCACCTGTAATACGTTGTGTTTTAAATCAAAATAAAAATGTGAAAATCACGGTTTTATCACGTGGTTTTTTAAAACCCATTTTTGATGAAACTATTTTAGGCGATAATGTAAATTTTTATACTGCGGACACAAAAAATAAACACAAAGGATTTCTAGGTTTATATAAATTAGCGAAAGAATTAAAGAAACTAAAAATCACACACGTTGCTGACACACATAATGTTTTACGCTCAAAAATAGTACGTTCTTTTTTAATGTTATTTGGTATAAAAAACGCTTCCATAAATAAAGGCAGAGCAGAAAAAAAAGCATTAACAAGAACCAAAAATAAGTTATTCAAACAATTAAAAACAACACACGAAAGATATGCAGATGTTTTTAGAAATTTAGATGTGAAAGTTGATTTATCAAAACATGTTTTTCCTAAAAAACCAAATAGACCTAATACAATTTTAATAAATTCCTTAGAAGAATCTTCAAAAAAATGGATAGGCATTGCTCCTTTCGCTCAATATAAAGGCAAAATGTATCCGTTAGATTTAACAGAGAACGTTTTGGAAGAATTGGCAAAGGAGAATCAAATATTTCTTTTTGGTGGCGGAAAAAAGGAAGTTGAAATATTAACTAAAATGGCCAAGAAACATAAAAATGTTTTAAATGTTGCTGGGCAATTAAATCTAAAAGAAGAATTGCAACTTATTGCAAATTTAGACGCAATGTTAGCAATGGATTCTGGTAATGCACATTTTTCTGCAATGTTTGGTGTAAAAACAATTACAATTTGGGGTGTTACGCATCCGTTTGCAGGATTTGTTCCTTTTTTACAACAAGAAAACTGTATCTTACCTAATAGAAAACAATACCCAGATTTACCTTGTTCCATTTATGGAAATAAAATCTGTGAAGGTTATGAAAACATAATGCAAGGTATTTCTGTTGATGAAATTATTGCTAAGTTTCAATAAATAACCTTAGATTTGCAATCTAAATATTTATCTCATGAAAAAAATTGCAATACTACTCGTTTTTTTAGCGCTTTCTTGTACAAAGAAAAATGAAGTGTCTCAAATAGTAGAAGCATCTTGTGGTCAATGTCAATTTGGCATGACAAGTCAAAAAGGTTGTGATTTAGCAATTAAAATAGATGGTAAAGCATATTTTGTGGATGGCACTAAAATTGATGATCATGGCGATGCACATAATAAAAAAGACGGTTTTTGTGAAGTTATAAGAAAAGCAAAAATTACTGGCAAAATTATTGATAATAGATTTGTAGCTACTACATTTAAAATGGTAGAATAATAATATAAACCTCTAAACATTTCTTAGAAATGAAAAACATATTTACTCTTTTCGTAATCTTATCATTTGGTATAATTAGTTTCTCCCAAACAACTCCTGGAGATTATACTATTAAACTTTTAGAATCTAATTCTAAAAATTCTGATTTTGGACCAGCATATCAAACCAATAATAAAGTAATCTTTTCATCATCTAGAGGTGGCGGAAAAAAATGGGATAACAAAGAACCTTTTCTTGATTTATTTGAAGCAAAAATTAATGAAGATGGAAGTTTTAGTGATATTAAAAAATTACCTCCTAATGTAAACTCACGAGATCATGAATCTTCTATTTCATTTTCACCAGATAAAAAATCAGTTTATTTTACACGAAATAATTCTAATTCTGATGAAAGAGTTAATGATAGTTTAGTAAGTGCAGGTTCTCGTAGAGATATTAGACAAGCAAAAAAAGAAGAAAAAAGCAGAGAAAAAACACAATATATTGCTATCTATAGAGCAGAGGTTGATTTTGAAGGTAAATGGATAAATATAACCTCATTACCTTTTAATAATAGAAATTACTCTGTAGGTCACCCATCTGTAAGTCGTGACGGTTCTAAATTATATTTTGCATCTGATATGCCAGGTGCTTATGGAAGTTCTGACATTTTTGTAGCTGATATTCTTGCTGATGGTAAATATTCTAAACCAAGAAATTTAGGGAGAAAAATAAACACATTAGGTCGTGAAGCATTTCCTTATATGGATAGTAAAAATAATTTATACTTTTCTTCGGATAGTAGAAAAGGTGGTTTTGGTGGTTTGGACATTTATGCAGTAAAAGTATATGCCGACAATACTATTTCTGATGCTTTGCATTTAGGTCAACCAATTAATAGCGATAGCGATGATTTTGGTTATGCTTTAAATAACGATTTAAACGAAGGTTATTTTTCTTCTAACAGAAAAGGCGGAAAGGGTAGTGATGATATTTATCATTTATCGGCAATTGTTCCGTTAAAGTTTGAATGCACACAATTTCTAACAGGAACGGTTAAAAGTACCGATAAAGACAAACCTGTTTCTAAAGCAACAGTTACTCTTTATAATAAAATCGGAACCGTTTTAAATACTACAACAACAAATAGTAGAGGTGTTTTTAAATTTGACGTACCATGTGATTCTAATTTAAAAATTGTCGCTAATAAATCTAAATTTGAAGATGATTTTGAAGAATTTACTACTAGTGAAAGTCAAGATGGTGATGTTAAGATTGCATTACAATTAAAATCAGTTATAATTTGTAAACAAACAGTTAATGGTATCGTAAAACATGCTAAAACAGGGAACCCGATTTCTAATGCGTTTGTTAGAATAGTTGATAATACAGGTAAAGACCAAAACTCACTTAATACGGATAATAATGGTGAATTTACTACAACTTTACCTTGTAAAAGCGATTACAAATTTACAGCAAGTAAACTTAAATTTCTGGAAGATTATCGTGAAATTAGAACTAAGAAAAAACCAAAAAAGGCAATGGATTTAGTATTTAATTTAAAACCAGAAATTGATACAACCGAGGTTAGAATAGTTAAAAATAAAGTAATGGTTAATATAGAACCTATCTATTTTGAATTAAATAAGGCTAATATAAATCCTGCAGCAGCAACAGAATTGAATAAGGTTGTTACAATAATGAGGAAATATCCTAATTTAAAAATTGAAGGTGGTTCACATACAGATTCAAGATCAACAGATGCATACAACCTTAAATTGTCAAACAGAAGAGCTGACTCTACAGTAGAATATATAATAAGTCAAGGGATTAACAGAAATAGAATTACTGCAAAAGGTTATGGAGAATCACAACCCGTAAATAGATGTGTTGATGGTGTAAGATGTTCTAAGGAAGAATACGCCCAAAACCGTAGAACAGAGTTTGTGATTTTGAATCCTGAAGTTTTAGGCTATATAAATTAGTGAATACCTAGTATATCTTAATAAAAAAAGCCACAAAGATTTAAATCTTTGTGGCTTTTTCATTGTTGTTTTTTTACTGTTTCAGTATCATAAATTATACTTTAAAACCTAAATAAAATCGGTTCTTGTCATCACATGATATCTTGGGTCATCAATACTTTCTTCAATTACATTTAGTAACTTAGGCGAAGCTTTTACCATGATATCTTTACATTCTTCGGATAAATGTTTTAAAGTGATTTCTATATTCGCATTTTGATAACGTTCTACTAAATTAAAAATAGCTTCTATGGCAGAATGATCTGATACTTTAGATTCTAAAAAGTCGATTTCTACTTTTTCAGGATCGTTTTTTACATCAAATTTTGTGTTGAATGTTTGAATACTTCCGAAGAAAAGTGGTCCATAAATTTCATAAACTTTAGTACCATCTTCTTTAAAACGTTTTCTTGCTCTAATACGTTTTGCATTCTCCCAAGCATAAACTAAAGCAGATATAATAATACCTACAATAACGGCAACTGCTAAATCTTCAAAAACGGTTACTAAAGAAACGGTAATGATAACTAAAGCATCTGCTAAAGGTATTTTATGTAATATTCTAAAACTTGACCAAGCAAATGTACCAATAACAACCATAAACATAACGCCAACTAATGCTGCAATTGGCACTTGTTCGATTAATCCTGAGGCAAATAAAATGAATATTAACAATAATAAAGCCGCTGTAATACCAGATAAACGATTTCTTCCACCACCTTTTATGTTAATGATAGATTGACCAATCATAGCACAACCGCCCATTCCGCCAAACAGACCAGTTACAATATTTGCGCCACCTTGCGCTAAACATTCTCTGTTTGAGTTTCCGCGAGTTTCGGTTAATTCATCAATTAAATTTAAGGTCATTAAAGATTCTATTAAACCGATTGCTGCTAAAATAATTGCAAAAGGTCCTATAAATTTAAGCGTTTCCCATGTTAATGGAATTTTATTAAAAATGGCATATTGAAATTCGGGTAAACCGCCTTTTAAACCATTTCCGCCACCATCTTTTATAAAACTACCAACAGTTGCAACGTCTAAATTACCAAAAATTACAATTAATGAAACTACTAAAATTGCTACTAAAGCATCTGGTATATTTTTGCTTATTTTAGGCAAACCCCACATTAATAACATGGTTAATAAAACCAAACCAATCATTAAATATAATTTGGTGGATTTTAAAAAGGATTTTGCAAAGCCTTTCTTTTCTATTTTATAAATAGCATTATCTTCAAAATTAAATTTTACTTTTTTAGTGGAAGCATCAAAAACTTGATTGTTATAAATTTCATAAGAAACAACATTTGCATTTGTAGAAATTAATTGATTATTACTTTTAGTAAACATCAATTCATTAGTTTGATAATCATAAACTTTATCATTTTCTACATACATTATTTTTTCAGTAGAAACAGTTTCTATTTTATTATTTCCAAAATTATCTTTTATAATTTCTTTAAACATGCCTAATTGTGATAAGAAAATCACGATTGCCAAACCGTTTACAAAACCCATCATTACAGGATGCGGAATTAATCTAACAAATTTACCTAGTTTTAAAAGTCCAGCGAGCATTTGTATAATACCCATTAAAATTACGGTGGCAAAAAGATAGTATAAACCTAGGTTTTCGGCTTCTGTTCCCATAGCGTTTCCTTTGGCAACTAAAGCAACCATAACAACTGCTAATGCACCAGTTGCGCCAGAAATCATACCAGGTCTACCGCCAAAAATTGCGGTAATAAGACCAATCATAAACGCAGCATATAAACCAACTAATGGGTCAACACCTGCAACAAATGCAAAGGCAACTGCTTCTGGCACTAAGGCTAAAGCAACTGTAATACCTGATAAAATATCATTTTTTGCGTTATTAGTATGTTTACGGATAAATGCGTTCATAAGTAATTGATTTATAAGCGTGCGAAAATAATACTATTTTTTAATAATCATTAAGTTTAGTTGATTATATCATAATTTTACACGAACTTTATATTTCATTTTTATATATTGCATTGAAACTACAATATATAAAATCGTTGTGTGTAAGCCAAAACTAAACATCCTACAAAATTATTTATAAATATTTTTCAATTTCATACAATAACATAAACGAACTTATGTATATTTGCATAAAATTTACATAAATAGATATGTTGACAGAATTTAAAGTATCGAACTATCGCTCTATTGGTGAGGAACAAATATTAAGTCTTATCCCTGATAAGAAAAAAGGAGATTCTTCTGATAATATTATATCCAAAGGAAAACATAATGCTCTAAATGCAATTGCAATATATGGTTCTAATGCAAGTGGAAAAAGTAATTTACTACTTTCAATGAGTTTACTTGATAAACTCATTCATTTATCTGCACGTTCTTCTTCTACAACAAAATTGCCTTACGACCCTTTTCTACTTAGAAAAGGTTGGGAGAAGTTACCTACAAAATTTGAAGTTACTTTTATCATAAATGAAATAAAATACAGATATGGTCTTGAATTTTTTCAAGACAAAGTTGTTTCAGAATGGCTTTATCGAAAATCAGTAGGTAGGGAGGTTTATTTGTTTTTAAGACAAGAAGACATCATTGACACTTCTTCTGCATTTAAGGGAAATAATAAAATTATTGATACTGCAATTGAAGCAACAAGACCCAATGCATTATTTCTTTCAACTTGTGATATGTTCAATATTGATGAAGCAAAAATTATATTTCAGTGGTTTAAAAACTTCCAAATGATTGATGGTCTTAACACTGAAACAATTAATACTGTAACATTGTGGGATAATAAAGGTTATCAAAAAAGAATAAATGACTATATGACTAAACTTGGTCTTAGTTTAGTTGAAATAGATATAACAACTAAAGATTTTGATTCTTCTGAGTTACCTGATATTCTGAATGAAAACGAAAGAGATAAACTGATAAAACGATTAAGTGGGTCTAAAAGTTTTACGATTTATGCCAAACATAAAGTTTACTCAACAGAAGGTAAAGAAACTGATGATTTTATATCTTGGAAGTTTGAAGAAAGAGAATCAGCAGGAACAAATAAAGCATTTCATTTAAGTGGTCCTATACTTTGGACATTATCAAATGGAGGTGTACTAATAATTGATGAAATTGAAGCAAAATTACATCCAATTATGACCATTGAAACAATTAATTTATTCTTAGATAAAGAAAGTAATCCAAATAATGCTCAGTTAATTTTTGCCACTCACGATACAAATCTACTTTCATACTCAAAACTCAGAAGAGACCAAATTTATTTTTCCGAAAAAAATAATTGGGAATCTACAGAAATATATTCCCTTTCAGATTTTGTTTATATAGATAATTCTAAAGAGAGACCAGATACTGATAAAGAGAAGAGATATTTTGAAGGTAGATATGGAGCAATACCTGTTCTTGCTAATTTCCACTCATTAAATTTAGTCACAGATGGCAAAAAAAGGTAAACTCAAAAAATTTGCTAAAAAAGAGGCAAAAGAACGAACAGTAAGATTTAGAAGGTATGAATATTTATTTCTAATCGTTTGCGAAGATGAAAAAACTGAACCTTCATACTTCAATAAATATATTGAATATTTTCCAAAAGAAACCTTATACTTAAAACCAGTAGGTACAGGGCGAGATCCTAAAGGTGTGGTTGAAAGGGCTATTATTGAAAAGGGCATTTTAGAATTGAAAGCAAAAAAAGAAGTAGATTTTATTTGGGTAGTATTTGATAAAGATGATGCAGACGAGAATGCAACAAAAATTAAAAATTTTGAAGATGCTTTTACTATAGCGAACAATGAAAATTTTGAAATAGCTTATAGCAATGAAGTATTTGAATTATGGCTTTTACTTCATTTTATTGATGTTGATAAAAATACATCAATTCCGAGAAAAGAAATTTATAGATTATTAAAAGAAGAATTTCAAAAAATAGATGGTTATAAAGATTATGAATATGACCACTATAAAATTGATGAAAGAACTATTGAAATAGTTTTTAAAGCAGGAAACCAAGGGTTAGCAATTAAACGAGCAGAAGTCTTATTAGAACACCACAATGAGAATGAGAATAAACCAATAAATGCCAACCCAAGTACCAAGGTTCATTTACTAATAAAAGAAATATTAAAATGGATAAAATATTTCTCATATAAACCTGAAAATTAAAGCCTACACACACAAAATGTAAACGTAATTACGGGTTTTGTGCTAAATTCAAAGTAAGTTTCTTTGAACAAAGTTTAGTGATAAATTGAAAAGTAAGTGCCTTTAAAACCGCAACTACACTTACATATAACGAAATATACAATACTACACAATACGGTATAATTATATTTAATGTTAAAATAGCAAAAAAAATTAATTTGTTTTTTTTAAACTAACATAGTCCAATTTGTTATTTTTTTATATTTTTAGAAAAGTTTGCATCTTTCTTTTGGGTTTTACACAAGGTGTAAAAATTTAAGGAAGTTCACAAACTAATTGAAAACAACTTTTCACTCACCCAAACGTATCGTTCCCTCAATACTGGTTTTTTAACTTAACATGAAGTCCTAAATTTGATACATGTTTAACTTATAAATCACTTATTATGAAAAATCAAATTAACTTAGAAATTAACAAACCATGTTCAGAAAACTTTAATCTATTTACACCTACTTTAGATGGTGGATTTTGTGGTAGTTGTCAAAAAGAAGTCATCGACTTTTCCAAAATGAATTCCCAAGAGATAATGAATTATTTTAAAAATAAAAGTAATCAAGATATTTGTGGAAAATTTAATACCAATCAATTAAAAACCTATACGGAAAAATCGCAACCAAAAAAGAGATATAGTTTTTGGAGCGGAATAGGTTTGGCTTGTTTATCTATTTTTTCTTTTAATACAGGTTATGCACAAGGAGAAGTAATTAAAAAAGACTCAGAAACGACCATAAAAAATCAAGAAAAAGAGATAAACGTTAAAGGAATTGTTTCTGATGAATTAGGACCATTTGCAGATGTAAGTGTTCTTTTACAAGGTACTACAATAGGAACAGTGACCGATTTTGATGGTTATTTTGAATTCCCAAAACCATTAAAAAAAGGCGATGTCTTAGTTTTTAGTTTTATAGGTCTGAAATCCAAAAAAATAGTAATTGATAATAATGCTGCTTTAAATATTGAATTGAAAGTAAATATGAAGTCAGATACTTGTTTTTTACTTGGTAAAGTTGCCGTTAAGAAAGTTTACAAGTCTAAAAGAAAAAATTAATAGGAATTTAAAATTATTTATTATGAAAATAATATTCATTATTGCTTCTTTCTTTATTTTTAATATAACCAATGCTCAGATTGCTGATTTTAAAAATATAGATTTTACTAAAGCGGATAATATTGCTAAATTAAATAAAGGAGAGGATTTGCGAAATCTGCCTCTCCTTAGCTATAAACTCACGTCTAAACTTACAACTAAAGTAGAAAAATTTAGAGCAATTTACACTTGGGTTTGCACTAATATTAGCGGAGATTTAAAGCAAAGTGATAAAATTTCATACAAACGAAAAAAACTTAAAAACGACAGTGTTGCTCTTATTAAATGGAATAATGAATACAAGAAAAAAGCCTTTAAAAAGTTATTAAAATACAACAAAACAATGTGTACAGGTTATGCATATCTAATTAAAGAACTTGCTTTTTTAGCAGATATAGAATGTAAAATTATTGATGGATATGGACGAACTTTTAATGCTAATGTTGAGACCTTAGAAACAGCAAATCATTCTTGGAATGCAGTAAAATTAAACAATAAATGGTATTTATGTGATGCAACATGGTCAAGTGGTTACATGAATGAAAACTACACATTTGTAAAAAATTATAATGATGGTTATTTTTTAACAAACCCGATACTGTTTGCTAAAAATCATTATCCAATACAAAAAAAATGGTTATTAAATGAGGTAACAACTAATGCTACATTTCTTGATTCATCTCTTGTTTACGGAGAAACTTTTAAGTACAAAATTATGACCTTGACTCCATCTAAAATGAACCTTGAAGTTCAAACAAATGAAGAAATTAGTTTTAATTTTAAAGTTCTTAAAAATGTTTCTATAAATAAGGTTTCTTTAATTTTCTATTTAGGAAATAAGGAATTGTCTTTTAAGATCTACAACTTAGAAAATGAAAAAGGAAATATAACATTCAAAAATAAATTTAAATGGAAAGGATTTTACGATGTGCATTTAAAAATTGAAGATGATATTGTAGCAACATATACCATAAAGGTAAACGGAACTTAATTTTTCAAAACCCTTCAAAAATTCCTAATCCAAAAAGTGCAAAATCATATTTTACAGGGTCTTTTGGATCTAATATTCTTAAGTTTGTATCTAATTCATTTAATGCTTTCCAATCATTTTGTTTTCTGTTAAGTAACCCTAATTTACGGGCTACATTCCCAGAATGTACGTCTAACGGACAAGATAATGCGCTTGATGAAATTGTTTTCCAAATACCAAAGTCAACGTTTTTTTGGTCATTTCTAACCATCCAACGTAAAAACATATTGATTCGTTTTGAGGCAGAACCTTTCATTGGATCGGAAATATGTTTGGTTGTTCTTAATAGATGTTCCATTTCAAAAAACACTTTTTTAAATTGATGAATGCTATTTTTAACGGAATTATCTTTAATATTTGAAGAAAATATAGTTTCTAATCCGTTATGATTTTGATAGATATTTTTTAATGACTTTATAAAATATTTAAAATCTATTAGATTAAACGTTCTGTGCACAAAGTGTTCTTCAAAATCTAAATCTTTTTCTTGATGGTTTATAATAAAATCATGAGGTGAATTGCCTAGTAATTCCATCATTTTATGTGCGTTTTTGATAATCATTGCTCGTTTTCCCCAAGCGATAGTTGCGGTTAAAAAACCTGCGATTTCAATATCTTCTTTTTTGGTAAATAAATGTGGAATCTGAATAGGATCAGATTCAATAAATTTTGGTTGATTGTATTGTGCTACTTTTTCGTTTAGAAATTGTTTTAGTTCTTTATTTGACACAGATTTCACAGATTCTCTCGGATTAATTAATCAAATTAATATATTTTGAACCACAAAAGGCATAAAAGTTCACGTAAGACTTTTGTTTTCTTTTGTGCCTTTTGTGGTGATATTTTATTACGGGTAGTTTTGATATTTTGTTAAGTTTTTATTATCTTTTTGATAACTATTCCTTTATTAGTAATAACCTTAATAAAATATAATTTTTCATTGAATTTAGAGAAATCAATATTGGTATTTGTGGTTTGTAAAATTTCTTTTCCTAAAAAAGTCAAAACAATTATTCTTTTTATTTCAAAAGATGATTTAATATTTAAACTATAATTAATATCCATCGGATTTGGATAAATTAAAACATTAGCACTTAAATCAAAATCATTTACACTTATTACTGAGCCAAAACTCTGTACTAAATTAGATGGCAAAGATTCTCCTTGCGGATTATCATAAACCGCAGTAACATAATAAAAACCTTTGTCAATAGTATTTAAAATTATTATAGAAGTGTCTATGAAATTGGCAATTAAATCCCCGTTTTCTTCATACAAATTATAACTTATTAATTTAGATTCAATAGATGAAGTATCTGGTGCATCAAAAGAAAAAGTAAAAATATTATCATAAATTTCATAATCGCCAACACATTCTCCTTCATTATTATAACAATGGTCTAATGTTAAATTTTGAGGAACTGGGAATTCTTGACTGTAACAAATAGTACTTATAACCATTAATGCAATAAATGTAATAATATTTTTCATGTCAATTTAATTTATAGTAAATATACAAAATTATTTCATTGATTTTAAGGCGCTGGATTAGGTTGACTTTTAAAAACCATTTCAATATCTTGTAAAATATCATCCGATAAGGTAATATGTATACTTTCAATATTTTCTTTTAACTGTTCTAAATTGGTTGCACCAACAATATTACTCGTTAAAAAAGACTGTTGGTTAATAAATGCTAAACTCATTTGTGTTAAACTCAAATCGTGTTTTTTAGCAACTTCAGCATATTTTTTAACTGCATTATCTACTTCTAAACTATTATATCTTGCCATTTGTGGAAATAGTGCCACTCTTGAATTTGGGTGTTTTTTACCACCTAAAAACTTGCCTGTTAAATGACCAAACGCCAATGGAGAATATGCTAATAAACCAACATTTTTCTTAATGGAGATTTCTGCATTGCCAATTTCAAAAGTTCTATTTAATAAATTATACGGATTTTGAATAGTAATTGGTTGTGCTAAATTCTTTTTTGTTGCTTCTTCTAAATAACGAAGTATTCCGTAAGGAGTTTCGTTTGAAATACCGTATTGTCTAATTTTACCTTGCTTTATTAAATTGTTTAGCGTTTCAACAACTTCAGTAAAATTTTCTTGCCATTGATTGGTTTTATGTTGATAGTTTCTAATACCAAAACAATTGGTTGCTCTTTCTGGCCAATGCAATTGATATAAATCTATATAATCGGTTTGTAATCTTTTTAGGTTTTTTTCAATGGTTTCGATTAAAGTATTTTTATTGAAATCAAGATTTTCTCTAATATATTTTAATCCACCAGATGAACCAGTTATTTTAGTTGCTAAAACTATTTTTTCTCTATTTCCTTTTGCTATCCATGAACCAATTATTTTCTCTGTACTACCTTGAGTTTCTGGTCTTCCAGGAACGGAATATAATTCGGCTGTATCTACAAAGTTTACACCTTTATCTATCGCAAAATCTAATTGCTGATGACCTTCTTTTTCAGTATTTTGTTCGCCCCAAGTCATTGTGCCAAGACAGATTTTAGATACTTTTATGCTAGAATTTGGTAAAGTAGTATATTTCATTTGAGTATTATTAGTAAGTACTTTTGCAAGTTATAAATTTTCTGTTCTATTCACAAAAAAACCATCAACAAACTGCTGATGGTGTAATTTTTAAATTAAATTTTAGTTTTTACTCTACAGTTTCATATCCTAAAATATCTGGATTTTGTATTACAAACTGAGTTCTACGGTTTTGTTGATGTTCATCTTCCGAACATTTTACACCATTAGAGCAATGGTTAGTAATTTGAGTTTCGCCATAACCTTTTGCGGTTATTCTATTAACGTCAATACCATGTGCAATAATATATTTAACTGTTGAATTTGCTCTTCTAGAAGATAAATCTATATTATAAGCGTCTTTACCTCTAACATCTGTATGTGAACCACCTTCAATTATTAATGCTGGATATTTGTTCATAATAGCAACTACTTTATCTAATTCATAAGCAGCATCGGTTCTAATGTTTGACTTATTAAAATCAAAATAGATAGGATTAATATTTACGATTATTTTTTTAGTTACAATATCTACTACTACTTCAACTTTTACTGGTTCTAAATCTAAATTTAAACTTAATGAAGCATCTGGATTGTTTTCTGTAGAAAAAGTTTCTTCATCTTTTTCGTATTTTTCTTTTGCTCCAATAATTTTATAACTAGAATCACAATCAACTACAAAACTAAAATTACCACTATTATTAGTTGTTTTAGTTTCTATTTCGTTATCATCTTTATCAAATAAAACTACTATTGCATTAGATATTACTTCTCCAGTTTTTTTATCTTTTACAACTCCTGTTACATTTTGATTACATTCTATATTTAATGGTGGCGATGCTGTAAAGTGATAAACATCATCATCTCCTTTTCCGTTTTTTCTATTTGATGAAAAATATCCTTCATGAACATCATTCTTCAAAATATAACCGAAATCATCAAACTCACTATTTACAGGTGCTCCCAAATGTAATGCGTCAGAAATTGATTTTTCATAAACTTTAGTTGCATAAACATCTAAACCTCCTAAACCATCTTTTCTACTATCCGATGAAAAATACAAAACATTTTCACTATCTATATAAGGAAACATTTCTTTACCTAAAGTATTTATTTTTCTTCCTAAATTTCTTGGTATTCCATAAGTACCATTCGCATCTATATCTACAACAAATATATCTGTTCCGCCATAAGTTCCTGGCATATCAGATGTGAAATATAATTTTGTTCCATCATTATTAATTGAAGGATGCCCACAAGAATAATTTTCATTATTAAATGGCATAGGTTCAATATCCGTCCAAGCACCATCTGGTGATACAGAAGCTTTATATATTGCAAGGTTCGTTATACCATCTTCATCTTTACCTAATTTTTTATCTAAAAAATTATCTCTAGTAAAATAAACAGTTTTTTGATCTGGAGTAAAAGTTACAGAAGATTCATGAAATTTTGTATTTAAATTAGAACCAAATCTTTTTACATCTGTTATACTACCATCTTCACTAATTGTACCTTCATATAAATCTAAAAAAGGTTGCCCATTTTCTTTCCATTTAGCTTTTAAGACACCCTCTTTTCTAGAAGAAGAGAAAATAATTTTATTTTTTCCAAAAAATGTAGTTCCAAAATCGGAATTTTTAGAATTTGAATCTAAATTTTCAACAGTATAATTTCCTGCTGTGGTTTGTGAAAATAAAAAACTCGAAACTAATAATAATGTTAATATTAATATATTTTTCATGGTTATGTTTTTTTTAGGTTGCTAAATAATTTTTTAAAAAAATCTAGGTGATTTTAAGTTCTTACGAGATAAATTAACATCGTATTGTAAAAATATTTCGTGTGAACCACTATTAAAATCTTGTAAATCGGTTAGTGTATAATCGTAAGAGTAACCTATTCTAAAATCATCGGTTACTAAAAAACTAACTAAACCATCAATAGAATCATCAAATCTATATGCTAAACCTAATTCAAAACGATCATTAATTAAAAAGTTACCTGTTAAATCTACCGATAATGGTGAACCTG
>JAMONN010000211.1 GCA_027065775.1 Flavobacteriaceae bacterium | reverse complement strand
ATATATTATATTTTATCTAAAATAGTTTCAAAACAAATTATAGAATTAAACCACTGACAATCAAGTGAAATTATTTTTTAGTGCGTTTGCCCTGATAAATTAACTTAGACTTTAACATATTGACGATTAACATTAAATGATTATAAGTATATTTGCTTCGAAATTTAAATGAATATGATAAAAGCAAAATCGCTTAGTAAAAAATATGGTGAATTAGAAGTTTTAAATCAAGTTGATTTGACTATTAACGAAGGCGAAATTGTATCTATTGTTGGACCTTCGGGCGCTGGAAAAACGACTTTACTCCAAATATTAGGAACTTTAGACAAACCAAATAAAGAAAGCAATGTATCCTTAATGATTAATAACACAAATGTTTTAAATCTAAAAGATAATGAATTGTCGAAATTCAGAAATTTAAATATTGGTTTCATTTTTCAATTTCATCAATTACTACCAGAATTTACCGCTTTAGAAAATGTTTGTATACCTGGTTTTATTGCAAATAGGAAGAAAAATGAAGTTGAAAACGAAGCTAAAGAAATATTATCTTTTTTAGGCTTATCAAACAGAATTAATCACAAACCAAACGAACTTTCGGGTGGCGAACAACAAAGAGTTGCAGTTGCAAGAGCATTAATCAACAAACCTAAAGTTATTTTTGCTGATGAACCTAGTGGAAATTTAGATTCAAATTCTGCTAAAAATTTACATGAATTATTTTTCACTTTACGTGATAAATACAATCAAACTTTTGTTATTGTTACTCACAATCAAGAATTGGCAAACATGACCGATCGGAAATTAGAAATGCGTGATGGAAAAATGATAAGTTAACTTTTATGGTTTTTAAAAATATTGTTAGCAAAAACGAATTCTTATATACTAAAAACGGAATTTCCGTATATTTAAAAAGAGAAGATCTACTACATCCATACATTTCTGGTAATAAATTTAGAAAATTAAAATATAATATTCTAGAAGCTCAAAAAGAAGAACACAAAACACTTTTAACATTTGGTGGCGCACATTCAAATCATATTTCGGCAGTTGCCTATGCAGGAAAACTTTACAACTTTAAAACAATTGGCATAATTAGAGGTGAAGAATTAGGTATGGTTATAGAAAATACTTTAGAACAAAATACTACGCTGAAATTTGCAGCTTCTTGTGGTATGAAATTTAAATTCATTACCAGAAGTAATTATAGAAATAAAAATGAAGAAAGTTTTATTTCTAATTTAAAAAAAGAATTCGGAACTGTTTATATCATTCCAGAAGGCGGCACAAATAAATTAGCCATTAAAGGTTGTCAAGAGATTTTAACTTCCGAAGATGAAAAATTCGATTACATTTGCACTTCAGTTGGTACTGGCGGAACTTTAACTGGTGTAATAAACTCTTTAAAACATAATCAAAAGGCCATCGGTTTTTCCTCCTTAAAAGGAGACTTTTTAAAAACAGAAATAAACAAATTAATACCTAACAATACAAATTGGAATATTCAGTTAAATTATCATTTTGGTGGGTTTGCAAAAATAAATATAGAACTTATTACGTTTATTAATAAATTTAATGAGAAATACAATATTGCTTTAGATCCTATTTACACAGGTAAAATGATGTTTGGCATTAATGATTTAATAGAACAAAAAGTCTTTAAAAAAGGAACAAATATATTGGCAATACATACTGGTGGACTACAAGGTATACATGCTATGAATAAAAAATTAACAAAAAAAGGATTGCCCCAAATTGCATAAAACAAATCTATGAAAAAAATAATTTTACTACTTTTAACTATTACATTAATAAGTAGTTGTCGCTCAAAAAAAAGAATTACTTCTAATAAAAACAATTCCAGACATAAAAAAAACATTCAGCATAGAACTAACAGAGTTGTAATAAAACCTGTTAAAAATGACTCAAAAACAAAAGTAAAAACACCATTATATGTCGATATTTCAGAAAATAAAACATTTTTTGATGTTGATTTATTAGATGTTCTATATGCAAACAAACCTAACTTATTAATTGCAAAAGTTGACTATATAAAAAAGTATAGCGAATTGGCAATTCATGAAATGGAAACATACAAAATACCAGCAAGTATTACTTTAGCGCAAGGTTTATTAGAATCTAGATACGGAAAAAGTATTTTAACTACAAAGGCAAAAAATCATTTTGGAATTAAATGTCATAAATGGAAAGGCCAACGTGTCTATCATGATGATGATGCAAAAGGAGAATGTTTTAGAAAATACGAAATGCACGAAGCATCTTATAGAGATCACTCCCTTTTTTTAGCACACAAAAAAAGATATGCAAAACTATTTACATATCCGCTTAACGATTATAAATCTTGGGCTAGAGGTTTGCAAGCTGCAGGTTATGCCACAGATAAAAAGTACCCACAAAAGTTAATAAAGTTAATTGAAGAATATGAACTTTACTATTTTGACACTTTAGTTTTAGGGGAAGATTATGAATTCAAAAATGATGTAGATATAATTAAGACTCCAGAAATCATCAAACCAAAAAAAATAATTTCAACCAATTTAAATAACCTAAATACTTATACTGTAGAATTTGGAGATACACTTTACTCTATTTCAAAAAAGAAAAACGTTTCTTTGATTGCATTAAAAGAACTAAATACATTAGATACTAATGAAATTTCAATAGGGCAGAAATTAATTTTATCGAAATTACCCATTAAAAAGACTATTGAATACAAAGTAAAAGTTGGTGACACCATATATTCTATCGCTAGAGATAATCAGACGACTGTTTCTAATTTAATGGAAATAAATAATTTAAAATCAAATAATATTGCCATTGGTCAGTTATTGATTATAAAATAAAATTTTAATAAAACCAATTATTATAGATTAATTTAGTAATTTTGTATATTAAGGAACTTTTTAATTAAACCAACAATAAAGTGTAGATGAAAAACAACATCATTTTTTTGATATTTGTATTAGTATTTCAATTTTCTTGTAAAAAGAAAGAGGATTTAAACTCTTTTACGGTTATGAATTCTAAGATTGAAGAATCTATAGAAAATAGTGCAATCATAAACTCTACATTGTTAGACGTGGTTTTTAACAAAGCCAAGAATGACGATGACTTTATAAAATACAAACAATCTGCAAATAGAGTACACGAAGTAAGTACTATTTTCAGTAAATATTTAAGTGATCTTAAATCGGTTATTAAAGAAAAAAATTCCACAGAATTTGTAGATGAATATTTTTTTAACGGTACGGATATAGCAAATGGTGGTGAAGAGTTTCTAAACTACATCGAGAACTATAAAAGTAGTATTATCTCTACAGTAATTTTATCTAATCCTGATATTGCAGGTATGGTTAAAAGTACTTTTGACATTGGTTCTATTGAAGATAGAAAAGGTAAACAAACCAATTGGTTAACTTTAAATTATAGAGGTTTTCCTGCAATTGCCTCAGTTATTAAGTTATCTGAAATGCAAGCAGATGTAAAACAGATAGAACGAAATTTTCATGAAGCAATTCTTAATGTAAAAATTAATAAATCAGGAGATACAAATAGAGATTTACTAATAAGTGAAAAAGACAAAATAGCTTCAAATACCAAAACAAAAAATACAAACAAACCTAAAGTAGAAGTTGTACAAAAAACAAAAAAAGAAGTTAAAAAAGTAGTCTCTAAAAAAGAAGAAAAGCCTAAAGAGATAATAAATAAGAATTCTGCCTCTTCGCATGTTGTAGTACAAGGAGAAACATTATACATGATTTCGAAAAAATACGGTGTTACTACTGTGCTACTTAAAAAACTAAATGGCATGACAAATAACAATTTAGTTGTTGGTCAAAAGTTAAAACTTAACTAATATTTGACCAAACACCGTGGTTTCTTGAAATTTGTAAATACGTTTTTTTAATTCTTGAATTACCTTGTCTTTCTAAATTCATATCATTCTTTAAAGTTTTTTTAGCATATTCGCGTGCTAACTTTAATATTTCGGAATCTACAATCACATCTCCAATTTTTAAATTTAATACACCACTTTGTTGTGTACCCATTAAATTTCCTGGACCACGTAATTTTAAATCTACTTCGGCAATTTTAAAACCATCGTTTGTTTCAACCATCGTTTTTAAACGCAATTTTGCATCGGCACTTAACTTAAAACTAGACATTAAAATACAATAACTTTGTTTGGCACCACGACCAACACGACCTCTTAATTGATGTAATTGTGACAAACCAAAACGCTCTGCACTCTCAATAACCATAACACTTGCATTAGGTATATTTACACCAACTTCAATAACTGTAGTTGCTACCATTATTTGTGTTTCGCCTTTTACAAAACGCTCCATTTCAAATGCCTTTGCTTCGGGTTTCATTTTACCATGCACAATACTAATTTGATATTCTGGCCTAGGAAAATCACGTGAAATACTTTCATAACCATCCATTAAATCTTTATAATCCATTGCTTCGGATTCTTGAATTAACGGGTACACAATATAAATTTGTCTTCCTTTAGCAATTTCATCTTTTAAAAATTTAAAAACTGCTAATCGGTTTTTATCGTATCTATGTACTGTTTGTATTTCTTTTCGTCCTGGCGGTAATTCATCAATAACCGAAATATCCAAATCACCATAAACACTCATTGCTAATGTTCTTGGTATTGGCGTTGCCGTCATTACTAAAATATGTGGTGGCAAATCATTCTTTAACCACATTTTAGCTCTTTGCGCAACACCAAATCTATGTTGTTCATCAATAATTGCTAAACCTAGGTTTTTAAATTTCACCTTATCTTCCAATATAGCATGCGTACCTATTAAAATATGCAATTCGCCGTTTTCTAAATCTTCATGAATAATTCTTCTTACTTTGGTTTTAACCGAACCTGTTAATAATGCAACTTTAATATTTGTATCCTTTAACAACTCCGTAAAAGAGATATAATGCTGTGATGCTAAAATAGTAGTTGGTGCGATTAATGCAGTTTGAAAATCATTATCTAACGCAATTAACATACTTAACAAAGCTACAATAGTTTTACCAGAACCAACATCGCCTTGTAGCAATCTGTTCATTTGCGCACCTGTATTTAAATCATTTCTAATTTCTTTAAGTACGCGTTTTTGTGCATTTGTTAATTCGAATGCTAAATTATTTTTATAAAAATTATTAAAATAAGCACCAACTTTTTCAAATTTAAAGCTCTTAAATTTAGTTTTATGCAACATGTTTTTCCGAATTAATTGCAATTGAATGTAATAAAATTCTTCAAATTTCAATCTAAATTGTGCTTTAGATAAATCGTCTTGACTTTGTGGAAAGTGAATATTAAATAACGCTTTATTTTTAGAAACTAAATGTAATTGCTCTAATATTTCATCGGATAAAGTTTCTGTTAATCTACCTTTAACTTCCAAAAATAAACTTTGCATCATTTTAAAAATAACACGATTACTAACTCCTTTTTTACCCAATAATTCTGTTGAAGGATAAACAGGTTGCATAGCAGTTCGTAAACTTTTTTTGTAATCGCTAAGCAATTCTAATTCAGGATGTGTTATGGTAAACTTGCCATTAAAAACCGTTATTTTTCCGAAAAGCACATAGGTAGTTTTTAATTTTAATTTATCTACCAACCATTTTGCACCTTGAAACCAAACCAATTCTACAGAACCAAATTCATCCGAAAATTTTGCCACTAACCTACTACCTCGCTTTTGTTTAACCGAATTTAATGCAGTAATTTGCCCAATAATCTGAACTTCACTATTGTTAGCATGTAATTCGTTTGTTTTAAAAAAACGGGATCTATCTATATATCTATTCGGAAAAAAATTGATTAAATCACTATAGGTTTTAAGGCCAAGTTCTTTTTTAAGTAACTCTGCTCTAGAGGTACTAACGCCTTTAAGATATATAATTGGAGTATGCATATTTGAAACACGAAGATACTGAAATTGTATTCGATGGATATTTTTATTTTAATAAAAAATTGAAATAAGTAAGATATACAAATTTACATTCTTAAAATTCACACCGTGACTTAAAGTCACGGTGTGAATAAACATAAAAAAACATCTCATAATTTCATAAATCAAACTATAAAAATCTATAATATCAACTATAACAATATTTATTTTTATTTTTTCTTTGCACTTCAAAAAAATAAGCAATTTGAATATTAATCAATACATAAAAGAATTTCCAAAAAAAATATACAACTTGCTTTAAACATTACTAATCCTGCATAAAATTTAATTTGTTTCTATGCAATTCTTAAATTCAAGTTACAAATGCAACTTTTCGAGGATTAAGACCTTCAAGGTTTTTAAAACCTTGAAGGTCTTAAAATAAATATTTAATTCTCTGATATTAAGTTAATTATATGCTAAAATGTTTGATAGATATTTCTATTTTAAAAAAAATGAAATAAGATAAAAATATACAAATTTACATTCTTAAAATTCACACCGTGACTTAAAGTCACAGTGTGAATAAACATAAAAAATATCTCTTAATTTTATAAATCAAACTATAAAAATCTATAATATCTACTATAACAATATTTATTTTTATTGTTTCTTTGCAATTCAAAAAAAATAAGCAATTTGAATATTAATCAATATATAAAAGAATTTCCAAAAAACATACAACTTGCTTGGCCAGTTGTAGTTGGTTCGTTAGGACATTTGCTCATTGGTTTGGCAGATGATGCAATGGTTGGTCGCTT
>JAMONN010000210.1 GCA_027065775.1 Flavobacteriaceae bacterium | reverse complement strand
TTGTGTTGAATTCCATTATTTATGAAGAAGGTTTTCATCCACCAATACGTCAGAAAAAAGGAGCGATGACTAAATTTGGTTTAAGTTTATACAGAAGTAAATTAACCAATAAAATGATCATGAATGGTTTGTTTAGAAATGCATTAATGAAAAATAATCTTTCAAAGGTTGGTGTTGAAGGTTATCGTAAACCTTTGTTAGATGGTAAAACAAGTGCTTTATATACTTTTTTCTCTTCTACCTGTAATGCATTACCAGATTATTCAGAAACTATCAAAAAAATTAATATTCCAACTATGGTAATCTGGGGAAAACATGATAAAATGCTACGTTGGAAACCAATGAGTGAACGTGTGATTAAAGATTTGAAAATCAAAGAAGAAAATATACATATTTTAGAGGCCAAACATTTTGTGCAAGAAGAAAAACCAGAAGAAATAGTAGCATTTATAAGTCGTTTTCTAGATAATTAGGTAAGTACATTTTTAATGTTACTTTTGCCTTTTATTTTTTGAACATGATTTTAACAGATACACATACACATTTATACGCCGATCAATTTAATGAGGATAGAGTAGAAGTGGTGCAAAGAGCTTTAGATTTAGGCGTAAAACGATTTTTTATTCCTGCAATAGATTCCGAAACTACGCAAAGTATGTTTGAATTAGAAAAGCAGTTTCCTGAAAATATTTTTTTAATGATGGGTTTGCATCCAACACATGTAAAAGAAAATTTTAAAGAAGAATTAGCACATGTTAAAAAGTGGTTAGATAAAAGAAATTTTTATGCAGTTGGCGAAATCGGTATTGATTTGTATTGGGATAAAACCTTATTAAAGCAACAACAAGAAGCATTTAAAACACAAATAAATTGGGCGAAAGAAAAGAATTTACCCATTGTTATTCATTGTCGTGATGCTTTTGATGAAGTTTTTGAAGTTTTAGAAGAAATGAAAGATGCTAAGTTATTCGGAATTTTTCACTGTTTTACAGGCAATTTAGAACAAGCAAAAAAAGCAATTAGTTACAATATGAAATTAGGTATTGGTGGTGTTGTAACGTTTAAAAACGGAAAAATAGATCAGTTTTTAAACGAAATTCCATTAAAAAATATAGTTTTAGAAACCGATGCACCATATTTAGCACCTGCGCCATATAGAGGCAAACGTAACGAAAGTAGTTATCTATTGAAAGTTGCAGAGAAATTAGCGACAATTTATAATATATCTGTAGAAGAATTGGCAAAAATTACCACGCAAAATTCTAAAGATGTTTTTGGAGTATAATTTTTAATTACTCACACCGTGACTTTAAGTCACGGTGTGAGTAGAGAGATTATATTAAACTATTTTATACTTTATTGCGTTTATACTTTAGATGAAACAATTTCTACTTATATTTTTTTCAATGATTACTTTTTTTGCTTATTCGCAAAAAGACAGCAATTTGGTTATTAAAAAAATTAAAGTTGTAAAGAATAGTTTAAAAATTGATTCGGTTAGTATTAGTCCGTTTAATTTTAAATTGTTAGATGCTAGTAAAAAAGAAATCGACACTTCAAAATATAGCATTAATTATGCGAAATCTCTTTTAGTATTAAAAGATAGTTTGCTTAATAATAATGAGTTAACTGTACAGTATCAAAAATTACCAGATTTTCTAACCAAAACATACAAAGCATTCGATGAACGATTAATTGTAAATAGAACAACCGATTTATCTAAACTGTATCACAAGCAAATTATTAAAAAGAAAAATTATTTTAATCCGTTTGACGGTTTAGATACCAAAGGTTCTATTTCGCGTGGTATCACGGTTGGTAATAATCAAGATGGTGTTTTAGATTCTAATTTTGATTTACGAATTTCAGGTAATTTAAGTAAAAATGTAAAAATTAGAGCAAATATTTTGGATAGTAATTTGCCGCAACAAAGTAATGGTAATGCACAACGTTTAGACGAATTCGATAGAATTTTTATAGAATTATATAGTAAAAAATGGCGTGTGACTGCTGGTCATTTAGATTTAAAAAATGACGATGATTACTTTTTAAATTTCACTAAAAAAGTTTCAGGATTATCTTTGGAAGCAGCATTGAAACATAAAAAGGCTAAAACAGATCTATTTGCGTCTGGTGCATTAGTAAGAGGAAAATTCACAAAAACTAATTTTAATGGTCAAGAAGCAAACCAAGGTCCATATAAATTAACCAATACTAGTGAATCTTTTTTATTAATACTTTCAGGAAGTGAAATTGTGTATATAGACGGAATTCCGTTAGAAAGAGGCGAAAGTAACGATTATATAATAGATTATAATACTGCAGAAATAACGTTTAATAATACGTTTCCGATTACGGCAAACATGCGGATTTATGTAGAATTTCAAGTTAGTGATCAGAATTTTACAAGATTTGTGACTTTTAATTCAGCAGATTTTATTTCGGATAAGTTTAAAGTAAAATTAAATGTTTATAGCGAAAGTGATGCTAAAAATCAAACGTTACAACAAAGTTTAAGCGAAACACAATTAGAAGTTTTAAATAATGCAGGCGACAATAATAATTTAATGGTCTCGCAAAGTGCAGTTGCCGAAGAGTTTATTGAGAATAAAATTCAGTATAAAAAAGAAATAATTAATGGTGTAGAATTTTTTGTTTTTTCGAATGATGAAAATGACACATTATTTGGCGTAAGATTCAGTTTTGTTGGTCAAAATCAAGGAGATTATATAATTCAAACTACAGTTGCTTCAGGTCGGATTTATGAATATATTTCTCCGTTAAACGGAATAAGTCAAGGAGATTACGCACCAATTATTCAATTAATATCACCGAATAAACTACAAATAACAACGTTACAAACCGATTTTAATCCTAATAAAAAAATAAAATTACATACCGAAATTGCTTTAAGTAATAATGATAAAAATTTATTTTCAGGCTTAGATGATTCCAATAACCAAGGTTTTGCAGGAAAATTAAATTACAAACATTTACTAATTGATAAAGTTTGGAAATTAGAAACATTTTTAGCATACGAAACCATTCAGAAAGATTTTAATACCATAGAAAGATTTCAAAATGTAGAGTTCGAAAGAGATTGGAATTTGCAAAATCCGTTTGGAAATCAGAATAATTTTAGTGCAGGTTTTCAGTATAAAAATGATAGTATTGGCGCTATTAATTATCAATTTAATAACTTAGAATTCAGTAAGGATTTTAACGGTAATAAACATTATTTAAAAGCAAATTATACTACTAAGAAAATGTCTTTTTTTAGTGAATCTAGTATGCTAAATAGTAAATCAAAATTAGAAGAAACTTCTTTTTTTAGAACAAGTAACACTATAAAATATCAATTAAAAAAAATATGGTTTGGCGGAAAATATAATTCCGAAGAAAACAAACGTACAGATTTGCAAACTAATCAATTAACAAATTTAAGCCAACGGTTTAATACTTACGAAACCTTTATGGGTTTTGGAAATTTAGAAAAAGTATATGCCGAAATAGGTTATAATTATAGAACAAATGATAGTATAAAAATTGCTTTTTTAGAACGTGTAAGCAAATCGCATACGTATTTTATAAAGTCTAAATTAATACAATCTAAAAACGCTAATTTAGATTTGTATGCAAATTATAGAACCGTAGAAAACACTAATTTTGAGGATGAAAAATCGCTAAATACACGTATAAATTACAGGCAGCAATTGTTTGATAATTTATTGGTTTTAAATACAATTTACGAAACAAGTAATGGTACTTTACCACAGCAAGATTTTAATTATGTTGCTGTAGAACCTGGACAAGGTTTTTATACATGGATTGATTATAACGAAAACGGAATTCAAGAATTAGAAGAATTTGAAATTGCACAATTTCAAGATCAAGCAACTTTTTTAAGAGTTTTATTGCCTTCTACACGATTTATTAAAACCAATAAAAACAGATTTAGTCAAGCAATAAATTTGAATTTTTCGCAATGGGCAAATAATAGTGGTTATAAAAAAACCATGTCACATTTTATAAATCAGACAACTATTTTAATAGATAGTAAAAAAAATCAAGAAGATGAATTGGTTAATATTAATCCGTTTAGTACAAACGATGATAATATTTTAGCATTAAACTTCAATTTTAAGAATAGTTTGTTTTTTAATAGAGGAAAACAAAAGTATTCAACTACGTATTCGTTTTTTAATGTGAAGAATCGCACTGTTTTTATAACTGGTAATCAAGAAAATAATGTACAAACTAATCAATTAGAATTTCAACATAAACTCACCAAATTTTGGTTGTTAGATTTAAAAGGAATAAATAAGCAAAACGAAAGTAAATTTGAAACATTTGTAAATAGAAATTATGAAATAGAATCTAATAATTTTGAAACTAAATTAGCATATTTACATAATAAAACCACAAAACTAGAAGCATTTTATATAATTAAAGAAAAGAACAATGCTATTGGCAATTTAGAGAGTTTAACTTCTAATAATATTGGTATTAATTTTCAATATTCTAAAAATAAGAAGTTGTCATTAAACACCACTTTTAATATAATTACAAATGATTTTGAAGGCAATCAGAATTCGCCTGTGGCTTTTCAAATGTTGGAAGGTTTACAAGATGGTAGAAATTTCACTTGGAATGTGTTATTGCAAAAAAAATTAACCAAATATTTATTTTTAAACTTGAATTATAACGGTAGAAAATCAGAAACATCTAAAGTTATTCATGTTGGTTCGGTTCAGTTACGAGCAAACTTTTAAAGAATTGGTTTAGTTTTTGATTTAATTTTGATAATAACAAAAGTTAATTTAAATTTGACGAACAAAAAACAAACAATTATGAAATTTATATCACTAAGTTTATTCCTATTATTAACTATTAATTCTTGTAAAACAAATAACGTGACTAACGACGAAACAACATCTAAAAAACAAGCAACCGAAGTTAATTTTATTGAAAAAGGTTATGCAAAAGCAACCGTAATTTATGATGCAGAAAAATCGGCTGTTTGTCAATATTTAATTCAATTAGATAAAGGTATTTTGTTAGAACCACTTAAATTAGACAATAAAGATTTAAGAAAAAGTAATAAAACGGTTTGGATTAAATACAATATGCAACGTAGAATGAGTAGATGTGGTAACGCACAACCTGTTGAAATTACAGAGATTTTAGAACGTAAGTAATAAGTACTTTAACCGCTAAGAAAGCACATAGTTTTACTGTGTTTTCTGTGGTTAAATATTATAAACGTCACTCTAAATACGAAAATCTTACTTTTTACTTATCAAGTGCATAAACACCATAATCTTAATTCTATATGTATAAATATTTTTTAATTTTTTTTATAAGTATGTTTCTTTTTTCTTGTTCTAAAGAAAAGAAGAATATGCAAGTAACAGGAAATATAGCTAATTTAAAAGAAGGGAAATTATACCTTCAAAAATTTAAGGATACATTAATTGTAAATGTAGACTCTATAATCTTAAAAAACAGCAGCAAATTTTTATTAGAAGACAATGTGGCAAGTCCAGAAATATATTTATTATCCTTATCGGGAACAGATAAAGTGATACAGTTTTTCGGTGATAAAGGTGTTATTGATATACAAACAGCTCTAAAGAGTTTTAATTATGGATCTAAAATTACAGGTTCTGTAAATCAAGATTTATTAAATAAATTTAATAGTAATATTAAAAAATTTAACGATTTACGCTTAGATTTAATTAAAGAAAAGTTTGATGCTAGTATTGCTAAAAATGAAGATTTAGCGCAAGAAGTTGCGAATAAAATTAATAATATTGATAAAAGAAAATTGCGTTATGCTATGAACTTTGCATTTTCTAATACAGATTTTGAAGTTTCGCCATATATTACTTTAGCAGAATTATACCCATTAAACACAAAGTTTTTAGATACTATTTTAAATTCTCTTTCTGATAAAGTAAAAAAATCTAAATATGGTATTCAATTAGATGTCTATATTAAAGGTATTAAAAAAGAAGAAAATAAATAATTATTTTGCTTTAACACTCCATTGATAAGTAAACGAAGATACTTCTACACCTTGTTCATTGACTCCTTTTGATGTCATAGAAATTACTTGACCTTCTTTAGTTGCTATTGTTTTTTCAATTGCTTCTTTAATATGATTGCCATCTTTACATGAAAAAGTAATTTTACCTGTGGCTTTTTTGTAAAAATCACCTGTTTGATGTGTTACTAACATCGATATTTTTTTACCACTATCATTAATATGCTTCATAACCAAAACACCAGTTGTTAGTTCGGAAGCCATTCCTTGAACTGCCCAATATAAAGATTTAAACGGATTCTGATTTTTCCATTTATGTTTAACAACTGCTATTACTTCATCATCCGTTATTTTACTAACTCTAATACCTGTAAAATAGGCAGCTGGTAATTTGAATAACAAAAATTTATTCATGTTTTTTACTGTGAATTTACTCATTAAGTATCTTGTTTGTTGATTTGAACGTCGAATTTACTATTAATATTCCTGTTAGACAAATGTTAAAAACATGTTAAAATATAGTACTATGTAATACATAGTACTATATTGTTTTATATTTGTAGTGTAATAATCACATAAATAAATCTATTTTATATTTTTTTTTACAAATAAAGTAATAAAATAGTAGAGTTAACAAATTATATTATGAACAAAAAAATGGAAATAAAAGAAGAAAACAATTTAGCATTATTAACGCACCTATCAGGATTTGGTGG
>JAMONN010000209.1 GCA_027065775.1 Flavobacteriaceae bacterium | reverse complement strand
AGGCGAATGGGATAAGTTTGCAAAAAACACTTTTGGTGATTTAGGTACTCACTCAACTTCTGGAGGCGGAAATACAGATTCTCAAGCACCAACTGCTCCTTCAAATTTATTTGCAAATACAATTACCGAAACAACTCTAAAATTAAATTGGAACGCATCTACAGACAATGTTGGTGTAACTGGTTATGATATTTATAAAAACGGATTGTTTTTAGGTACTACAACAGCAACATTTTATAATATAAATGCTTTAACTGCTTCAACTGCATATTCATTTTATGTTAAAGCGAAAGATGCTGCAAATAATATTTCTGCAAATAGTAATGCGATTACTGTTAGTACTGTTGATAACACGGTTCCGTCAATTCCGAATGGTTTAACAGCAGCAAATACTACGCAAACAACAGTTGATTTATCTTGGAATTCATCAAACGATAATGTTGGTGTTACAGGATATAATGTGTATAAAAATGGTTCTTTTTTAGGAACTACGACTTCAACAAATTATGCAGTTTCTAGTTTAATACAAGCAACACAATATAGTTTTACAATTAAGTCTAAAGATGCTGCGAATAATGTTTCTGCTGCAAGTAACGCTCTTAGTGTTACTACACAAAGTGCAGGTGGTGGAGGTGTAGTTAGCGATATTTTGCTAGATAATTCTTTTGAAACTGGCTGGGAAGGTTGGTTTGATGGTGGTTGGGATTGTTACAGAACAAGGAGTTCTCGTTCTTTCGACGGAAGATATTCTATTCGTATTAGAGATAATTCTGGTACAAACTCTGCAATGACATCAAGTTCTTACGATGTTTCTAGTTATGATAATTTAGAAATTACCTTTAACTTTTACAGTTATAGCATGGAATATAATGAAGATTTTTGGGTACGTTATTTTGATGGCTCAACATGGCAAACTGTACAAGCATTTGCTAGAGGCACAGATTTTAATAACAATACATTCTCAGCTGCAACTGTAAATATTTCGAATGCAAATTATAATTTTCCAACAAATGCGAAATTTAGATTTCAATGTGATGCGAGTTCTAATGCAGACCAAATTTATATTGATAATGTAAAAGTTACTGCTACTTCTGGAGTAGCTAGAAATATTAAACCAAACAGCATCGTGTCATTAGGTAAAACGGATAATCTAAACGAAAATAATGTAGAAGAAATTGAAACTACTTCTTTATTTCCAAATCCTGCTATTGATCATACAATGTTGAAAGCAGAATTTGATATTGAAGATAATCCTATTAATGTTAATATTTTGATTTTAAACACACAAGGACGTATTATTAAGACTCTTAATTTAAAAAATGTTAAAGAGGAATTATTTAAAAATAATATCGATTTATCAAATTTAAAGAAAGGTTTGTACTTTATTTCAATAACAACTTCTAACGGATTTAAAGAAATTAAAAAGATAATAGTAAAATAATTTTCATTTTAATAATTAAAAAATAAAAGTCTAAAAAATGGTTTGCCAAATCATTTTTTAGACTTTTTTTTAGATTTAAAATCTAAATTTTTAAAGGTTCTGCTTCAGAAAACAATATCGGAAAACGCTCTTTAATAGTAGTGACTTGAGTTTTCAAACCTTTATTATTAGGTTTTTTCTTTGCTTTCTCTAAAATAACCGAAAAATCTACTTTGTATAGTTTTCTAGATTCTCTATTACGTAATTCGTTATATGCCCTTACAATTTCGTTTGTTACAGCAATATAATCACCATGTTTTGTTTTTCTAGAACTCTGCAAAGAAATAATAGCTTTATTAGGATGCACAGATGAATTTATTAGTTTTTCACCTTCACAATAATCACAAATTTCGCCACTTTTTCCTAGACCGCCGCCATTATCCAAAAAAAGTATTGTGGCATCTTTGATTTCGCTTATTTTTAAAAATTTATCTCCATTAATTAATAAAACACCATCTTTATTAATATTTACTATAAACACATTGCATTTATAAAAATCTGCTATTGGCGCATCTATTTTTGGAGGTAATTTTCGGGGTATACCAACATCAATGTCCATTGTGGTAGTAACTAAAAAAAATATTAATAATAAAAAGGCAATATCTGCCATCCTTTATTTTAATCATAAGGAATTTTATCAATAATAAAGGCAGAACCATTGTTAGTCGTCTAAAATTTAGTCTATTAAGAATTGGTGATTAGAGAAACCTAAATAAGAGTTTTTAAACGCCCAAACGATGTAATACTTCATTTTTATATGTTTCGCCTATAGGGATTCTAATATCATCAATGATTAATTTAGTTTTTTGCAATGCTTTTATATAATTTACATTGACAATGTAGGATCGATGAACTCGTAAGAATTGATTGGGTAATTTATCTAAAATAACTTTAAAATTAGAAAGTGTTAAAATTGCTTTATGGTTATCTTTTGTATATATTTTAATATAATCTTTTAGTCCTTGAATATATTTAATATCATCAATACTAATTTTAATATTTTCATATTCTGATTTAACAAATATAAAATCATTATTCTGAATAGTTTTTGTTGACCCAGCAGCAGATGATACATTTATAAAAAGATCTTTTCCAGATTTATATTTTTCTTTGGCTCTTGAAACTGCTTTTAAAAATCGTTGAAACGGAATAGGTTTTACTAAATAATCAGTTGCATTTAAATTAAATCCTTCTAAAGCATATTGTGGATATGCAGTTGTGAAAATAAATTGAGGAATGTTTTCTACAATATTTACTAAATCTATTCCTGTAATATTTGGCATTTCTATATCTAAAAAAACTAAATCTACCTGATGTTTACTGAGTATAGTAATAGCCTCTAAAGGGTTGGTACATTTTGCAACAATCTCTATATCATCAATTTGTAGAAGATATGATTCTATAACATCAATTGCTAATGGCTCATCATCAATTATTACACATTTCATTTAACTTAGGTTTAATTTTAGATTAACTATAAAATTATTCTCAACTTCTTTAATGTCTAAATAATGCTTTTTAGGATATAGTAATAGTAGCCTTTCCTTTGCATTTTGCATTCCAATTCCTAATTCTTTTTTGTTTTTACCTATATTTCCAATAAGATTATTACACGTAAATCGTAATTCATTTTCAATTATTGAAATATTGATTTTTATTTCAGTATTTCCTTTAAAATCAGTACCATATTTAAAGGCATTTTCTATATATGAAATAAATAATAACGGTCTTATTTTTTGAGTTGAAATAGTACCACGAATATTAATTTTCACATTTTCATTATTTACAATTCGCAATCTTTGTAATTTAATATAATTTTTAATATAATCCATTTCTTGTTGTAATGGTACAAAATCATTAGTTGCTTTATACAACATATAACGCATTAGTTCTGATAATGTTATTACAGCTTCTGGCGCATCATTAGATTTTTTTACGGTAAGAGAATAAATACTATTTAATGAATTAAATAAAAAATGTGGATTTAACTGGTTTTTAAGTGTTTCTAATTCTAATAGATTTTTTTGAGCCTCGATTTCTTTTTTATTATGACCATTAATAATCCATTCTTCATACATTCTTATAGTAATTCCAATTACAATATGCATAATTGTAAATATAATAATTACGGGTTTTTTTTTAACAAATTCTGGGGTGAAATTTGGTGTAGGTAATAAAATTTTAAAAATATAATACGAAACTAATAGAAGACCAATAACCGAAAAAAGGTAAATCAATTTTTTCTTCTTTAATAATAATAAAGGTACTAATAATAAGTAGTTTAAATAAAAAATAATGACATCTACAACTATTCGATATGAAAACCGAAACTGGACACTTCCTGTTATAGAATATAATTGAATAGATATTACAAAAATAATAGTCATCCAAATTAAAAAATGGATGAATAGACGCTTTTTGTTTATTGTAATTTTATTCAAATTTTAAAAACTTAATGGGTTATAAATTAAATTCTGTCTAATTTAATTCAATGTAAACCTACACAATTAAAATTAATATTCAGGTTTTTTAGTTCTTCTAAAGAAACTGTAGGGTTTTTCTTTGTAGTAATTTTACGCTTTACTAGGTTCGCAATTATTTTTGCATCTTCTGCGTTGCAAAATACTCTTTTTTCTGATATTGCTGGAATGTATTTTTGTTTTATTAAAATCTTATTGTTGCTACTCAAAACATAATTATAACCGCCTTTTACTTTGTTAATAGTTATTGTAATTGGATTGCTATTGTTAATTTTTTTGTGTGTAAAAACTTTTACATTTACAGCGTAAATTAGTAAACTTACCACAATTATTAATAAGATAATTCTCCACTTTTTTAAAACGTTCATTTTAGATTATTATTTAATTGAGTATAAAAAAGCACTCAAAGTAGATATTAAACAAGTTAATAAATTTGAGTGCTTTAAAGAAAATTATTTAATTAAAATTTGCAATAATTTTTATTTTTAATCATCTTCATCAAGTTCTTCTTGTGGAAATAATTCATAATTATCATCAAGGTATAAACTACCTGTTCTTCCTAATAAAACAAAGCCTCTAGTTCCATTAGAAAAACTTACTGCATCTTGTCTAGATGTAGCTTCTAAGTCAGAAATTTCGTCCCATTCATCAATGTTTGGCGAGTATTCCCATATAGTTCTTAAAGCTCCACCGACATTACCTGTTGCTATATAACCAAGTCCATTTATAGAAAACCCTACTGCATTAGAGCGTGTTATTGTATAATCATCATCTTCAGTTAAATCATTTTTTCTTGTCCAAACTTCTGTTTGTGGGTCAAACTCCCAAAAATCATCTTTATAAAGACCATTGCTAACACCAGTACCTAAATATACTTTTTCATTAATAGTAAATGTTGTAGCATCTCTTCTTTTATTGCCACCAAAACCTACTAATTCTTCCCATTGATTATTTGTAGGGTTATATTTCCAAAAATCTTTTTTATCATTATCTCCATCATAACCTGTGCCAATATAACCAATATTGTTAACTCCAAAACCAACGGCACCTCTTCTAACGCCACCACCATAGTCTGCTTTTTGTGTCCATAAATTTAAGTTAGGATCATACTCCCAAAAATCACTTAATTCATCATTCCCATCATAACCAACACCTAAATACCCTTTATTATTTAGAGAAAAACCAGAAGCAGAACTTCTGGGAGTTCCTGGGAAACTTGCTTTTTGAGACCAAAAATCTCCATCAATATCATATTCCCAAAAATCGGTTAAATAATCATCGTCATCGTAACCTGTTCCCATATATCCTTTATTATTTATGGTAAAACTTATAGCGTTACTTCTTGGGACACCATCAAATACAGAGCGTTCTTTCCAGTTCCCTCTTTCTATATCGTCATCATCTGAACAACTTATTGCAAAAATGGATAGTATTGCAATGCTAAATATAATTTTTCTATTGTTTATCATTCTTTTTGTTTTTAAATTTGTTTTTTAAATTGAGTTTAATTCCTGTTGAAAAATATGGTCTAGGTTCTAAACCAAAATCATATGTTGTATTATTGTTATTATCTAATAATTCATATTTATTATAAAACGAATAAGTTCCTTTAAAGAAAATTGCCCATATATCACTCATCCAATAATTATATTCTAATCCTAATGATACTGTTCTAAATGATGCTTTATTAGAAGTTTCTGTTACTGTAGCATTAACAGGATTACTTAAATTAGCATAAAAACCATTTAACCTAAGACCAAATTTTAAAGACTTTTGTTGATTAAATTTATATTTAGTAAATGTGTTTGGAAAACCGATTCTATAAGATAATTTCTCATTTACTTGTTTGTTATAACTTATTATTGGTAATAACCTTGGCATACCTGAAAAAGTTGTATATCCTAACCCGAACATAAATTTTGATGGTTTATTAATAGTTCCTCCTTTTTTAATTGCTGTAATTCCTCCTCTAAATAGCAAATCATCGGATGAAATACTATTTGTTAAATTAGAAACAATTGATATTCCGCCTTGTGTACTAATTTTCCATTTACCAGATAATGGATACATATATGTTAAACCATAATTTACTCCATAAAATTTTTCTAAATCTTTATCATTAATATTTACATCATAATAATTTAATTGAGAATAGTTAAAACCAATAGAATTAAATAATTTTCCTTTTTTTAATTTTGTAGGAATATTTAATTTTATAGCTGTTTTACTAAAATCTATACCATTATTACTTATAGGTGCAAGTGTATATTCAAAAGAAAATAAATTTCTATCTAATTGAGTATAACCTTTAATAGATATAAAAGCAATTAATATAATTAGTTTTTTATACACTTTAATAAATTTTAAGCAAACCTATTCTATTAAGTAGTTACAAAAAAAAAAAATAGACACGTTCAATAAATCTCTATACCAATACTCGTTTTTATAAGACCAAACAGATAATTAGGTTTGGTAGTTAAAAATCAGCTATTGGCATATTAAAATTCTTAGTTTGTATACTACTTTTTTTAGTAGTAGAGAATTCTTTTAGTTTTGCCTTTAAATAATACAAAATGAAATATTTATCATTATTCATACTCATTTTATACTTGGCTTCTTGTGATAAAAATGAAGAAAATTTTACATTACAAATTGGTGAAAATTATGTTGACAGCACTACTAAAGTTTATTTTATTGATACATTAACGGTTAAGGCAGCAACTATTCAGTTTGACTCTTTAATAGTAAATAATGTAAATAGACTTTTAATTGGTTCTTATAATGACTCTGTTTTTGGGAAAACTAAAAGTAAAAGTTTTGTTCAGTTACAAAATTCAATTTATGATATTGATGATGATGCCGTTTATGATTCAATAGCACTTATTTTAAAGTATGATAAGTATTTTTATAATGATACTATTCCAACGCAACGCTTTAAAATTTTTGAATTACTTGATGATATTGAACCTAATGAAGATGATGGTTTTTATTATAATACTACTAATTTTAATACACATATTAATGCCATTGCTGAAAAAGATTTTTTAGCAAAACCAAACAAAAATGATTCATTAAATATT
>JAMONN010000208.1 GCA_027065775.1 Flavobacteriaceae bacterium | reverse complement strand
ACTAATGATACTCAAAATTTCACATTTAATTTTACCGATTTAGATTTAGCACTACCAATTGATGTTAAGTTAAAAGCTGCAGCAACTGAAAACTCACAATTCAATTTAAATATAGACGGTCAAAATATTGTAAGTCTTAATACCGGATCACTAGGCAATACAGACATTGGCGCAACAAGTAGTAGTACTGGAAATTTCATTACAACAAACGAAATTATTACCACAGAAATAGTTGTAAGTAATAACTTACCTTCTACAAAAGTATATTTAGATTATATTGAAATTAATGGTCTCAAAAAATTAATAGCAAGAGACATACAATTTTCGTTTAGAAATTATCAAGCAGCAAATCATATAGGTATTGTGAAGTACGAAATTCAAAACAATCAAAATATTTTTCAAATTTGGAACGTTTCAGACAAAATAAATCCTAAAATAATAAATAATCAAGCAACAAATTCAAACTTTACTTTTAAAACATTTGGTGGCAGTTTAAATGAATATATTCTTTTAAATGAAAATGATTATTACTTACCAACTAGAATTCAAACAAGTTTAGTTCCCAATCAAAATCTACATGCCATACAAGATATAGATTATTTAATAATTACACCAGACGAAATAAGAGGTGAAGCACAAAGGCTAGCAGATTATCACTCTGAAAATTCTGGTTTTTCTACATTAGTTCTTAATCCTGAGATTATTTATAATGAATTTAGTTCTGGAGCACAAGATATAACAGCAATTAGAGACTTTGTAAATCACCTTTATAGTAATGCGTCTTCAGATGAAAAAAGAATTAAATACGTATTATTATTTGGCGACACATCCTTTGATTTTAAAAATATTGAAGGTAATAATGGCTTAATAAATGTAATTGCTTTTCAATCGGTGGATAGTTTTGACACAGCACGTTCTTATGTAAGTGATGATTATTTTGGAATGTTAGATGATAATGAAGGTAATTTCTCTGCAAATAACGGTAGTGGCGACAAGCAAGATGTAGCAACAGGCAGAATGCCAGTTAAAAATTTAGCAGAAGCAAAATCAGCTATAGACAGAACGCTTTCTTATTATAAAAAAGAAGCTTTTGGTAAATGGAGAAACCAAATTACTATGGTTGCAGATGATGTAGATAATGAGGGTTTTAATTTTACACTTCAAAAAACTATGGACTCCATAGCAAAAAATATCACTATTAACAAACCTGTTTATGACTTAAAAAAAATATATGCGGATGCCTTTGTACAAGAAATAAATGCTGGTGGACAGCGATATCCTACCGTAAAATTAGGTATTACTAACGCTATAGAAAGAGGTACTTTATTACTAAATTATTTTGGGCATGGTGGTGAAAATGGTTGGGCAAGTGAACGTTTTTTAGATGTACCACAAGTGCAAGGTTGGTACAATGAAAATACATTACCTTTATTCATTACTATTACTTGTGAATTCTCAAGACTAGACAATCCAAATAGGAATACTGCTGGAGAATTTTTATTTTCTAACACTAATGGAGGTTCTGTAGCAATGTTAACTACTACTAGAGCTGTTTTTATAAGTTTCGGAAAGGACTTTAATATTGGTTTAACGAGCAATTTATTAGAATTTAATCAGCAAGATAATTTAAGCATGGCACAAGTCTTAATGAAGACAAAGAATAATACTAATAATACCCAACGTCTATTCATATATTTTTTCGGAGATCCCGCAATGAAATTACCAATTGCCAAACCAGATATAAAAATTACTGAAATGAATGGCGAACCAATAGCAAATCAATTAGACACCATAAAAGCATTATCACATGTCTATTTTAAAGGAATAATTTCTAGTAATTTAGCATCAAATACACCAAATACAAATTTTAATGGCGAGTTATTTGCTTCAATTTTTGATAAATCAATAGTTAGAACTACATTAAATAACGATAATTATGACGGCAATCCTAATACCATAGATTTTGACGTGCGAGAAAGTAAAATATTTAATGGTAGGGCAAGTGTTGTAAATGGCGAATGGGAATTTGACTTTATTGCACCAAGAGATATTAGAATAGCTTACGGCAATGCAAAACTAAGTTTTTATGCACATAACGAAGAAATTGATAGATCAGGTTATAGTACCGATATAATTATAGGTGGTATTAATTCAGATGCACTAGAAGATGATATTGGACCAACAATAAAATTATTCATGAACGATGAATCTTTTGTTGATGGCGGAAACACAAATGAATCTCCATTATTTATAGCAGTGTTAGAAGATAATTCTGGTATAAATACCTCACTTACCGCAGTAGATCATGATATTATTGCTATTTTAGATGGCGATACAAGTAATCCTATAATAATGAATGATTTCTACGAAACCGAATTAAATGATTTTACAAAAGGAAAAGTAAACTTTCCGTTTAGAGATTTAGAGGTCGGTTTACATACCTTATCTTTTAAATGTTGGGATACTTATAATAATTCATCAGAAGCTACGTTAAACTTTGTAGTTGTAAGTGATCAAAACTTAGTTTTAGATAATGTATTAAATTATCCAAATCCGTTTATTAATTATACGGAATTTTGGTTCAATCATAACAAACCTAACGAAACATTAGAAACACAAGTACAAATATTTACCGTTTCGGGCAAACTAATTAAAACAATAAACAGAACCGTAAATACTGGTGGTTTAATAAATGGTAGTTTAATAACTTGGAATGGCCTAGATGACTTCGGTAATAAAATAGGAAAAGGCGTTTATATATACAAATTAAATGTAAAAGTCCTTTCCAATGGTCTAAAATCAGAAAAGTTTGAAAAACTTGTCATACTACAATAATTTTTACAATCTTTGTAAACTTTTGAAAATAACATAAATAATCAAAAAAAATCCCTAAATGAAAAAAATATTTTATATTACTTTAGCAATTTCTCTTATAATGAGTAATAAGATGAATTCTCAAGACACAAATGCACTAACAACAGCAACGCCTTTCTTATTAATTGCACCAGATGCTAGAGCAGGTGGTTTAGGTGACATGGGAGTTGCAACTTCACCAGATGCATATTCGCAACACTATAATGCTGCAAAATTAGCATTTAGTGAATCACAATTTACAGTTGCCGTAAATTACACACCATGGCTAAGAAATTTAACTAACGATGTTTTTTTGGGCAATGTTGCTTTCACTAATAAATTAAATGAACGTAGCGCTTGGGGAGCAAGTTTAACTTTCTTCTCATTAGGTACTATTGAATTAACTGATGATACAGGTCTTTCGACAGGTTCTGAAAACCCAAGTGATTTAGCATTAGATGGTTCTTACGCATTAAAATTAAGTGACGGTATTTCAATGGCAGTAACTTTACGTTATTTAAGATCCGATTTATCTATAAGAAGTCAAAATACCGATTTACAAACTGTAAATTCTTTTGCTGTAGATTTAGGCGCTTATTACCAATCAGAAGAATTAAATTACGGTGATTTTAATGGTCGTTGGCGAGCAGGAATGAGCATTGCTAATATGGGACCAAGAGTAGAATTATCTCCAGGCGGTCAACAAAGTTTTATACCAACAAACTTAAGACTTGGTGGAGGTTTTGACTTTATTTTAGACGACATTAGCGTTATTAGATCTAGTTTAGAATTTACTAAACTGTTAGTACCAACACCACAAAGAGATATTGATAATGATGGAATCTTAGAGGGTCAAGATAACGATGTTGATTTCTTTTCAGGTATGTTTCAATCATTTGGAGATGCTCCAGGAGGTTTTAGCGAAGAAATAGAAGAATTTACTTGGTCATTAGGTGCAGAATATGAATACGATGAAACTTTTGCTTTTAGATTAGGTTATTTTAACGAAAGTGACACCAAAGGTGCAAGAAAATTTTTCACATTAGGTGCTGGTTTTAAATTCAAATCTAGTAAAATAGATGTTTCTTATCTTTTAAATTCTTCCGATGTAAATAATCCTTTAGAAAACACATTACGTTTTTCAATATCTTTCGATTTTGGAGATTATTTTGAAGAATTTTAATATAAAAAGTTAACTAATTTTCATTTATGGAAAAAGTAACAATTAAGAGTGAATATATTATCTATGATTCTTTAAGTGATTTGAATATAGAAAATCAAAATCTATTTCAAGAAGCTATAAAGGTTCGAGATACTGCTTATGCTCCATATTCTAATTTTTTAGTTGGCACTGCCATACTATTAGAAAATGGAGAAATTATTTCTGGTAGCAATCAAGAAAACGCAGCATATCCATCAGGTTTATGTGCAGAAAGAGTCGCTATTTTTTATGCCGCTGCAAAATATCCAAATGTAGTTATTAAAAAAATGGTTATTACTGCTAAATCCAATAACAAAAAAGTAGACAAACCAATTGCTCCATGTGGTTCTTGCAGACAATCAATTTCAGAATATGAAATAAAACAAATGCAAGATATTACTTTGTTATTTATGGGCGAAACAGGAAAAATAATAGAATCATCTTCTTTAAAAAACTTACTTCCTTTAAGTTTTGACAAAAAATTTTTATAAAACAAGTATGTTAAAAGAAATTAAAAATAGAGATGACTTATATTTTTTAGTTTCTCAATTCTATGAAAAATTATTAGTAGATAATAAAATCAACCATTTTTTTGAAGATATTATTGAAAATAATGAATTAGAAGAACATTTACAAATACTCGTTGATTTTTGGGATAACATGCTTTTTTACACTGGTGTTTACAAGCGAAATGCGATGAAACCACATTTGCTGTTAAACTTAAAAAAACCTTTTTTACCAGAGCATTTTAAAATTTGGTTAGATCACTTTAATAAAACGATAGATGAGAATTTTAAAGGCGAACTTGCTCATGCTGCAAAAACAAGAGCACTATCAATTGCAACAGTAATGCAATTAAAGGTTTCACAAATGTAACTTTCATTGCATACTATTTTTATCTTAAAAATAGGTTTTCCATTTTTTTATTGCTATTTTCGTTATATCAAAAACTAATTATGCAACCAATTATTACAGGAACAGGAAGTTTCATACCTTCTATTGTAAAAAAAAACGAAGATTTTTTAACACAAGAATTTTATAGCGATAAATTCGAGAAATTCCCGAATTCTAATGAGGTTATCATTAAAAAATTTAAAGCAATAACGGGTATTGAAGAGCGACGTTACGCAAAACCCGAATTTCAAAATAGCGACTTAGCGACCATTGCTGCTAAACGTGCCATTGAAGATGCTAAAATTAATGCGGAGGAATTAGACTATATTATTTTAGGTCAAAATTATGGCGATGTTAAATATGGTACTAATCAGAGCGATATGGTACCAAGTTTAGCATCACGAGTGAAACATAATTTAGGTATTAAAAATCCTAATTGTGTGGCTTTCGATATTGTTTTTGGTTGCCCAGGTTTTATTGAAGGTTTTATACAATCTGTTGCATTTTTAAAAGCCGGAATGGCAAAAAAATGTTTGATTATTGGTTCGGAAACTTTATCTAGAGTTGTAGACAAACACGATAGAGATTCTATGATTTATTCTGATGGTGCTGGCGCAGTTATATTAGAATTAAATTCTGATAATAGCAAAGGTGTTTTAAGTAATGTTGCACAATCATTTACTTTCGAAGAAGCAAATTATATCTATTTTGATGAATCTTTCAATCCGAATATAAACAATAGAACTGGTTTTATTAAAATGTATGGTCGTAAGATTTATGAATTTGCATTAAATAATGTGCCGTTAGCTTTAAAAAGTGCTGTTGAAAAAAGTGGTTTGCCTATAGATAAAATTAAAAAAATATTAATCCATCAGGCAAATGAAAAGATGGATGAAGCTATCGTAAAACGATTTTACGAATTATACGACAAAGAAACACCCGAAGGAATTATGCCAATGAGCATAGGTAAATTAGGCAATAGTTCCGTTGCAACAGTACCAACTTTATTAGATCTAATATTAAAAGGTAAATTAGGTAATCACCAAATAAATAAAGGTGATGCAATTCTTTTAGCATCTGTTGGTGCAGGTATGAATATTAATGCAATAGTTTATCAGTATTGAAGCCATGAAAATGGAAACAACTGTACCTGCAAATGAAAATGGAAAAATTAAAAAAGTCTATTTAAAAGCAGGTGTTTTAGTTCATCAAGATGATTTGGTTGTAGAAATGGATTAATTTTATGAATTCTTCTTTACATCACAAAAATTTAACTTTAGTTAAAAAAAAGACCTTCAAGGTTTTAAAAACCTTGAAGGTCTTAATGAATTATATTTTTCATCCAATCCTAAATTATTCCTTTAACTGCAAAATTTCTGTAGTTCGTTTTCTAGTTTTTCGACATAACGCAGCATCATCAATTAAAGACTGACCATAAGTCGGAATCATAACTTTAATATTATGTTGGTATTCTTCGGTTTTTATTAATTCAGGAAAACATTTTTCAATTAAATCTAACATAATAGAAACTGAGGTTGATGCGCCTGGACTTGCGCCTAATAACGCAGCAAGTGTTGTATCTTTATCGGTTACTATTTCGGTACCAAATTTTAAAACGCCACCTTCTTTTTCATCTTTTTTAATAATTTGAACACGTTGCCCAGCAATAGCCAATTCCCAATCTTCAAATTTAACATTAGGATAATATTTTTGTAACATTTCAAAACGTTCTTCAGGCGATTGCATTACTTGTTTTACTAAATATTTAGTCAAATGGAAATTTTTAATTCCAGCAGTAATCATTGGCCAAATATTATCCACTTCTAAAGATAAAGGTAGGTCTAAATACGAACCATTTTTAAGAAATTTAGTAGAAAATCCTGCATAAGGACCAAACAACAAAGCGCGTTCACCTTGCATCATTCTAGTATCTAAATGTGGTACAGACATTGGCGGCGAACCGTATTCCGCTTTACCGTAAACTTTTGCTTCGTGTTGTTTAATAACTTCTTTATTTGTGCATCGCAACCATTGACCACTAATCGGAAAACCGCCATAACCACGACCTTCAGGAATATCTGATTTTTCTAATAAT
>JAMONN010000207.1 GCA_027065775.1 Flavobacteriaceae bacterium | reverse complement strand
AAGGAAGTTTTACAGGCGCAAATAAAGATCGCGCAGGTAAATTTGAAGCAGCAAATGGTGGCACTATATTTTTAGATGAAATTGGTGATATGAGTCTTTCGGCACAAGCAAAAGTTTTACGTGCATTACAAGAAAGTAAAATTAGTAGAGTTGGTAGTGATAAAGACATTAAAGTTGATGTTAGAATTGTTGCAGCAACCAATAAAAACTTAAAAAAAGAAATTGCAGAAGGCAATTTTAGAGAAGATTTATACCACAGATTAGCAGTGATATTAATTAAAGTACCTTCATTAAATGAAAGACGAGAAGATATTCCGTTATTAATAAATCATTTTTCTAAGAAAATAGCAAACGATCAAGGTACTGCTGTAAAATCTTTTTCCGATAAGGCAATAAAATTGTTGCAAGCCTACGATTGGACTGGTAATATTAGAGAATTAAGAAATGTTATAGAAAGGTTAATCATTTTAGGTGAAACCGAAATTTCTGAAAACGATATAAAATTATTCGCTACAAAATAATGAGTATTTTAAAAAACATAGCCGAACTAGTAAGAGAGAATGTAATTTCTCAAGAAACGGCAGATAAAATAAAGAATTATTATAACACTTCAGAAAAACAAACTACCAATAAATTATTTGTTGTTTTTGGTGTTTTAGGAGCAACCTTGGTTGGTCTTGGTCTTATTTTGATTATTGCCCATAATTGGGATGATTTATCTAGAGTAACAAAAACTATTTTTGCCTTTATACCATTGCTTATTGGTCAAATAATGAGTGGTTATAGCTTAATTAAAAAACCCAAAAGTGCCGCTTGGATAGAAAGTAGTGCTGCCTTTTTATTTTTTGCTATAGGGTTAAGTATAGCGCTTGTTGGTCAAATTTATAATATTCCAGGAAGTTTTAATACCTTTATGGTTGCTTGGATGTTGTTGAGTATTCCGTTAGTTTATATCTTAAAATCTCAAGTTGTTTCCGTATTTTATATTGTTGGTATAACGTATTACGCAGTAGACTTAAATTATCTTACTTTTTCAAGATTTAATAAATCTAACTCAATAATTTATTGGCTTTTATTGGTATTAATTTTACCCAATTATTACCTTTTATATAAAAATAAACCGAAAAGTAATTTTATGGTTTTACATAATTGGTTACTACCAATTTCTATAATTATTACTTTAGCAACTTTAATGAAAGATCATGCAATTCTTATATTTGTTGCTTATTTTAGTCTTTACGGATTATTTTATTTAATAGGAAGTTCAGATTTTTTCAAACACCAAAAATTAAGGAATAACAGTTATAAAATTTTAGGTTCGCTTGGTACAGTTATTTTATTAATTGCTTTTAGTTTTAATGGATTTTGGAAAGAATTACAAAAAGAAAATTTAATATTTAGCGAAGTATTAAAATCGCCAGAATTCCTAGTAACTACACTTATTACATTGTTAGGCATTGTACTATTATATTTTCAGGTTAAAAATAAAAGTATTAAAGAAATTAAACCGATAGCACCAACTTTTCTATTGTTTATACTAATATTTATTATCGGTTTAAAATTTGCAATTGCAGTAATCCTTATTAATATTTTGGTATTTTCAGTTGGTTTACTAACTATCAAAGAAGGCGCAAAACAAAATCATTTAGGTATCTTAAATTATGGTTTATTAATTATTACCGCAATGATTGTTAGTCGATTTTTTGACACAAAACTAAGTTTTGTATTTAGAGGTATTCTCTTTATTTTAGTAGGAGTTGGTTTTTTTATTACAAATTATTGGATGCTTAAAAAAAGGAAAGTAAATGAATAAGAAAAAGATATTGCTACTATTATTTATTCTTGTTGCATTGGCGCAACTATTTGTTCCTGCAAAAATGATTTTAGACAGAGAAGACGTTTTAGCAACAGGTAAAGAATATAAGTTTAATGTAGAACCAGTAGATCCATCCGATCCGTTTAGAGGTAAATATATTACACTTAGATTTAAAGACACACGATTTAATAACCAAACAGACCAAAAATGGACTAGAGGTGAAACAGCCTTTGTTTTCTTTAAATTAGATGCTAACGGATTTGCAATAATTGATTCCGTTTCAAGAGAAAAACCTTTAAATACAACCGATTACCTTAAAACAAAAATACGCTATAATAATAAAGTGAAATTTTTATTTGATCGTTTTTATATGGAAGAATCGAAAGCTTACAAAGCCGAAATGTTATATAAGGAATCTCGAAGAGATACTAGCAAAGTCACTTACGCTTTAGTAAATATTAAAAATGGTAAAGCCGTACTGAAAAATGTATTAATTAACGGCGTTTCGATAAAAGAATTGGTTGAAAAACAACAGGAAATTGAATTTCAAAAATAAAAATATGCGTAACTATAAAATTACATCTAAAATAAAACTAAAAGATTTTCAAACTAAGGAAATTAATGAAAACGCAAAAAAAGAACTTAAAAAAATCCGTAAAAAAATCAGCAAATTACAAGATGTAATGTATGCCGACGGAAAATACAGTTTATTAGTCTGTTTACAAGGAATGGACACTTCGGGTAAAGATAGTTTAATACGTGAAGTTTTTAAAGATGTTAACGCAAATGGAGTGGAAGTGACCAGTTTTAAAGTGCCGAGTGAAATTGAATTAAAACACGATTATCTTTGGCGACATAATTTAGCTTTGCCATCAAGAGGGAAAATAGGTGTTTTTAATAGAACACATTACGAAAATGTTTTAGTAACCAGAGTACATAAAAATTATGTGTTAGGTGAAAATATACCGAATCTAAAGTTGGAAGATTTAACCGATGAATTCTACCATAAACGCATGGATTCTATCAATAATTTTGAAAGTCATTTAGTAGCAAACGGAACGATAGTCCTTAAATTTTTCTTAAACCTATCTAAGGAAGAACAAAAAAACAGATTATTAAGAAGATTAAATCTTCCAGGAAAAAACTGGAAATTCTCTTCAGGCGATTTAAAAGAGCGCAAACTTTGGGATGATTATATGTTTTGTTATGAAGATTTACTAAACCGAACTTCTAAAGAAAACGCACCTTGGTTTGTGATTCCTGCAGATGATAAACCAACAGCAAGATTGTTAGTTGCAGAAACAATTTTAAAAACACTACAAAATTTTAAAAATCTAAATTATCCGATTTTAAATACGGAAGAGAGAAACAAAATTAAAACATATAAAGAAGCATTAGATTCGGAATAATTGCAATCCGTTTCAACCAATATTTTAATTTTTACGAGTAGAAGCTAAAAGAGTGTTTTTTAGTAGCATTGCAATAGTCATTGGTCCGACGCCACCAGGCACAGGTGTTATAAAAGATGCTTTTTTACTTACATTTTCAAAATCTACATCGCCAGCTAAACGATAACCACGCTTTTTAGTATCGTCTTTAATTCTTGTGATACCAACATCAATAATTACTACATCTTCTTTTACCATTTCTGCTTTTAAAAATTCAGGAATTCCGATTGCAGCAATAATAATATCTGCTTGTAAAGTAAATTCCTTTAAATTTTTAGTTCTACTATGGCAAACGGTTACTGTTGCATTACCAGCGCTTCGTTTTTGACTCATTAAGATACTCATTGGTCTACCAACAATATGACTTCTACCTAAAATCACTACATTTTTACCAGAAGTTTCTATTTTATAGCGTTCTAATAACTCTAGAATACCAAATGGCGTTGCAGGTAAAAAACATGGTAAATCTAATGCCATTCTTCCAACATTTGTTGGGTGAAAACCATCCACATCTTTATCAGGATTTACCAACATTAACACTTTTTGCTCGTCTATATGTTTTGGTAAAGGTAATTGCACAATAAAACCATCAATGGCATCATTATTATTTAAAATTTCAATTTCTTGAAGTAATTTTTCTTCCGATACATTTTCGTCTAATTCAATTAGTGTAGAATGAAAACCAACAAAGTCACATGCTTTAACTTTACTGGCAACATAGGTTTTACTTGCGCCATCACTACCAACAATTATTGCTGCTAAATGTGGTGTTTTGCCACCATTTTTTTTAATGGAATTAACTGCAATAGCAATTTCATCCTTTAAATCATTCGAAGTTTTTCTACCGTCAAGTAATATCATAGTCTTTGGTCTTTGGTCGTTTGTTTTTAGTCTGAATGTGGTTTAATAATTTATTATTTATTAAGGTACTTTTTTAAGTTTGTTATCATTTTCGCAACTACTAAAAATTGTGTTCTTAATTTAGTATCATCTTCTGTTGATATATATTTTCTTCTTCTTGCAATAGTAAGGCAAACAATGCATTCTTTTAATGAATCGTTTGCAATTCTCAAATGATTATTAAATACTTTATTAGTACTATTTGCTCCTTCTGCAATATTTAAAGCAATTGAATTAACCGCTCTTAATAATTGAGATGTAAGAACAAACATTTCTTTTTTAGGAAATTTTTCTGTTAGATTATAAATATCATCAATAATATCAAGACTTCTTTGATAAACTTTTAATTCTTCAAATTTAAACATTTTTTGTATTATATTATTGACTAAAGACCAAAGACTATAAACTACAGACTATTTCATTCCCTGCATCATTTGCATCATTTTTCTTCCGCCGCCACCTTGCATCATTTTCATCATCTTGCTCATTTGTGTAAATTGTTTTAATAACTGATTTACTTCTTGAACCGATGTACCAGAACCTTTAGCAATTCGTTTTTTTCTAGACGAATTTATTATAGTTGGTTTTTGTCTTTCATTAATTGTCATTGAATGTATAATTGCTTCAATACCTTTAAATGAATCATCATCAATATCTACATCTTTCATTGCTTTTCCAGCACCAGGAATCATACCGATAAGGTCTTTCATACTTCCCATTTTTTTAATCTGCTGAATTTGTTTTAAAAAGTCATCAAAACCAAACTGATTTTTAGCAATTTTCTTTTGTAATTTTCTTGCTTCTTCTTCATCGTATTGTTCTTGTGCTCTTTCCACTAAAGAAACAACATCACCCATTCCTAAAATACGATCTGCCATACGATCTGGATGAAAAACATCTATCGCATCCATCTTTTCGCCAGTACCAATAAATTTAATTGGTTTATTTACAACCGATTTAATAGATAAAGCAGCTCCACCACGCGTATCGCCATCTAATTTTGTTAGAATAACACCTTCAAAATTTAAAATGTCATTAAATGCTTTGGCGGTATTTACGGCATCTTGCCCAGTCATTGCATCTACTACAAAAAGCGTTTCTTGAGGTTGAATTTCTTTATGAATATTCGAAATTTCATCCATCATTGCTTCATCAACCGCTAAACGACCAGCAGTATCGACTATAACTACATTTTTACCGTTTGCTTTAGCGTGTTTTACTGCATTTTTTGCAATCTCTACCGGATTTTTATTATCTGGTTCTGCATAAACTTCCACGCCAATTTGTTCTCCAACAACTTGTAATTGATTTATTGCCGCTGGTCTATAAACATCACAACCTACTAAAAGTACTTCTTTTGATTTTTTAGTTTTTAAGAAATTGGCTAATTTACCCGAAAAAGTTGTTTTTCCAGAACCTTGTAAACCAGACATTAAAATAATAGTTAGCGAACCTTTTAAATTTAAGCCAACAGTTTCGCCACCCATTAATTCGGTTAACTCATCTTTTACTAATTTTATCATTAACTGACCTGGGTTTAAGGTAGTTAATACATCTTGACCAAGTGCTTTTTCTTGAACTCTTTTAGTAAACTCTTTGGCAATTTTAAAGTTAACATCGGCATCTAATAACGCGCGTCTAACTTCTTTTAAAGTTTCTGCTACATTTATTTCGGTTATTTTTCCATGACCTTTAAGTACATGAAATGCTTTGTCTAGTTTATCACTTAAATTATTAAACATATTCTTTCTTCTAGTTATGTGGATTGCAAAGATAAAAAAAATGATTAAAATTGCATATCAATTAGGTGTGCATTATGAAACATTTATTAGAATAATTTTATTGTGTAAGAAAATGATTAATTTAAACGTACTTTATTCCGAATTAAACAATAAAAATAAACACCTAAAACTAATCTATAGTTTGATTTTTATTGTTTTTATAAGTTTACTTTCCTGTACAAAAAAGAAAGTTGAAATCAAGAAAGTAAAAGAAAAATCTACTCAAAAAGAAATAGTAAAAGAAAAAAAAATAATTAAAGTTGCAAAACCAAATGCGATTGCATTAAATAGTAAAAATGCCGTTAATTTTTTTAAAGATTACGGAAATAAAAATAAAGAAAACAAAGTAGTATTTAAAACAAGGCTTGGCAATATTATCATAAAATTATATAATAATACGCCATTACATAGAGCAAGTTTTATTTTTTTGACGAAAAATGGTTATTTTGACACCACTTGTTTTCATAGAGTTGTACCGGGTTTTATCGCTCAAGGAGGCGATTCGGAAAATTTAAGCACATCACAATTAAGAAATAAATACAAACATTATTTATTACCTTCAGAATTTCGTAAAAACAGAAAACATAAAAGAGGTGTCATTGCTGCAGCAAGAGATTGGGATGATAATCCAGAAAAAAAATCAACTCCTTTTGAATTTTATTTTACCGTAAATAGGCGAGGAGAACATCATTTAAATGGTGAACATACCGTTTTTGGCGAAGTAATTAAAGGAATGCAAATTATTGATAAAATTACCAAACTAAGAACAGGAAAAGATGAATGGCCTTATCAAGATGTTTATATTGATGCCGAAGTTGTGGAGTAGTTTTTTTGCAATAGGCAATAGGCAATAGGCAATAGGAGAAAAGTGAAGAGTTTTAAAAAACTTTGCGAATCTTCTTATTTACTTTGGTTCTTTGTAACGATAACTTATTGTCAGTTAATTACGATTTAGTCTTTCGTCTTATGTCTTAAAGCGAAGCGGTCTATTGTCTTTATCGAATAGCAATAATTAGAAACATCAAAACCAAACAAACATTTGTAAGAAACTGACATAATCTTTATATTTGCAATAAGTTTATTTAGAATTAATATTGAGT
>JAMONN010000206.1 GCA_027065775.1 Flavobacteriaceae bacterium | reverse complement strand
AAGGTTCGCAAAGAATTATTTCACAAAGACTCACAAAGTTAAATGAAGATTCACAAAGTAAAACATGTAATAATCCGTGAAAATCTGTGAAATCCGTGTCATCAGTGTTCCTATTTTTTCTCTACATGCGCTCAGGAACAGAAATTCCCAACAAACCAAAAGATAACTTAATGGTATTTGCTACTTTTTGAGATAATTGCGTTCTAAATATTTTAGTTTCTAAATCATCACAACTTAAAATAGTTACTGTTTGATAAAATGAGTTATATTCCTTAACCAAATCATAGGTATAATTTGCAATTATTGCAGGACTATAATTTTTTGCTGCTAACTGAATAGTGTCAGGGAAAAGTTGCAATTGTTTTATAACATTTTTTTCTTTATCGTGTAATTCATTTATAGAAACTTCTTTACTGAAATCAAAATCTGCTTTACGTAAAATAGATTGAATTCTAGCATAAGTATATTGAATAAATGGGCCAGTATTACCTTGAAAATCAATCGATTCTTTGGGGTTAAATAAAATTCGTTTTTTAGGATCTACTTTTAATATGTAGTATTTTAATGCTCCTAAACCTATTGTGTTATATAATTCTTCCTTTTCAGTATCTGAATAACCTTCTAATTTACCTAATTCTTCAGAGATTTCTCTTGCAGTATCGGTCATTTGAAACATTAAATCATCTGCATCGACAACGGTTCCTTCACGTGATTTCATTTTTCCTTCAGGTAAATCTACCATTCCGTATGATAAATGAAATAAGTTTTTTGCCCAATCAAATCCTAATTTTTTAAGGATTAAAAACAATACTTTAAAGTGATAATCTTGTTCATTACCAACCGTATAAACCATGGAATTTACATCTGGATAATCTTTAATTCGCTGTATTGCCGTACCAATATCTTGCGTCATATAAACAGCGGTTCCGTCAGAACGTAAGACTATTTTTTTGTCTAAACCTTCATCGGTTAAATCGCACCAAACCGAAGAATCTTCTTTTTTAAAGAATACTTTTGATTTTAAACCTTCTGCAATAAATTCTTTTCCTAATAAATAGGTTTCACTTTCGTAATATAATTTGTCAAAATCAACCCCTAAATTTTTATAGGTTACTTCAAAGCCATCATAAACCCATTGGTTCATTTTTTTCCAAAGTTTTACGGTTTCTTTGTCTCCTGCTTCCCATTTTTGAAGTATTATTTTAACATCTCTGCCAATTATACTATAAGTATTAAAATAATTATCCTTAAAATAAGATTTAAACTCTTTTAATATTGCTCTATTTGAAAAAAAATCTTCATTATTTTCGACTTTAGTCATTGGAGTAGTAGAAATAACATAGTTAGTGTCTACATCAGGGAATAATTTTTCCCAGATTGGAGTTTCTTTAAATTTTTCAAATTCAAGTTGACCAATTTTTGAATTTATCCATTCAGAATATTCTTTTTGAAATTCTGTTTCAAAACGCACATAATAATTACCAACCAACTTATCACCTTTTAAACCTGTGCTTTCTGGAGTTTCGCCATTTCCGAAACGTTCCCAAGCCAGCATAGATTTACAAATATGAATTCCACGATCGTTAATAATTTGTGTTTTGTAAACTTTATTTCCTGCTGCTTTGATGATTTCTGCAACCGAATAACCCAATAAATTATTTCTGATATGTCCTAAATGCAAAGGTTTATTTGTATTTGGCGACGAATATTCTACCATTACGGCATTTTTAGAAGATTTTTTTGTTGTACCAAAATTTTCTTCAGCGAAAGCAGTATAAAAATTAGTTAAATGAAATTCATCTGTAAAAACAAGATTTAAAAAACCTTTAACCACATTAAAATTGGTGATGATTTCTTCATTTTCGACTAAATATTCACCAATTTTAGTGCCTATTTCTACAGGATTTCCTTTTACATAACGCAATAAAGAAAATACAACTAGTGTAATGTCGCCTTCAAAATCCTTTCTTGTTTCTTGAAAATCAACTTGTTCTATATCTTTATCAAACAATTGTTTAATTGCCTTGATAACTTGGTTTTGTAATTGGTTTTTGATGTTCATTTTTGTTTTTGCTTGAATTTACAAAAATAGAACATTTTACTATAAAACAGTAATTATTTTATAGAGATACACAAAGAAATATGTTTTATTAAATCGATGAAATTGTAACCAGCAAATAAATTAGTGTAATCTGTTGTAAGGTGACTATTCACTCATTAAAATATTGAGACACGAATTTCACGAATTACACTGATTATTAAATGGTTAAATTTCCACAGATTAATCCCGAATTTTCGGGAGTATAGCAAATTAACAATCTGTGAAATATTTAAGTAGTCAAATTCCGTGCAATCCGTGAAATCCGTGTCTTTTAGTTTTTTCGATTATATAATACACATCTTAAAAAATATATTACCCTATCTTTGAAAAATGAAATTAAAAAGTATTTTAAAACGTAAAAGATACGTTGCCATAAAATTAAAAAAAACTGTAACCAATCATTACGAAGTAAAAGCAAAAATAAATGGTAAAAAAGGACGGTTTATTTTAGATACTGGCGCTTCTAATTCTTGTGTAGGTTTTGAAGATATTAAACGTTTTAAACTTCAAACAAAAGAATCAAAAACTAAAGCTGCAGGTGCTGGAGCAATCGATATGCCTACAAAGCAATCCGAAAAAAACAGTATTGAAATTGGTAATTGGAAATACAATAATTTCAATTTAGTACTATTTAATTTAACCCACGTAAATACGGCGCTTACCCAACATAACGCAAAAGCAGTTCATGGTATTATTGGTGCGGATATTCTTCAGAAAGGAAAGGCAATTATTGATTATAAAAAAAATAGATTATATCTAAAACGAATTATTTTTAAATACCGATAACTTGATAGTATTCAGTTAGGATAAAATTTTAGACACAGATTTCACAGATTTCACGGATTTCACATATTTTTCCTCTTTAAAAGAAACACACAAATTATTAATTTGCTTTGTAAATTTTAATTTGTGAAATTATAACCATTTAATAATCCGTGTAATCTGTGAAATCTATGTCTTTTAATTTAACTAGTAATTACATTTCAGACCTCAACTGTTTAATCTTAATAGAAAAAGCAGCAAATAATAATGTCATAAAAGGACTTAACCAATTAAATATAGCATAAACAAAATATTCGCCTACGCCAACGCCTAAAACACCAGATTGATAAGCACCACAAGTATTCCAAGGTATTAAAACCGAAGTTACTGTACCAGAATCTTCTAAAGTTCTACTTAAATTTTCAGGTGCAAGGTTTTTGTCTTCAAAGGCTTTTTTAAACATTTTCCCAGGTATTACAATGGCTAAATATTGATCAGAAGCAATCGCATTTAAACCTAAACAACTTAAAACTGTACTTGCAAATAAACCAAATACTGTAGTTGCTAATTTTAGTAATTCTTTAGTAATTCTAGATAATGCACCAATGGCATCCATAAAACCACCAAAAATCATTGCACAAATAATTAAGTAAATAGTCCATAACATTCCACTCATTCCACCAGCGCTAAACAATTTATTTAATGCTTCATTATCGGTTACTATTTCGGTATCTACAAAAACTGCATTAATAATAGATTTTGTGTTTGAAGATGATAATCCGCTTAAAATATCACTTTGAAAAATAAATGCAAAAACTGCTGCTAAACCAACGCCAATACCTAAAGCAATTAATGGTTTTGTTTTAAATAGAATTAAAGCAACTACAGTTAAAGGGACAATAAAAAGTAATGGCGTTATATTAAAGGTACTTTTTATAGTACTTAATAATTCACTTACATCAGCATTACCAGTAGTTTCAATATTCATACTAATAATAGAAAACACAATAATTGTAATAATAATTGTAGGAATAGTTGTTATTGCCATATATCTAATATGTGTAAACAAATCGGTTCCTGCCATTGTTGGAGCAAGATTCGTAGTATCACTTAGTGGCGACATTTTATCACCAAAATATGCACCAGAAATTACTGCTCCTGCAATCATACCTGGCGAAATACCTAATGCGGTACCAATACCAACTAAGGCAATACCAACGGTTGCCGAAGTTGTCCATGAACTACCAGTTGCAATCGAAATTATTGCTGCAATAACTACCGATGCTGGTAAAAATATTGCAGGACTTAAAACTTGTAATCCGTAATAAACCATTGCAGGAATAATACCACTTACCAACCAAGTTCCTGCTAATGCACCAACTAAAAATAAAATCATAATTGGCACAAAGACACTTTTTAAATTTTCCTTTATTTCAGATAACATTGTGGCAATCGTTACTTTATTGAAAAAACCAATAATTGCAGTAATTCCACCAGCAATTAATAAAATAAACTGATTGGAATATTGTCCCATAATCTCGCCACCTTTGGAAATATTATACGCCAACATTAATATAAGAATTATAACAGGAATCAATGCTTCCCAAATATTTAATTCTTTATTATCAATGATTTGTTGCTCATCAATTTTAATTTTTGAAATATTGTCTTTGTTATCCATAAAATAAATTTAAACCGTAATGTTACTAATTTTTAACGGAATTATAATAAAATATAATAGATTTCTCTACTTTTACATTTTATAAAGAATGTACAATAACTTACCAAAATTAGAACCCGAAGATTTTTATGTAAATGAAAAAGGGTATCGTGTATTTACAGAAAAATACCATTTAAAACGTGGTTATTGTTGTAAAAGTGGTTGTAAGCATTGTCCGTTTGGGTATGATAAGGCTACGGATTCTTTTGTTAAAAATAAATCTCCCGCAGATTTCACAGATTCACGCAGAGCAATTCTGCGAAAATCTGCGAAATCTGCGGGAAACAAAAATAAAAATATGAACAACTTCCAACAACAAATAAAACAAGGTATTCCAACAGAATTACCAAGTCCAAAAGTTTACGATAAAGAAATAAATCATGCACCAAAGCGTAAAGATATTCTTAATACAAAAGAGAAAAAACTCGCTTTACAAAATGCTTTACGTTATTTCGATAAAAAACATCATGCAATTTTAATAAAAGAATTTGCGCAAGAATTAAAAGATTACGGTCGTATTTATATGTATAGATTTAGGCCAGATTACGAGCAATATGCAAGACCGATAAACGAATATCCTGCAAAAACACATCAAGCAGCAGCGATAATGCATATGATTCAGAATAATTTGAATTATGCTGTTGCACAACATCCACACGAATTAATTACTTATGGCGGAAATGGTGCTGTTTTTCAAAATTGGGCGCAATATTTATTGTGTATGCAATATTTATCGCAAATGACCGAAGAGCAAACTTTGGTAATGAATTCAGGTCATCCGTTAGGTTTATTTCCTTCGCATAGTAATGCACCAAGAGTTGTGGTTACTAACGGAATGATGATTCCGAATTACTCAAAACAAGACGATTGGGAAAAATTTAATGCGCTTGGCGTTACACAATACGGACAAATGACTGCTGGTTCTTATATGTATATTGGTCCGCAAGGAATTGTACACGGAACAACTATTACGGTTTTAAATGCAGGAAGAAAAATTTCTAAAAATGGCGAAGGTTTAGCAGGTAAATTATTTGTCACTTCTGGTCTTGGCGGTATGTCTGGCGCACAACCTAAAGCAGGTAATATTGCTGGTTGTATCACCGTTTGTGCCGAAATTAACCCAAAAGCAGTACATACAAGACATTCACAAAAATGGGTAGATGAATATTATACCGATTTAGATGAACTAACCAATAGAGTGAAAATTGCCAAAGAAAATAAAGAAGTAGTTTCTATCGCATATCAAGGTAATATTGTAGAAGTTTGGGAAAAATTTGATAAAGAAAATATTTTTATTGATTTAGGAAGCGATCAAACATCATTACATAATCCTTGGGCTGGCGGTTATTATCCTGTAGATTTATCTTACGAAGATGCTAACGAAATGATGGCAGAAAATCCGAAATTATTTAAAGAAAAAGTTTACGAATCTCTACGAAGACAAACCGATTCTATAAATAAACATACTGCAAAAGGAACTTACTTTTTTGATTATGGAAATGCTTTTTTATTGGAAGCATCGCGTGCTGGAGCAAATATTTTAGCAGATACACCAAGTGGCTTTAGATATGCAAGTTATGTAGAAGATATTATGGGACCAATGTGTTTTGATTACGGTTTTGGTCCTTTTAGATGGGTTTGTACTTCAGCAAAATCTGAAGATTTAGATAAAACCGACGCTATTGCTTTGCAGGTTTTAGAAGAATTAATAAAAACTTCACCTAAAGAAATTAAGCAACAAATGTTGGATAATATTCAATGGATTAAAGGTGCTAAAAAAAACAACTTAGTAGTTGGTTCACAAGCACGTATTTTATATGCAGATGCCGAAGGAAGAATGAAAATTGCCAAAGCATTTAACGACGCTATAGAAAATGGTACTATTTCTGCGCCTATTGTTTTAGGTCGTGATCATCACGATGTTTCAGGAACAGATTCGCCATACAGAGAAACCGCAAATATTTATGATGGTTCTCAGTTTACCGCAGATATGGCAATACAAAATGTAATTGGTGATAGTTTTAGAGGTGCAACTTGGGTCTCTATACATAATGGCGGTGGCGTTGGTTGGGGCGAAGTTATTAATGGCGGGTTTGGTATGGTTATTGATGGTTCTAAGGAAGCAGAGAAAAGATTAAAATCGATGCTATTTTGGGATGTAAATAACGGAATAGCAAGAAGGAACTGGGCAAGAAACAAAGGTGCTATTTTTACAGCAAAAAAAGCAATGGAAATGGAACCTAATTTAAAAGTTACTTTACCTAATTTAGTAGATGATTCTTTGCTAGATGAATTATATTAACAAAAAACTAACAGCCAATTAACAAAAGGCTAACTATTAAGTTTGTATTATATACCTTTGTAAAATAACTCTAAAAAAAGAACAAATGAAATCAAAATTATTCCTTATTTCTCTATTTTTAATAACTTTAAATATCTTCTCACAGGATTATATTACTAAAAAAGACGGAGAAAAAC
>JAMONN010000205.1 GCA_027065775.1 Flavobacteriaceae bacterium | reverse complement strand
AAAAAGCATTTAGTGAAAATAATATTCAAGTTGCTTATTCTGAAGGCGTTGAACTTGGAAATATTGGGGAATAGTTTTTGGTCTTTAGTCTTTAGTAAAATAAAAAAATAATGGATATTTACGGAAAAGCATTATTAGATTACCAAAATGGTAATTATACCGAAGATATTATTACCAATTCCACATTCGAAAAAAATGGTGTTTATCCGTTACCTTATCTTTTCAGAAAATTTTCTGAAATGCCATTAATGGAACAAAAAGCATTAGAATTAACCATTGGTAAAACAATAGATATTGGTTGTGGTGCAGGAAGTCATAGTTTATACCTTCAAGAAAACAATAAAGATGTATTAGCGATAGATATTTCAGAAGGTGCAATTAAAACATGTGATTTACGTGGGATTAAAAACACGAAAGTTCAAAATATTTGGGAATTAAAAAATGAAAAATTTGATACCATTTTATTATTAATGAATGGTGCTGGAATGTGCGGTAAATTAGAACAATTGCCTAAATTCTTAACACATCTAAAAACATTATTAAATCCAAACGGACAAATATTATTAGATTCCACCGATGTAATTTATATGTTTGAAGATGAAAATGGTGATTATTTTGTGGATGCAAATGCTAATTACTACGGCGAAACCGCTTTTAAAATGACTTATAAAAATCAAAATAGCAAATCGTTTGATTGGCTTTATATTGATTATAATACTTTACATAGAATTTCAGAGGAATGTAATTTAAAATGTGAATTAGTAATAGAAGGTTTGCATTTTGATTATCTAGCGCGAATTAGTTTTTGAAACACTTATTATAACAAAAAATTAATCTCACAAAGTCGCAGACGCAAAGAAAAAACATTAGGTTACGGTCTATGTTTGTAAAGTAAATCTTTGCGGAGACTTTGCGAGAAAATATCTTAAAAATCAGTTACTTAAACTTTCGTTTCATAATATAAGTTAACAATAAACCTATAATTAATATAACAGTTGCTGCATACCAAAGTATTTCAAATCCATAATTTTGAACTATCATTAAACCTAAAGGTGCTACTAAAAAAGCCGCAGCAAAAGTCATGGTATAAAAACCCATATATTCGCCTTCATTCCCTTTTTTTGCTAAATCTAAAGCATAGGTATTAGAAAACGGAAAACAGAATATTTCACCAATACTAATCAAAACCATACTTATGATTACCATAGTAAGTGATTGATTTATAGTAAGTACAAAGAAGCTTAAAGCAAATAGGAGCAACCCAAAAAGTATTAAATTTATATGTTTAAATTTTTTATCTACATAACTTACAATTGGCATTTCTAAAATAAAGATTAAAAAACCATTTAATGCTAAAATCATTCCTATTTCTTGTTCATTTAAATGAATGATTTTATCATAAAACAAAGGCCAAACTTCTATAAATTGTACAAAAGATACGCCACATAAAAATATTACCAACCAGAATATAATAAATTGTACATCTTTATATGGTCTAACAATGTCTCTTTTGATTTCTTTGGTTTCTTTTTTCTTAATATCTTTCTGAAACAAAAATTTATATATAATAAAAGATGCTAGTATAGCGGTTAAACCATCAATCCAAAATAACCAAGAATAACTCAGTTTTGCAATTAACAAACCTGCCATTGCTGGTCCAACTGCATAACCTAAATTAATGGCAATTCTAACTAAAGCTATAGATCTAGTTCGGTTATCTTCATTACTATAAGATGACATTGCTACATATATTGCAGGTCTAAATAAATCGGTAATTGCTGTTAAAATAAATATTCCGATTGCAAATTGCATAAAGGTTTCCAAAAATTGTATGCCTACAAATAGAAAACCTGAAATAAATAAACTTACGTACATTACTTTATGGTAGCCAATTTTGTCGGTTAATTTTCCGCCAACCCAAGAACCAACCAAAGAACCTAAACCATAAAACACCATAATTACAGTTACTTGTGGCGATAAACTAAAACCCATAGATTTTGTTAAATACAACGATAAAAACGGAATCACCATTGCGCCAGCTCTATTTATTAGAGTCATTAATGTTAGTATCCAAATTTCTTTGGAAAGGTTTTTATAAGGTGTTAAAAATTTAGTAAACATTTTAAAATAATTTAGTGTAAAAATAAAAAATCCAGCAATATGCTGGATTTTTATTTAATAGATATAATTTATATTAGCATCAAAATAAAAAATCGCAGCAAGACAAGTACCTTCTGGTACAAGACTTTGGTGATTTATAAATTTTGACAGTATTCATTTTAAATAATTGAAATACAAAACTATGCAAATAATTTCAATACTCTTAACTATTAATTGATTATTTTTGAGAACTTCAAAATTATTGGAACATGAAAAATATTGTTGTATTACTTACTTTGTTAGTTTCCCTTTTAAATTGCGCACAGAAAAAGGAAAATATTACCCTAAAAGAAACTAAAGAATTTCAATACGAAATGAATATGGAATATGCCGATATTAAAACCTCGCCATTAACCAAAGAAGATTTTATAAAATTCTCAAGTTTGCATTTTTTTGAAATAAATGAAGATTTAAGAGTGATAGCAAGTTTTAAAAGAACACCAGAAGAAATACCTTTTGAAATGCTAACTACCACAAGCAGATTAGCAAAATATGTAACTTATGGTGTTGCTACGTTTAAAATAAATAATAAAGAATATTCACTTAATATTTATCAAAGTACTACAAATACAGATCCTGAATATAAAAATCATTTATTTTTACCATTTACCGATTTAACTAATAATAACGAAAGTTATGCTGGTGGCAGATTTATGGATTTGTCTCTAAATGATATTACAAAAGATCATAAAATTGCACTAAATTTTAATAAGGCTTATAATCCTTATTGTGCTTATAATCATAAGTATTCTTGTCCAATTCCGCCAAAAGAGAATAATTTAGATGTTGCTATTAATGCTGGCGTATTGAAGTTTCATTAGTTTTATTTAAATTTACAATAGTATATATACGAAATGTTGTCTTTTGGTAGTTACTATTGTATATAATTTAGTTAACAGCGATGCAAACGAAACATATTTCAAAATTAATATTGTAAAGTAAATTTAAATCTATATTTTAGCTAACTCTAATTCACTTTAATGGAAAGTATTGAAATTATTTTAAAGAAAGATTCTGAAGGTAATGATATTCAACTTAATATGATGTCATTGAGTGCTTCTAAATCTTTAAGAGAAATATTAGATGCGTTAATTAAAATTGTCGAATTTGAAAAAGATTTAAATCTTAAAATTGGTTTAGAAAAAGGTAGTGCAGTTCAAAAATTAATTAGTGATGAAGCAGGTCATTTAGGAATTGTATATAATAAAATATTAGATGCGTCAAAAGGAGAAGCTACAAGAGAAAATTTATATGTAAATCAATTAAATGTAATTTATCGAAACTTTAAAAAGTTTACGGATTATGGAATTTACTATAATCACGATTCAAAAAAAGAAGATATAAAACCATTATTTCAGAGGAAATTTAAAAACACTAGAAGTCGTGCAAATATAGACAATAATTTTAATGTTAAATTTTTCAAAGGAATTTTAGATTTAAATGGTGGTAAAAAACCAAATTTTCATATAACTGTAAATGATCTTTCTTATACTATTCAATGTTCAAAATTAGAAGCAAAAAAAGTTAATTCATTTTTATATCAAGAAATAAATATTTCAGCTTGGATAAAAGAAAAAAAACATAATATTGAATATAATTTCTGTGACATTTACGCTGGAGATTCTGAACAATATTTTGATGAATTAAAACCTTTCTTCAAAGACTTAAAAAACAAAAAAGGAACAGAACCTTTTCATTTTATCAGTCAAAAATTGGAATCTTATTACAAGCAAAAAAATTATGCTGGTGCTAAAAAATTTATTAGAATATTCATAAATTCATTTTCATTACCCACATATTTGCGTACAATCTTAGTTGTATCAAAAGCTTTTAAAGAAGACGAGTACCTCAAAGAATCTCTTTTAGAAGTAGAAAAATTATTATCAACTAAAATTGGAAAAGTATATTAGAATGGAAAATGAAATCAAATTATTAAATATAAATGAAGACTTGATAAAGTTAGAGGACTGTGATTTTTCAAATGATTTTGTTTCTATCAGTACTGAAATTGATAAAAATGGTATTTGCATACATTCAGGTTTAATAATTTGTTTTCAAGAACAAATATACTATTACCACTATACCGGAAAATCAGTTTTATTAAATGAGATTACAACAAAATTAAGTGAACATCCATCTTTATTTATAAAGAAAATTGAAATCATTTTCGAAGATGATGTGGTTACATTTCTTGGTCATTGTGAGAAACTTCAAGAAATCGGAGTTAAACCTAACTATGGTTTTATTTTTAACGACTCATATTACAATTCTAACACTAAAGAATCTTTTCTTATAAATGCAAAACATGATATAACTACTTGTGTTGGATTTTGTATAAAAGTAATTAGAGGTTTTTTATTCAATCATAAAGAATATCTAAAAATAGATGATTGGGGGAATATTGATATATCAACCCTAAATTCAACCCTTATAAATTATATTAATCATTACCTACAAAAATATGCTGATGAAAATAAAATTAAAGTTCAGGATTTATTCGACAAAGGAGAATTAAAAAGAATCAGACCATCCGAATTAATCTCATCTGGGTTTTTCAAAGATTTACCTATTAGAAAAACTTCAATTGACTCTATAATTCCTGAAATCGAACAATATCTTATAAAGAAAAAAGTCGCTTAGAAACAAGGAAAGTATTCAATAACTTGTATTGATTCGTCCTAAATATATACTTTTCTGTTTTAAAAGTCTAAACGATTTATACTAATCTAAAATAGATTATTTAGAATTGTTTTAGTTACACTTGAACTTACATAATTAATTAAACAATACAACAAATAACTAAACATCCAAATCAAAAGTTGCTTTTAATTTAGAAAGTAACGGATTTTTTTCTCTTAAAACCTCATATTTTTCTTTTGGTGTGTATGCAAATTTCTTTTCGATTTCTTCATTGATGATGATTTCAAAATCTAATTGATAATTCTGTAATTTATCACGTAAATGTTTTAAAATTCTTGGTTTTGATTTTAATAAACTACTTTCCATTCTTGAGTTTGGAAGTGTGAAAATTAAGGTGTTTTGTTTTACTTCAGGAATGTTTGATCGCATTAAAGATGCAAGTAATTTCTCTCCTTTTTTATTTAAATCGTAGCTATAATCTTGCCATAAGTCTAATAATTGCTGGCTTGAAAACGGATTTTTCGGTAAATTATCTGGGTTAATTTCTACCTTTACTTTTTTAGTATTTTCTCTTTTTTGAGTAAGTGATTTTAAAGAAAGTGCAGAACTTTTTCTTCGCTCTTGCGTTTGCCCAGATAATTTGGGATTAGATTTGGTTTCTTCAGTTTTTGTAGTTGTTTCTTTTAAAAGTGTTGTTGTTGTAGGTTCTTTAATGTGTTGTTGTAACTCTTCGCTAAGTACTTTTCGCTCATCAACTTTAACAACATCTATTTTTTCTTCAACAATTAATGCCGAGAAATAACTTGCAGGAATTATGTAGTTACTAGATTTTTTTTTTTAAGCTTTTCTTCTTCCGTTTTTGGTATAAAAGTTATGGATGCTAATTGCATTAAACATAACTCTACTAATAAACGCTGGTTTTTAGAAGTTTTGTATTTTAAATCGCAAGTATTTGCTTTATCGATTGCTGTGATTAAAAAGCGTAAATCCGATTTTTGTGCTTGTTCTAAATATTGTTTTTTGGTTTTGTCACCAACTTCTAATAATATAATTGTTGCAGTATCTTTAGAAACTAATAAATCTCTAAAATGTGATGCCAAACCTATAATAAAATGATGTGCATCAAAACCTTTTGCTAATATTTCGTTGAAATCTAATAGCAAATTCGGAATATCATTTTGGAGTATTAAGGCTGTTGTGTTAAAATATACTTCGTAATCTAAAACGTTTAGATTACTAGTAACTGCCTCGCGAGTTAAATTCTTTCCGCAGAAAGAAACTACACGATCAAAAATAGACAAAGCATCACGCAATGCACCATCTGCTTTTTGTGCAATGATATGTAAAGCGTCATCTTCGGCAGTGATATTTTCTTTTTCGGCTAATTTATGTAAGTAATTTTTAATATCAATAACACCAATGCGTTTGAAATCAAAAATCTGACAACGAGACAAAATTGTCGGGATGATTTTATGTTTTTCGGTGGTTGCTAAAATAAAAATAGCATGTGCTGGCGGTTCTTCTAAAGTCTTTAAAAACGCATTAAATGCAGAAGCCGATAACATATGAACCTCATCAATAATATAGACTTTATACTTACCAACTTGTGGCGGAATTCTAACTTGCTCGGTTAGTTGTCTGATATCATCTACCGAATTGTTTGATGCGGCATCTAACTCAAAAATATTAAAGGCAAAGTCTTCATCTTCGGATATTTTACCTAAACTTTCTTCGTTAATTCTTTTGGCTAATATTCTTGCACAAGTGGTTTTACCAACACCTCTTGGACCTGTAAATAACAATGCTTGTGCTAAATGGTTCGATTTTATAGCATTCTCTAAAGTATTCGTTATGGCTTGTTGCCCAACAACTTCCGCAAATTCTTGCGGTCTATACTTTCTGGCTGATACTATAAAATGTTCCATTGCTAATTATCTGAAACAAAACTAAAGAAATAAAGTAATTTTTAGTTCTGTTTAACGGTTTGTTTTTTGTGTTTTATTAACAATTTTGTTTGAATTCTTTCTTTTACTATGTAAGTGTTTAATTGCTTGGTTCTTTTACCATAATAAGGTGTTGAACTTATTAGTGTTTTAGATTGTTGTTCATTTACCATATAAGGTATTTAAGGTCATATAAGTGTTGAATTTGAGTTAGTTTTTAGATTGTTGTTCATTTACCATATAAGGCATTTAAGGTCATATAAGTGTTGAACTTGAGTTCGTATTTTAGATTGTTGTTTATTTATCATATAAGGCATTTAAGGTCATATAAGTGTTGAACTTGAGTTAGTGTTTTAGA
>JAMONN010000204.1 GCA_027065775.1 Flavobacteriaceae bacterium | reverse complement strand
GCGATTAGTAATATTCAAGAAATAGTAGACAAAGTAGAAATCTATGCTTTAGCGCGTGATGTTTTATTGCCTAAATTTAGCATTCCGAATGAATTTGAAGTCGAAGAAGATAAGCAAGACAAAGGTGTTAGAGGAGAAAACAACTATTTAAAACACCTAACTTTTGTTGGTGCAAAAGAACGTTATGGCGAAGAATTAGACGCTGAAACTAAAGAAAGATTAGATTTTGAATTAATGATTATTGAAAAAACTGGGTATCCTGGTTATTTTTTAATTGTTTGGGATTTAATAAAAGCGGCACGAAATATGGGAGTTTCCGTTGGTCCAGGTCGTGGTTCTGCTGCAGGTTCTGTTGTAGCATATTGCTTAAAAATTACCAATATTGATCCGTTAAAATACAACTTACTTTTTGAGCGTTTTTTAAATCCAGATCGAGTTTCTTTACCAGATATTGATATTGATTTTGATGATGAAGGTCGTGGTTTAGTACTACAATACGTTATTGATAAATATGGTACCAATCAAGTAGCGCAAATCATCACTTATGGTACAATGGCAGCAAAATCAAGTATTAGAGATACTGCAAGAGTTTTAGATCTACCTTTATATGAAGCCGATAGAGTTGCTAAATTAATTCCGTTAGTTAAACTGAAAAATATTTTTGGCGATGACCCAAAAAGTATTGCAAAAATAAAAGGTTTACGCTCTGAAGATAAAGATAAAGTAGAGGAATTTAGAGCATTAGCCGAAGATGAAAACTTAATTTCAGAAACTATTTTACAAGCAAGAGCTTTAGAAGGTTCGGTTAGAAATACAGGTACACATGCTTGTGGCGTTATTATTACACCAGAAGATATTACCAATTTAGTACCTGTGGCAACTGCCAAAGGTTCCGATATGTTTGTTACGCAATTTGATAACAATGTGGTGGAATCTGCTGGTTTATTAAAGATGGATTTTTTAGGTTTAAAGACATTAACCTTAATTAAAGATGCCTGTAAAATTGTAAAAGCAATTCATAATATTGATTTAGATCCAGATGAATTTCCGTTAGACGATGAAAAAACCTACGAACTTTTTCAAAAAGGAGAAACTGTTGGTATTTTTCAATACGAATCTGCTGGAATGCAAAAGCATTTACGAGGTCTAAAACCAACTGCTTTTGAAGATCTTATTGCCATGAATGCCTTGTATCGTCCTGGACCAATGGAATATATACCAAGTTTTATCGATAGAAAACATGGTAAAGAGGAGATTACATACGATTTACCAGAAATGGAAGGTTATCTAAAAGAAACCTACGGAATTACAGTTTACCAAGAACAAGTGATGCTTTTATCACAAAAACTGGCAAATTTCACCAAAGGTGAAGCCGATGGTTTACGAAAGGCAATGGGGAAAAAGATTTTTTCCTTACTTGCCAAAATGAAACCGATGTTCATTGAACGTGGAAATAAAAACGGTCATAAAACAGAAATTCTAGAAAAAATATGGAAAGATTGGGAAGCATTTGCTGCCTATGCATTTAACAAATCGCATTCCACTTGTTATGCATATATTGCATATCAAACTGCGTATTTAAAAGCACATTATCCCGCAGAATATATGGCTTCTGTACTTTCTAATAATATGCGTGACATAAAATCGGTTAGTTTTTTTATGGAAGAATGCAAACGTATGGGAATTGAAGTTCTTGGTCCAGATGTAAATGAATCTTTCTATAAATTTGCAGTCAATAAAAATGGCGCAATTCGTTTTGGAATTGGTGCAATTAAAGGAATGGGCGAAAAAGCCGTGGATGCAATTACCAAAGAACGAAAAGAAAATGGGCATTTTAAATCCATTTTTGACATGGCAAAACGTGTGGATTTACGTGCTGCAAGTAAAAAAGCTTTTGATGGTTTAGCAATTTCTGGAGGTTTTGATTCCTTTGGTGCAGACATAAATCGTTCTCAATATTATGCCGAAGATGAAAAAGGATTAACCATTATTGATAAAGCAATCCGTTTTGGGAATAAATTTCAGGAAAATAAAAATTCTGCTCAAGTATCTTTATTTGGCGAAACGAGCGAAGTACAATTTGATGAACCAATTATTCCACTTTGTGAAGCCTGGAATATTATGGAAAAATTATCTAAAGAAAAGCAAGCAATTGGCATGTATATTTCTGGTCATCCGTTAGATGATTATAAAACAGAAATGAAATATTTTTGTAATGCAGATTTGAGTGCTTTTTCAAATTTGGAACAAATGTTAGGCAGAGATTTAACTTTTGCAGGAATAATTTCGAGCGTACAGCATAGAGTTTCGAAAAATGGAAAAGGTTGGGCAAGTTTCTTTGTGGAAGATTTTAATGAATCGTATGAATTTAGAATTTTTAGTGAAGATTATTTAAAACTGCGACATTTTTTAATTCCGAATTCTTTTTTACATATCAAAGCAAATATTCAACGTGGTTGGAATGATGGACCGCCAAGAATTAAGTTTACACATATGCAACAATTACAAGATGTTTTGAGTAAATCGGCTAAAAAATTAACCTTGCAATTAGATGTAAATGTATTAACAGAAAATTCCATTAAAAAAATGGAAAAGATGCTTAAAACTCATATAGGAAGTCATATTCTTAATTTTGTAGTGTACGACGCTAAAGATAAATTAAAACTGCACATGCAAAGCAGAACGAAAAAAGTTAATATTTCTACGGAATTATTAAAAGAGTTAGAAAACGCACAAGTTTCTTATAAATTAAATTAAAACATTAGTTTTGTAAAACAAAACTAAAATAAATACTATTACTAAATATGAAAAGAGCACAAATCTCAAAATTACTTAGAATGTTTGGACTAATCTATTTTACAGATTGGTTGCGGTTTCATATGGAGAAATTTAAGAACAGAAAAGAAAATAATGATTTTAAGATAAATAATCCAGCTGTTATTTTACCACCAGATTATTTGATTTATGAATCATTTCAAATGAATTATAAAAAGTATTACACCGATAGTATTGATACTGCAAAATGGTTGACAAATCACTTTAAAAAACATATTGAATTAAAAAATGCAACAATTTTAGATTGGGGTTGTGGTCCGGCACGTATTATAAGACATTTACCAAATATCATAAAAAATGATTGTGAATATTACGGAACTGATTACAATAAAAAAACAATTGATTGGTGTAAACAAAATTTAAAAAACATCCATTTTAATTTAAATACCTTAGAAGCAAAATTACCTTATGATGATAATTTTATGGATGTTATTTATGGTATTTCTATTTTTACACACTTATCAGAAAAAATGCATTACGATTGGTTTAATGAATTATACAGAGTTCTAAAACCAAACGGCATCATGTTTATCACCACACAAGGCACTCGTTTTAAAGTTAAATTAACGAATAACGAATTAATTTCTTTTGAAAAAGGCAACTTAATTGTTAGAGGCAACGTAAAAGAAGGACATCGTACTTATTCTGCTTTTCATCCTAAAAAATTCATGCACAAACTTTTTGAAAATATGACTATATTAGAACATATTGAATCTCAAAAAAATAGCGGTAAAAATCCAGCACAAGATATTTGGATTATTCGTAAATAAAATAGCACAATCAATATTTAATTCTCAAAATAATGAAAAAAATAATCCTACTAATTTCCTTTATTATTTTAGGGAATAATCTATTTAGTCAAACAACAGAACAATTAGAACATCTAGATAATTATTACCAAAAAGCATTAAATGACTGGCATATACCAGGTATGGCGATTGCCATTGTTAAAGATGGTGAAATTGTATTTAGTAAAGGTTATGGCTATGCAGATTTAGAACAAAAAACTAAAGTTGATGGTAATACTTTATTTGCAATAGCGTCTAACTCAAAAGCGTTTACAGCAAGTTCATTAGCACAATTAATAGATCAAGGTAAAATTAAATGGACAGATAAAGTAATCGATTATTTACCTTATTTTAAATTATATGACGATTATACAACTAATAATACAACCATAGAAGATTTGCTTTGCCATAGAAACGGTTTAAAAACTTTTTCGGGTGATTTGTTATGGTTTGGTTCTAATTTATCTGAAGAAAAAATCATAAATGCCCAACAATATTTAAAACCAATTTACCCATATAGAACACAATTTGGTTATAGTAATATTGCATTTATTGCTGCTGGCGAAATCTTAAAAAAAGTTACGGATAGTACTTGGTCAGATTATGTTTCTACGCATTTTTTAAAACCATTAAAAATGGATAGAACGTTAACTTCTACCAAGCAACTTAAAAACGCTACAAATGTTGCAAGTCCGTATTTTTATGAAAATGGTAAAACCATAAAATTAGATTGGTTAAATTGGGATAATATGACTGCTGCTGGCGGCTTAATATCTTCGGTTAATGATTATGCTAATTGGTTGATTTTAAATACAAACGAAGGTGTATTTAATGACAAAACTTTTATTTCTAGCAGAAGTTTCCAAAATATGACTACGCCACATGTAAACAGAAAAATTGGCAAAAACAAGCAACGTGTTCATTTTAAATCTTATGGTTTAGGTTGGGGTTTACAAGATTATCAAGGTTATAAAATTATTGGTCATGGTGGCGGTTATGATGGCATGATTTCTAAATCTACTTTTGTTCCTGAAAAAAAATTAGGAATTATAGTTTTAACAAATAGTTTAAATTGGATTCCTTCTGCATTAGTAAACAAAAGTTTAGATGTCATTCTTGCAGATGACCTTAATGGAAAAGATTGGTCTAAAGATTGGTTGGTTTTTAAAGAGGAAGGCGATAAAAAACACAATAAAACTTTAGAAAAAACAGAACAAGAACGTGGAAAATATCCAAAATCATTTACTTTAAATGAATATATTGGCACATACAAAGACAAAATGTATGGCACTATAACTATTTCTAAAAAAGGAAACAAATTACATTTTACAATGGATGAAACTCCTATTTTCTTTGCGGATTTAAACCATTGGAATCACGATATTTTTACTTTTAGATTTGACACCAAACTTTCTTCTTTACCACAAGGTAAATTATGGTTTGATTTAGATAAAAATGGTGAAATCTCTACTTTACATATTCATGTACCAAATCCTGATTTCTTTTTTGAGGAGTTTGTTTTTGAGAAACAGTAATTTTCATTTATAACTTAAAAATACTTTTATTATAAAATAGTAAATAGTTTAACAAACAACCTAAAAATTATGGAAACAATTTTATTTGTCATTATTATTATCTTTTTAATAGTTAATAATAGCAACTTAAAATCTTTAAAAAAACAGATTGACTTTTTAAATAATAAAATTGATGATTTAAAATATATCATAAATAAAAAATCATTTGAAAAAAATATTGGTAAAAAAGAGATTATTAAACAAGAAATTGTAGAAAAAGAGGTTCCTAAACCAGAACCTTTTATTTCTAAAATTGAGAAGAAAGAAGATGCCGTTTTTAAAGTGCATCAAGATAAAGTAAAAGATGTTTTAAAGGAACAACCGAAAAAAGTAGAAAAACATACGGTTTTAATTACTCCAGAACCTGAAATTTCAGAACCAAAAACTACTATAGAAGTTAAAAAGTCACTTAGTGACAATCTAAACGACAAATTTGAATCCTTTAAAAAGAGAAATCCAGATTTAGAAACTTTTATTGGAGAAAACCTAATTAGTAAAATCGGAATCTTAATTTTAGTTTTAGGTATAAGTTTCTTTGTGAAATTTGCTATTGACCAAGAATGGATTAACGAAGTTGGTCGTGTTGGTATTGGCTTTTTATCTGGCGCAATTTTACTTGGTTTTGCACATAGACTTCAAAAGAATTATAAAGCATTTAGTTCTATTTTAGTAAGTGGCGCAATTGTAGTATTCTATTTTATTATTACGTATGCTTTTAAAGAATATCAACTTTATAGTCAAACTGTTGCATTTATTTTAATGGTTCTTGTCACTCTATTTAGCACAGTGATTTCAATACTTTATGACAGAAAAGAATTAGCAGTATTGTCACTAATTGGTGGTTTTTTAGTCCCGATTTTAGCAAGTACTGGCAGTGGTAATTTTGTTGTATTATTCAGTTATTTATTAATCTTAAATATTGGTTTTCTATTTGTTTCTATAAAGAAAAAATGGTTTATTATAAATATTTTGGCATTTGCGTTTACACATTTATTTTTTATTGGTTGGCTTGTTTCAGATGAACATATTAATTTAAATTCAGTCACTCTATTTTTATTTGCTACATTATTTTACATCGTGTTTTTTGCTATGAATATCTTTAGAGTTGTAACGGAAAAAAAATCAGAAATAAAACCATTAGTAATGTCACTTTTCTTAATAAGTACCTTTGTATATTTTGGACAAGGTTTGTATTTACTAGATTATTTTGCCAATACATTTAAAGGTTTGTTTACACTCTTATTAGCATTAATTAATTTAGGTACAGGTTGGATTTTATTAAAAAATAAAATTATTGATAAAAAAACAATCTATCTTTTTATTGGTATGACCTTAACCTTTTTAACCTTAACCGGACCAATACAATTAGACGGTAATTATATCACTTTATTTTGGGCAGCAGAAAGCGTACTTTTAATCTGGTTATCACAAAAAATTAAAAATAATGATTTTAAAATTGCTGCATTTATTACCATATTTTTAACTCTTGGTAGTTTGATTATGGACTTCATAAATATTTATGAAAGTTCAGAAAAATTAAATATTATATTTAACAAAGGCTTTTTAACTGGTATATTTACAATTATATGTTTAGTCGCCAGCGCATTTTTATTAAAGAAAGAAAAAGACAATTACACTATAATAGGTACTAAAATTAAACCATCTAAAATAGCAATAGCATTATTTGCAATTGCAGGTGTTGTTTTATATGTAACAGGTTTATTAGAATTAACGCATCAAACAAATAATAGATTAGATTACTTTTTAGCAACAACTATTCTGTCTATATATCATTATATATTTATAGTTATTGCGATAACTTATTTATTAAAATATAAAATTTCTTATACGGTTGGTTTGATTGTATCGATATTATCAATTCTATTTAGTTTAAGTTATTTTTCTAAATTACCATTTATATCTTTTAGATCTAGTATTTTA
>JAMONN010000203.1 GCA_027065775.1 Flavobacteriaceae bacterium | reverse complement strand
TTAACAATCCTACTCAAAAATTATATACTATTTTAACTTTTAAGTTAAGCAACACAAACGCTTTTAAATACTGTAAAGTTGAAGGAAGTAATGACAATGACAAATGGTTTGTAGTTTCTGAGCGGATTCATTTATACCTACAAGAAGGATATCATAGCGATAAAAGTTTCAATTATTTTAATATTAACTTTCCCGCAATAGATTATAAACATATTAGAGTGGTGATTAATGATAAATATGCTTCTTCAATCCATATTAAAAAAACAGGTTATTTCAAACAAAAAAAAACACTAGAAAACATAAAATACATACCTTTAGATTACAAATATAGTGTTAGTCAAAAAGGAAAAGAGACTTTAATACATATTAAGTCAGCATTGCCTTTTGAAATTAACAAATTAGCATTCAACATTGGCAAACCAACAATGTTTAGCAGAAGTGCGAGTCTATTTTTATTAGATTCTATAAATGATAAATTAGAAAAAACAACACTCAAAAATTTTAATATTTCTTCAAAAACATCCAATATTTTAAAAAATTTAAACCTTAAATACACAGATTTTTGGCTCTCTATAGACAACAAAGATAATCTACCTTTAACTATTGCTAAGATTAATTTTTATCAAAAGGAAAAGTATGTAGTTGCTGATTTAGTTTCAAATGAAAATTATAAAATTATAGCAGGAAACAAAAAATTAAAAACTCCTTCTTATGATGTGATAAATTTTACTGACGATATAGATTATAATCTACCTAAACTAATAATTAAAAATGAGCAGATTAACAAAACTATAATACAACCAAAAATAGACACTAAAAAATTCTACGAAAAACCTTGGTTTATGTGGTTAAGTATTAGTATTGTTGGTTTAATTATACTTTTATTTACAGTTTCTCTTTTAAAAAAAACGGATGAAATCTAATAACTAAAAGATAAAAGATTACGACCACTTCGCTCCACTTCGCTTTAAGGACAAGTCTAATTTGTGTAATTGATAAACCTTTCTTTTCAAGAAAAAAATAACATCTATTTTCCTCTAACCACTATCTATTATGCTCTACAATATAATCTAATACTTTTTGCATTAAATGTACACGATCTTTTCCTCTAACATTATGCGGATGATTTGTATAGGTGAAAAAGTCTAATTGCACACCTTTATCTACCGCTTCTTTTAATAAAGTCATGCTATGTTGTGGTACAACTGTTGGATCTACGCTACCGTGAATTAGTAATAAATTACCTTTAAAACCATCTAAATATTTGCCTACTCTAGAGTTTGCGTAACCTTCAGGGTTTTCTTGTGGCGTGTCCATATAACGTTCACCGTACATAACTTCGTAATATTTCCAATCGGTTACTGGTCCTCCAGCAACTGCAGCAGTAAATACATTTGGATTTCTTAATAGCATAGAACTTGCCATAAAACCACCATAAGACCAACCATGAACTGCAATTCTGTTTGCATCTACATATGGCAATCTTTTAAGATACTCTACGCCTATTAATTGATCTTCAATACCTGCATCACCTGCTTTTCTATGAATGATACTTTCGAATGCAAAACCTCTATTTTCTGAACCTCGATTATCTAATGTAAAAACGATATAATTGTGTTCGGTTGCAAACTGACGCATCCAAAGTGGAGCGCCACCAAGCCAAGAATCTGTAACTAACTGTGCATGCGTACCGCCATAAACATAAATTAAAACAGGATATTTTTTAGAATAATCAAAATTTGCTGGTTTTATCATTCTTGTATGTAAATTTAAACCATCTCTTGATGTTAATGTTAAAAATTCGGTTGGACCTAATTTATATTCTTTTAACGGATTTTCTGCATTTAAAATTAAATGCTCTTCGCCATCATTAATATTTATCAATTTTATTTCTCTTGGTGTAGAAAGACTACTAAAATTATCAATAATATAATCGCCATTTAATTGTGCTCTATGCGTACCTTTTCGGGTAGTTAGTTTTGTTATTTCGCCATAAAGTGCGTTAATTTTGTATAAATGAGTTTGCCTTCCATCTTTTCCTGTAGCGGAAACTAATACATTTTCTCCTTTTTTATCAAAACCTAAAATAGATTTTATCGGAAACTTGAAATTTGTTAGTTTTTTTATTAACTTTCCTTTAATGCTATATAAAAATAAATTTTTAAAACCATCTCGTTCACTTAACCATAAGAATTTTTTATTATTGTTTGGTAAGAAAATAGCATCATTTTCTGGTTCAACCCAACGATTATTTGACTCTTCAAAAAGAGTTCTAACTTTTTTACCTGTTTTTGCATCGTATGCATTATAAGAAAAATGATCTTGCGCTCTATTAACCTCAGCAACTAAAATATATTTTTCGTTTGGCGACCATGAAAGATTTGTTAAATAATGCTCGTCTTTATTATCTATATCTAAATAAATAAGCGATTTGTTTTCTACATTATAAACGCCAATTTTCGCCAATTCACTTCCTTGACCTGCCATTGGGTATTTAATATTATTTAACGTTGCTGGATATGTAGTTTGATCTACTAACGGATAATCTGTCACATTAGTTTCGTCTTTTTCATAAAATGCTAAGTAAGTATTATTTGGCGACCAGAATGTACCTTTTGAAATCCCGAATTCATAACGAGCAATTGCTTGACCTGCAACAATATTTTTATCTGTGTGGTTTGTTATTGCAATTTTTTCAGCTTCGTTATTTGCGATATATAAATTATTATCAATAGTATATGCAATGGCATTAGCATTATTAAATTCGGTATTTAATGCTTTATCAGCGTACAAAATATTTTTACTTACGGTATTGTTTTCGTAATTAAAAACAATTAAATTACTTAACATTTCGAATGTTATCGTGCTTTCATTAATTTGCAATAATCTTGGTAAACTTTTTAAACCTTCAACACTTTTCTGAAGATCTTCTAATTTTATTGTTTTAACCACATTATTATTCAGGTCTTTTATTATAAAGGAATCGTTTTCGGAAACTACAAAGTTACTTGTGTTTTCAACGCCTTTTAAACCAGATAAATATTTTGGGTATAATCCTTTTGAAAACCCTAAAACAGCATCGTTTAAAGTTAATTCTTTTTGCTGTGCATTTACAGTTAATACTAATAATAGCATTAATAAAGGGAATATTTTTTTCATGGATTTCTAATTTGGTTTCAAAAATAGAAATTTGATTTTTAATTACATAATTATTTACTAAGTAATTAGTTTAAGAATGTAAATGGATAGTTTCCTGCAGATTTCGCAAATTTTCGCAGAAATTAAACTCTGAAGTTTGGTACTATGTCGAATTGAGTGGACAATTAAAAGTAGGTAATCCTGTAAAAACACAGAGACATAAAGTATTTAAACTTTATTAAGTCGCCAAATGTTTTGAGAAGCAAACATATCTCATTAGACAGACTTAACTTTTATTATGGTGCTTGATAAGCTGGATTTGTAGTAAACTCATTATCGGTTAAAGTTAGTAAAAATGCTTTTAACTGTGCTTTTTCTATACTTGTCATTTGTGTGCCACCTTGATCTGCAAAAAGCATCTGCGAATCTATTGTTGGCGAAATAACAACGCCTTCGCTATAATGATTTATTACTTCATCTAATGTTGCAAAACGACCATCGTGCATATATGGCGCAGTAAATATTAAATTACGTAAAGATGGTGTTTTAAATTTACCTTTATCTTGTGGGTTATCTGTAACCATTTCTAAACCTATATCAGAAAAAACAGTGTCTAAACCATTGTTTCTAAATCTATTATCGGTAAATAAAGGATTATTATTACCTACACCATGACAATGAAAACAATCGCCTCTTTCATCATTAAATATTGACATACCTTCTAATTCATTTGCCGTTAAAGATACTTCGCCATTTACAAATTTATCAAATTTTGAGTTAGAAGAAATAATGGTTCTTTCGAATTGTGCAATTGCTTTTGTGGTTAATTCTTTTGTGATTTCAGTATCTATATCTGTTTGCTCAGGAAATGCTTTATTAAATAGTTCTTGATATTCTGTACTGTTTTTTAAATCGACTACAGCATTTTGCCAAGTGTTGTGCATTTCTACAGGGTCGATTACTGGCTGTTCTGCTTGACCCTCTAGACCTATAGATCTTCCGTCCCAAAAGAATTTATCTTCTATATTCCATGCTAAATTAAAAATTGGCATGGCATTTCTAGATCCTTCAATTCCATCTATACCAATACTAAATTGTAAATTATTATCGGTTAGTGCATTTTCTAAATTATGACAACTTGCGCAAGATTGTGTGCTATCACCTGAAAGAATAGGGTCGTAAAATAATTTCCTACCTAATGCAATTCCTTCTACAGTAAACGGATTATCATTTGGTATTACTGGTGCTGGTAATTTATCTGCAAAATATTGTGGTATTTGCAATGTGAATGCCGTAGGTTGAAATGGTACAAATGGTTCTATTATTACATCGTCATCACTATCACATGAAAATAACACTAAAAAAACAACCAAAAGGTAAAAAATATTTTTCATTTTAATCTATTAATTTACTTTAACACTAAAAACTGTTGATCCGTTTTCATGCATCATTACTTGCGCTTCATAAACAGGCATTAATGGTGCGCTTAACACATTTAAATCCCAAGTATTTGGATTTTTAAACCATTCTGCAATATTCATTTGTATTTCTATTTCTGAATCACTATTTAAAACGGTGTTTTCTTCAAAATTTAAAGTAATTTCAAAATGATTTGGTTCATAAACTCCTGCTGAAACCTTTCTAGTTCCTAAATGCATTGCGTAAGGTTTTTCTTCTGCTATAGAATTTATAAATAAACCTTCATATTGCATAATATGATAACCGCCACCTAAATTCGGATTCCAATTCCAGTTTACAATATTTAAATCTGGATATTCTAATATATTATCTTCTTCGTTAAAACCAACCGTAAATTTAATAGCATTATAATTAGTAATTGGTAATAAAGTTGTTGCTGTAAATCCCAATCCTAATTGATTGGTTAAATCAACTAAATTAAAATCTTTTACTAAAGTTCCATCACTACTACTATTTACTAAACTTATGTTCGATATTAGATAACGCAATCTGGTAATACTTAATTGTTCGCCGTTTTCATTAGTATATTTAATATCATTAAAATCAGATAAATTTACGGGTTCGCCATCCCAATTAAAAGTGAATTTTAATTTTGGATTGAATGCTTGACTAATGTCATCATTATCACAAGAGAAAATAAAAATAGATACAATTAATAATAAAATTATTTTTTTCATTTTTTGTTTAAATTTTAGAAATGTAAAGTTAAAAGAATTTCATACTTAGTTGTGTGACATTTATCACTTTTGTGAATTATTTAATTTCCATAATTAAAGCGTCTGTAAAACCGTTAAATTCGGTAATATCAAAATCGTCACTTTGGGTAGAACCAACTATAATTATCGAATTTTGATCTGTTTCTATTAAATCATATGCAACATCTATATTAGAACCTCCATAGGTGTATGAATTTAAAACAGAACCGTCATTATTTATTTTAATTAATAATACATCATTTTGACCTTTAATTTCAAAAACATCATCACTTCTTGTGTGACCAGAAATCATATAATTACCGTCTTGTAATGCTATAATAGAAGTTGCTTTATCTAATTGATTACCACCATAAGATTTCTCCCAAATAAGATTCCCTTCTGGTGAAATTTTTAATAACCAAATATCTGTTCCTCCAAAATTATTACTAATATCATTATCGGTACTTATTGTAGTTCCTAAAACAAAATAGTTACCGTCGTTTGTGGCAATTACTTTAAAACTATCTTCAATTTGAGAACCGCCAAAAGCACTTTCCCATAATAATTCGCCTGTACTCGAAATACGTATTACCCATATATCATCGTTTCCGTTTGAGCCTGTAACATCAAAATCATTACTATCGGCTGAACCTGTTAATATAAAGTCACCATTATTTGTTTCTAAAGCACTTGTTGCTCTATCATTATTAGAACCGCCAAAATAACGTCGCCATTCATAATCACCATTGGCATCTAATTTTAAACCCCAATAATCTCCAATACCATGATTTGCATTTTTACTTGCATCATCATTTCCTAAGCCACCAGAAGCAGTTACATCTAAATAACCACAAGTAAAGAAACCACCATCTTGCGTTTGAATTATTGAAAATGATTCATCTTGGCCTGAAAACCCAAAAGATTTTTTCCATTGAATATCTCCGCTAGAAGTTAATTTTAATATCCAAAGATCTTTTTGGCCATTATTTTCAGCAACATCAAAATCATCACTTTTTGTAAAACCTGAAACTACATAACCACCATCGGTTGTTTGTACAATACTCTTCGCTAATTCAGTACTTGAACCACCATAAGTTTTGGTCCAAGTTAAATTAAAATTAGCATCGTATTTCACGATTAAGTAATCATTTTCTCCGTTTGGTAATTCTAATCCTAAAGCATCTGTTGATTGTACACTACCACAAGCAACAAAACCACCATCACTAGTTTTCGTAATTGCATTTAAAGATTCATTTGATGAACCACCAAGAGTTATAGATTGTGTTAGTTCTCCTAAAAATTCTGGAATAACAACATCATCATCGTTTTTACAAGTGATTAATAAAAAAATAACACCTATAAATACTACAAATTTTAATTTCATTTAATTATTTTTTTATAAATTTTCTAGTTTTTGAATCATTTACTTTCACAAAGTAAAAACCTGTTTTTAAATTAGAAATATCTACTATGTAATTAGTGCTATTATTTAAATTTCCTTTTATTATTATCTGTTTTCCTAATACATCAAAAACTTCAATACTATTTATATTTGCTTGATTAGATTGAATATTTAATCTATCATTTGCTGGGTTAGGAAAAATAGAAGTCAAATTAATTTCATTAGTAACAGTTGCTAATGGTGAATTACTATCTCTAACAATAAAAACACCTCTATCTCTATCTGCAATCATAATATTCCCACTTTCAAAAAATGGATATACATTCCAAACACCATCAAAGTTTACACCATTATTTGAAGGATGAGAATCAAAAAAAGCCATTTCATTCATATTTCCATTGGCTATATCAGAAACATCAATCACTCTAATTCCTGCAGCATAATTTGCTATATATAACTTATCATCAACAACATAATTATTATGATCAATTGCACCTGTAGTACCAGGGCAAACGCACTAAAAAATAATTTCACTTGATTGTCAGTGGTTTAATTCTATAATTTGTTTTGAAACTATTTTAGATAAAATATAATATATTGATTATCAATATCAAAAAAGTTTAATGCG
>JAMONN010000202.1 GCA_027065775.1 Flavobacteriaceae bacterium | reverse complement strand
TGCCTAACTCATTTCTGTTAGATTTCACTTCACTAAAAACTTCAATCATCAACGCTTGTGTTTCTATTGGTGCTTGGTACCAATAATACGAACTAGTATTACTTTTCCAATACATACCTAATTCTTCACTTGTTATGGAATTCTCTTTTAATGACACTAAAATATTTTCCGCTACAGCGTTATTATCATTACGATTGGCAACTAAAGCGATTAAACCTTTTGCATATAAATTGTAACCTAACCAAAATTTATATGACTGATTGGTATAATAATCTACCGCAATTTTTACCTTATTTGGAATTTTATTTTGCTTATAAAAACTTCTCGCATATAAATACTGTATTTGAAAATGCGATGTGTGATTTTGCTTTAAATAGTCTTCAATTTCCTTGTCTTTGTTTTTAGAATTTGCATAATTTTTTTTAGCACGTTCTAATAAATCATTGTAATCTTTTAGTATTTGATTGTCTAGATATGAAATAGATTTTTCAATCATATTTGAGATTCCTGCCTTCGCAGGAATGACATTCAGTTTATCCAAATGCCCTAAACCAGAAACAATGTGTTGCGTAATGTACCTATTCGCGTAACGAGAACCTTTAAACCACGGAAATCCACCAGATGCCATTTGCATTTGTTTCAACTTTTTTAAAGCGCGATTTTGTTCGTCTTGCATTTTGTTTAAATCGAATAACAAAGCAATGCATTTTTTCTGTTCGGTTTCCGATTGTGCATCACGCAACCAAGGTGTTTCTTGAATAATCAGCGATTTTAACTCTTCGTTTTTCTCTAAACTAGACAATAACGCATCTGTGTTTTTCCATTGATTAAATACGTTTTGAATTCTCGGATTCGAATTTGCAATATGACTTGCCAAGGTATTTGCGTAGTATCTAGAAAAAGTTTGTTCTGCGCATTCGTATGGATATTCCATTAAATACGGTAGTGCTTGAACTGCATACCATGCTGGATTTGATGTTACCTCTAAAGTTAATTTGTGGTTTTTTCTACTTGCAGAAGTGGTGTTTTTTAACTTATCTAAAGTGAATGTTTTTGTTTGATTAGAGCGAATCCACATTGGCATGGTTTCGGTCACTAACATTCTGTTGGTTAAAACAGGTAATACATTTTGTTCACCATCGGAATAATCGCCTGCTTTGGCAACAATTTTATATTGTACGGTTTGTATGTTATCTGGGATATTTAATTCCCAAGAAATGTTGGTATTTCCTTTGGCATCAACACTAAATCCCATTCTGTCGCTTTGCGACATCTTTCCCAAAGGGAAAGAATTGGCATCCGTTTTCATAAGAGCATTGGTAATATCCTCACCAGTTATTGCATCTAATAAAGTTAATTTTGCTTCGCCATTTAATGTCTTATCGGTTAGATTTGCAATTTTAGAACTAAACACAATTTGATCACCTTGACGTAAAAATCTTGGCGGATTTGGTAAAACCATCAACTCTTTTTGAGTTACGGTTTCTAAGGATTTTACCGCATGATTTAAGTCTTTGGTATGTGCTAGAAGTTGTAATTTCCATTTGGTTAAACTCTCTGGCGTGGTAAAACTGAAACTTACATTGCTTTCTTTGTCCGTTGTTAAATGTGGAAAGAAAAAGGCGGTTTCTTTGAAGTTGGTTCTTACTTTTACGTCACCAAAATCTGTTGTCTTTTCTTCGGTTGGTTTTGTCTTTTCTACTATTTTGTCTTGATTTATTGATGAAGCAGAATCGTTTTCAACAATCATTTCATCTGCTTCCATCATCTCTGCTTCTATTGCAGGTGCTCCTGCAACTTCTCTTCTTTTACTTCTTTTATTTTCTGCACTAGAATTTTTCATCATAACAGGTTGAATTCCTCCGTAATATCCACGATTACCAAAATGAAGTCCAAACCAATTTAATTGATCATAACCTTGATATCTTACATTTATATACTCCTGTTCTTTTTGAAATATTCTAAATTGTGAAGTCCCAAAATTCATACTACTATTTTGCGTATTTTGGTAATAAAAATTTCTATAAATTGGGTTAAATTGCCATTGATGTGATTTAAACTGATCTAAACTTGCATCATACATGCTGGTTAGAATTTCGGCAATAGTTTTATCTTTTTTATTTCCTTTAATTTTAAAAGACCAAGTTTCATCTTGTCCTGGTTGTAATTTATCTCTAAAAGTTAGGGTTTCAATATCTAATTCCGTTTTTGGATATGGCACATTTACTAATAAATTTCCACCTAAATAACTATTGTAATTTACTAAGTGATAATTAATGCCAAAGCCACCTAAATCGTTTTTATTTACAGGAATCGAAATTGTTTTAATTTCATTATTTAGATGAATTAATTCCGTTAAAATAACTTTATGATTTTTCTCTACATTAACTACAACGGTTAAATTTTTAGAAGCAGAACCAACACGCAATTTTACAGTTTCTTCTGTTTTGTATTCTGACTTATCTAAATTTACGGTAAATAACTGATTGTCTGCTACTTTTGAATCTGTTTTACTAAAAACTACACATTGTGATTTTGTAATAACATCTTGTTTAAATTTATCTTTTGCAGTTGCAATAATTATATATTTACCCGATTCCCAGTTTTTAATTTTCTTTAATTCAATTTCTTTAGATTTATTGGTATCAAAGGGTTTCTCTAAAACTAATTCGCCTTTTTCAATTTCTTTTTTAGTTTGATATTCTTCATTAGGAAAAAGATTTTTAAATGTTATTTCATCAATTTCTTGATAATCTGGTGCGTTCCAGGGTCTTGCTCTGTAAACATTATTTGACGCTTTTATTTTATAAATTTTTAAAGTTCCTTTGGTTGCAATAAATTCTCCGTTTAGGTTATTTGTAGTAAGTGTAATTTTATTTTCTTTACTAGATTTATCGATTCTAGAATCAATTCCTATGGCAATAGTAAGCGCATGATAACCAACCTTAACATTGATTGAAGTGCTACGAGTTTCGCCATTAATATCGGTAATATCAGCAGAGATTTCATAGGTAAAAATTGGCAAATCTTTTTTGTTTACACTTTTATCTGGTTGTGCTAAAAAAGTAATATCAAATTCACCTTTATCATTGGTTTTTGTCTCGCCATGGACTATTTCTTGCGCTTCGGAATTAAAGCCATTTGAACCACCATAAGGTCTGTACCAATACCACCATTTTGGGTATTGTACCTTGCGAGTAACTTTGTAAATAACTTTAGCATCGGTAATGTTTGAACCTGCATAAGCAGTTGCAATTCCTTTTACTTTTATACTTTCGTTTAGTTTTATCGTTTCTTTTATTGGTGTGAATTTTGCTGAAAATTTTGGTCTTTTATATTCTTCGACAGAGAAAGATTGACTGCCAGACATGCTATTTTTACCTCTAAAAGGAAGTTTATCTATAAAATTCTGAACACCTTGTACTTGTATGGTATAATTACCTGTTAAACCAGTGTTTGGCAAAATAAATTCACCACTAAAAGAACCAAATTCATTGGTTTTTAATTCTAATGTTTTTACGTCTTGATAATTAACATCTCTTAAAGTTATTGTTACATTTTGATTAGCAATTACAGTAGATTTATTTTCTTTTTGATTGATTGCAATTCCTTTAAAATAAACTGTCTGTGCAGGTCTATAAATACTACGATCTGTAAATAAAAATATACGATTATTGTTATATTTATTATCGTAATTTCTACCGTTAGGATACATGCTGTAGTATCTAAAACTTGCGAAATCATCGTTATGTGCTATCTTAACTTCAATCTGATTATGATTGTTGGTTGGCGTAATTTGTACAAATCCGTTTTTATCACTAGTTAAAATCTTATTAATTTTTTTATTATAACGATTCGTTTTTTGATTTTCGAAATGGACTTTTGCATTTGCTAGCGGTTTTCCTGTAGTTCGATTAACTACTTGGTATTTGTAAATTCTATCTTGATGACTTTCTATTAGCGCTATATCTGTTACTGTAATTGTACTATATGCAAACGAAGAATATTGAAAATCTGTATTTTGCGAAGCCAATACAAAATATAAACCTTGTTTTAATTTAGGTAAAATGATTTCTGTTGTATGGTTTTGGAAATCGTTTTCTGTTTTTAGTTTACTATTAAAAGAAGTAACAAAAGGTAAATTCTTTATTTTATTGAATTTCTCTTTATTATTATAGATTCTTTGAATTTGATTTTCTTCTTCTAAAGTTAGTCTGTAAATATTAAAATATAACTGTTTTGTGTTTTTATATTTTACCAAGATTCTACTTTCTTTATTGTTAGATACAAATTTTTCGTTGGTTAAATTGTATTGCGTTTTAAGAATTTGGTTTTTTAAATTTATACAGTTATTTGTTCCGTTTGAATTAGGGAAATTTGTTTTTGCAATTTCGCAAACTTCAATCGCTTTACGTAATTCAAATTGGTATTTTTTATCTTTTGTTTCTTGGTATTTATTTGCTGATTTTTGATATTCTAAAACAATTCTGTAATCTATTTCTGTAGAAACTTCGTGTTTTCTGTATTTTGCCTGAAGTGTTTTTAAGGTTTCAAAATAGATTTCTTCTTTGTTGGTAAATCTTACGTTTTGTTTTACAAAATCTAAACGGTTTAAAGTTACGTCAACTAAAGCTGTTTTATCTTTGTTTTTTAAATGGAATGCTGTTAGATTTTTATAAATTTTTAACGCATTTAATTTTTGTGAAGTTGTGTCTTTTGATATGAAATTAGCGTTTATAAATTGTTTATTATTCCCTAAGAAATTTTCATCTTCAATTTCAAATTTATAACTTGGTTGTGCTAAATTACTTTCGCCTGTTTTATAAAAATTTAAGGCGTTTTGCGCAATAAAATCATACACTGTTGGTCGGTATTTTTTAGATCCTTTTTGTGTGTTTAATATTTCATTAAAGACATCTAACTTTGCATTTTGTAATGTTATTGCAGATTGCAAAGCATTTTGATGATGTAAGTGTATTTCTTCAAAAATAGTATGTAAATCCCAAGTTCTAAAATCGATTGCATCTACTTTTTCGGAAGTGTTTGTTCTGCTATAGAATTGGTATCTGTTTTGTTGAAAATATTGCCAATATAAATCGGCTAAAATACTTTCTAACATATTTTTTTCTGGTGCGTTTGCAGATACAATTTCTTCTTTTATACCTTTAATAATATTTAGTTGTGCATCTTCTTCTAAAGTTAAAGCAAATTTAGATTTAAACAATACACATTTTATAATTTGTGTTGCATTATTTTCTGCTTTTGCTTTGTTGTAAATGATTTCTACTTCTGTTAAAGCGGATTTTGGTTTGCCTTGATTTTCATGATTTTTAACAGTTCTCCAATTACTTTCGTAGTTGTTTTGAGCGTTTGTTACTATGGAAAAAAGGATTAGCATTATTGTTATTTTGGTTTTCATTGCGTATGTTTTTGACACGGATTTCACAGATTATCACGGATTATTTTTATTTTGGTTCGTGGTTTCTTTGTGAATCTTTATTTTTCTTAATGAATCTTTGTGTAAGAAAGACTTTACAAAGATAACAAAAAGCATACCTAATTATTGTGTAAATGAGTGAACTGTTGTTTTGAGTTAGGGAAATAGGTCTAACCGCAAGGTTCGCTAAGAAAAATCGCAAAGGTCGCAAGGTTTTTTCTTTGCGAACCTTGCGAAAACTTTGCGGTCTTTGCGGTTAATTTTTAAAACAAACTGGCAAGATTTCACCTTTCGTTAAGCAGTATTTTGTTACTAATTCCGAAGAAATTGTTTTGGAATAATCTACTTCTTCGACTTTAAAACCTACTGCTCTTAGTTTATTAAAATAATCTTTTCCGTAAACTCTTACATGATCATATTGCCCAAAATGTTTTGCTCTTTCTTCTTCGCTAGTAATACTAAAATCTTCGTATGTTTTTTCCAAACTTAGGTCTTGCGGTATTTGAAAAATGCTAAATCCGTTAGGTTTTAATACACGATATAGTTCTTGCATGGCTTTTTTATCGTCTATAATATGTTCTAATACGTGATTGCAAAAAACAATATCAAAACTATTCTCTTTAAATGGTAAGTCTAAAATATCTGCTTTTACATCTACGTGTGGTGCAAATAAATCGGCGGTTGTATAATCTAGATTTTTTAATTTTTTAAATCGGTTTAAAAAACATTGCTCTGGTGCCATGTGCAAAACTTTCTTCTTTGCTGTAAAAAAATCGGTTTCGTTTTTAAGATATAACCACATTAATCTGTGACGTTCTAAAGATAATGTACTTGGTGATAGAGCGTTTTCTCTTTGTTTACCATAACCGTATGGTAATAATTTTCTGAATGATTTATTGTCTATTGGATCTGTGAATTTATTGCCTTTATAAAACAGGATTAAAAAAGGACGGATTACATAACTTAATTTGATTAAGTATGGTCTTGGTATTGTATTTAGGATTAGTTTGAACATTTTTTTAAGACACGAATTACACTAATTTTCACGAATAACTATATTTTTTTAATTACACGGATTTTTATAGAACGATTCTTTTATATTTTAAACTGTCTTCTCCAAAATTTACTAATATACCGAGTTTTAATTTTGAGGATGCAAGATAATTTAAGGTTTGTTTTGAATGACTATTAGTCAAGTTACTAATTGCTTTTAATTCTAGAATAATTTTATCAAAAATAATAAAATCTGCTTTGTAGTAATGCGGTAAAATAACACCTTTATAATTAATACTAAATTTTTTCTCCCTCGAATACTCAATATTGTTATTTTTGAATTCAATTTCTAAAGCATCTGCATACACAATTTCCTGAAAACCTTTACCAAGTTCATTATGAACTTCCATACAGCAACCAATAATTTTATAGGCATCTTCTTTATAAATTAAATTATTAATCATTATATAATTTTAGTGTTTACAATTAAAAAATTCGTGAAAATTAGTGAAATTAGTGTCTATTTTTTAATCCGAAACTCATCTTCCTCATCAGAAACAATACCTAAAGCATCATACACATAATCAAAAGTAGAAAGCAATTCTGGTTTACCATTTACAATAGCAACATCATGTTCAAAATGTGCTGATGGTTTTCTGTCGGCAGTTAATATAGTCCAACCATCTTTTAGCTGATTTATTTTATGTGTTCCCATATTTACCATTGGCTCTATGGCTACAACCATTCCTTCTTTGAATTTTTTTCCGCGACCACGACGACCATAATTTGGCATTTCTGGATCTTCATGCATTACTTTTCCTAAACCATGACCTACTAATTCTCTTACAATTCCGTAACCATGCTTTTCGCAATAATCTTGAATCGCAAAACCAACATCGCCTACTCTATTACCTATTTTTAATTGTCTAATACCTTCATACAGACTTTCTT
>JAMONN010000201.1 GCA_027065775.1 Flavobacteriaceae bacterium | reverse complement strand
AGAACAAGCAACTAAATTAACCGAAGGTGTTGCTAATTCTGGTTTAGTATATTTTAATACGGACAAACCTGTTTTTACCAAAGAAGATTTAAAGCAAGTTGTGGTTAATTGGGAAGAATATATGGATTTAAAAATGGGTGGCAGAAATGGTTCTCCAAAATTTCCGATACCAAATAATTTTCAATTTTTACTGCGTTATGCTACACAAGCAAAAGATCAAAAAACCTTAGATTATGTAAATTTATCTTTAACTAAAATGGCATTTGGCGGTATTAACGACCAAATTGGTGGCGGTTTTGCTCGTTATTCGGTAGATTCTCGTTGGCATGTACCACATTTTGAAAAAATGCTTTATGATAACGGTCAACTAGTTAGTTTATATGCAAATGCTTATACAGCAACAAAAAACGAATTATATAAAGAAACCGTTTACGAAACCACACAATTTGTAGAACGTGAATTAATGAATGATGTTGGTGCTTTTTATTCTTCGTTAGATGCCGATAGCGATAATGCAAAAGGCAAATTAGAAGAAGGTGCTTTTTATGTTTGGAAAAAAGAAGAGTTACAAAAAATATTAGGTGATGATTTCGATTTATTTGCCGCTTATTATAATATTAATGCAAACGGATTATGGGAACATGGTAATTATAATTTAATACGAACTAGATCTAAAGAAGAGTTTTGTAATGAGCAAAATATTTCCGTTACAACGTTAACAGAAAAAGATAAAAATTGGAAAAAAATTCTTTTAAAAGAAAGAGAAAAACGTGTAAGACCAAGATTAGATGATAAAACATTAACCTCTTGGAATGCCTTAATGTTAAAAGGTTATGTGAATGCTTATACTGCATTTAACGACCAACATTTTTTAGATATTGCATTAAAAAACGCAAATTTTTTATCTAAAATACAGTTACAAGGTAACGGAAGTTTACACCGAAATTATAAAAATGGCAAAAGTAGTATTCCTGCATATTTAGAAGATTATGCAACTGTTGCAGATGCTTTTATTACGCTTTACGAAGCAACATTAGACGAAAAATGGTTGAAACTTGCTAAACAATTAACCGATTATAGTTTCGATCACTTTTTTGATGATAAATCACGTATGTTTTTCTTTACTTCTAATTTAGAAAAAGGATTAATTGCTAGAAAAATGGATACGGATGATAATGTGATTCCGTCTTCAAACTCAATTACAGCATTAAATTTATTTAAATTAGGTCATTATTATGCTAACGGATCGTATTTAGCAACTTCAGAAGCAATGCTTAACAATGTAAAAAATAAGGCAATGCAATATGGTGCAGGCGCTTCTAATTGGTTTATTTTATATAGTAATATGATTGGTAATTTTTATGAAGTTGCCATTGTTGGATCAAATGCAAAAGACAAGTTAAAAGAGCTAAATAAAATATATATTCCAAATAAATTAATTGCTGGTAGTTTAACCGAAAGTAATTTACCTTTATTAGAAAGACGTTTTATAAAAGACCAAACTAATATTTTTGTTTGTGTAAATAAAAGTTGTAAAATGCCAACAGATAATGTTAAAAAAGCAATAGAATTAATGCGTGTTGAATATTAATGCTTTTTTATTTAAAAATCTACTACTAAGTTTTTGAGAACCATTACTTTTTTTGAAGCAATTTTAATTCTTTTTTAAGTTGATCTGACAAAGAACCTAAAAACCCATTATTTTTAATTAATGAAGTGGAATTTAACTCATTAGTTTTAGTATTAAAATTTTCTTTTTCTCCATCTATTTCTAGAATAATATTTTCAATTGAAGTATTTGTGTTAAATTTAGAACTTAAAAAATAATCCTCTACCTCTATCTCATTCATATCAACAATTTCTAAAAATAATTGATCGTAAGTTAAATTATAGTCTTTAAGGACTTTGTAAAACGTATCTTCTGCCATCTTAACATCATGTTTTTCAATAGCAAGAATTCTTTCATAAATACTTTCGGCTGTTTCTTTTACTCTTTTTGGTACGGCTTTCCTCCTAGCATAATATGCAACAATATTCCCTTCATTATCAAACGTAGTTTCAAATTTTGTTACAACCCAATAAAAACTACCATCTTTAGTTAAATTTTTAACAATAGCATAAACATTTTCACCTTTGTGTAGTTTTTGCCACATTATTTTAAAAATTATTTTTGGCATATCTGGATGCCTAATAATATTATGAGGTTTACCTACAAGTTCTTTATTAGAATATTGACATACTTCTGCAAAGTAATCATTCACAAACTCAATCACTCCTTTATGATTTGTTTTTGACATAATAACTTTTTTTGGAGATAGAATAATCTCATTATCAATAGGGTTAGGATATATACGCATAAGGGGATAATTGTTATAGTTTCCACCAACAAATATAATAAAAATATAATGAAGTAATTTTACCACTTACTAAAAGCTATCTAGATATCTTTTCAGTAAATCTTGTTATTCTTGGACAATTTCCTATTTTTACAAAAAATTTATTTAAAATAATCTAAAAATGAACAAAGAATTATTTCAAAATTACTTGGAAAAATTTACAGATTGGGGAATAGATTTTGCCCCAAAAATTTTAATGGCAATTGCTATATTAGTCATTGGTTTCTGGTTAGTAAAAGTTATTGCTAATTTATTAAATAAGTTAATGAAACGCTTTAAAGTAGATGAAACTTTAAGACATTTTTCCATTGATTTATTACGAATGGTAATGAAGTTTTCGGTTGTTTTGGCAATGGTTTTAAAACTAGGTATTGTAAAAGAATCTATGCTAGTTGCTGCAATTGGTGCTATGGCTTTTGCAATTGGTATGGCATTACAAGGTAGTCTTGGTAATTTTGCAGGTGGCGCAATTATCATGATTTTTAAACCATTTAAAGTTGGTGATTTAATAGAAACACAAGGTGTTTTTGGAGAAGTAGAAGAGATTCAGATTTTTAACACAAAACTAATAACGCCAAGTAATAAAACTGCTTTTATTCCAAATGGAGCATTATCTAATGGTAATGTAATTAATTTTTCTACAAAAGGTAGATTTAGAGTAGATCTTACTATTGGTATATCTTATACTGCAAATATTAAAAAAGCAAAAGAGATTCTTTTAGAAGTTATGGCAAAAAACCCTAATGTATTAAAAGATCCTAAACCAACAGTTAGTGTTAGAGAATTAGCAGATAGTTCTGTTAATCTAGCTATAAGACCTTGGACAGAACCTAGCGCATATTGGGATGTTTATTTTGATACTTTAGAAGAATGTAAAATAGCATTAGATGATGCTGGTATTGAAATACCTTTCCCGCAAAGAGATGTACATGTTTTTGAGCATAAAAAATAACTTCTTGCTTACAAGACCAAACTTAAACGAATAAGATAGTATTGAAAATTAATCTTAAAACGTTCAAAAAACAAAATGAAACAAGTAGTAATAATATTGTGTTTAATTAATTCATTATTTAGTTTTTCGCAAAACAGAGACCTTGAATTTGTTACTACAATTAGCGGCAGAAAAGACATTTTAAAAATGTCTAAAAGTGAGTTTAAGAAAAAAAATATTGAAGCACGAACTATAATCAAACCTAAACGTTGGGAAGTTAAACAATATAAAATCAAAATTAATTACGATCAAGTGTTTACTGTAGAAGGTTATCGAATTACAAATGAGATTAAAGAATACTTAGATTATGCGAAGAAAAACTCTAAAATTGTTATTTTTGAGGTTGTCGTTAAAGATAAAGATGCCACATACACAAATATAAAACCAATAACTATTTATACCATAGATTAATCATGAAAAATTTAATTACCTTATTAATTGCTATTCTTTTATTTTCTTGTTCCGAAAAAAAGGAAGAGAAAACAAAAGAAGAATTCACAATGCAAACTAATAATGATAGTAGAATTTCTTTAAACTTAAATGCAATGCAAAAACAACATCAATTATCTAATATGCGTAGTCATTTAGAAGCAGTACAAAATTTAATTATGTTGATTTCTAATGATGATTACGAAAAAGCATCTAAAGTTGCCTATAAACAATTAGGTTCTACTACAGAAATGAAATTAATGTGCGCTTCATTCGGAAACAAAAAATTTGAAAATATGGGTTTAAATTTTCATAAAGATGCCGATAATTTAAGTGAAATTTTAAAAACAAAAGACAAAACGAAATCACTACAAGCTTTATCTAAAACTATGAATTCTTGTGTTAGTTGTCATGCTACTTTTAGACAGTAGGTTTAATCCAAAACTTCAAAAACAATTAACTGATTTAGTTGTTTACTGAATTTATTAAAATTATTATCGGAAACTACAACCAAAGTTCGGTTGCCATTTTTTAAGGTTTTACCAAAAGTAATACCTTCTATATTATCTACAATTCCGTTAGTTAATTTTGACCTAATAGTTTCAAAATCTAATAATAAGGTTTTCTTTGCAGGAAGATAATTAGTGTTTTCTAATGCTTTAATTTTAGAAATGTCGGTTGCATTAGTACAATCTACCTTATATATTTTTACATTATTTCCACCATTATTATGACCCGAAGCATAAGATCTTTCGATAAATAAAAATTCATTTTCACTAATATTTAATATTTCAGGTAAACCGTTAACCGTAAATTTACCCGATGGTTTTGAATCTCTTGGTATAGCATCTAGCATATATGCAAACTGATATTTTAATTCGCTTTTATTTTTATCTATTTTGCTAATTCTAACAGGATATTTTCCTGTTGCCAATTTTGGTTCTTCACCATCTTGTTCTAAAGGTAATTCCATACCTAGCCAAATATTATTTTTGGTTAGTGATAAACCTTCAAAAGTACCGTTTCTTCTTAATCCGTTAGAATTAAGAGAATCTTTTTTAAACATTTTTGGTAAAGAATATTCTTTAATAAAAGCACCATTAGGTTTAATTTCGAAAACAGATGGACTTAAAAAAACAGAACCTTCACTTGTCCATAAAAAATTACCAGAACTTTTATCGAACCGTAAAGCTTCTGGATCTACAACTTTAGTATCATTATTAATTTTAATAACATTTGTAATAGTTATGTTTTTAAAGTTATTTGCATCAAAATCTAAAGTCATTTCATAAAACCGAATTGGTCTTTCTTTATCATCCGAAATTAAATAATACTTTCCGTTTGCGTAATCAATACTAGATAAACCACCAACTTTGGTGTTTTTATAGATTAATGAATCTGCTAATATTTGTTCGCCAATAAACCGTAATGATTTTATTTGCTTACTATTTTGAGTGTTTTTTTTACAACTACTAAATACTATAACTAAAGAAATTACTATTAAAAATCGATTCACTTTTTTATTATTATTTTATGGATGCTTATTATTTTTCCGTTATCGAAAATGCTAATATAATTAGAGATTAAACCTAACTCATTTCTACAAAATATTTATAAAATAACGGAATCGTTTCAATACCTTTTAGGTAATTAAAAATACCAAAATGTTCATTTGGTGAATGAATTGCATCACTATCTAAACCAAAACCCATTAAAATAGATTTGCTTTTTAATTCATTTTCAAATAAGGCAACAATAGGTATGCTTCCACCACTACGTTGAGGAATTGCTGGTTTACCAAAAGTTTCGGTATAAGCTTTGTTTGCTGCTTTATAACCAATATTATCGATTGGTGTTACATACGGGAAACCACCATGATGAGGTGTTACTTTTACAGTAACCGATTTTGGCGCAATACTTTCAAAGTGTTTTTGAAATAATTCGGTTATTTCATCTGGTGTTTGATTTGGCACTAAACGCATCGATATTTTTGCAAATGCTTGTGATGCTATTACTGTTTTTGCTCCTTCGCCAGTATAACCGCCCCAAATTCCGTTTACATCTAAAGTTGGTCTAATGGAATTTCTTTCGTTAGTTGTGTAACCTTTTTCGCCATGAACAGCATTTAAATCTAATGCTTTTTTATAAGCACCTAAAGAAAATGGTGCTTTTGCCATTTCTGCTCTTTCTTCGTTAGTTAATTCTAATACTTTATCATAAAACTGCGGAATTGTAATATGATTATTTTCATCATGTAACGAAGCAATCATTTTAGTTAAAATATTTATTGGGTTTGCAACTGCGCCACCATACAAACCAGAATGTAAATCACGATTTGGGCCAGTAACTGCTACTTCTACATAACTTAAACCACGCAAACCAGTTGTAATGGATGGTTGATCGTTGCTAATCATACCTGTATCGGAAATTAAAATAACATCATTACTTAATTTTTCTTGATTTCGTTTTACAAACCATTCTAAACTTGGCGAACCAACTTCTTCTTCGCCTTCAATCATAAATTTTACATTACAAGGTAAGTTATTGTTAGCAACCATATATTCAAATGCTTTTACATGCATGTACATTTGTCCTTTATCATCACAAGCACCACGAGCAAAAATTGCTCCTTCTGGATGAATCTCCGTTTTTTTAATTACTGGTTCAAAAGGTGGCGAAGTCCATAATTCTATAGGATCTGCTGGTTGTACATCGTAATGACCATAAACCAAAATGGTTGGTAGGTTTTTATCAATCATTTTTTCGCCATATACAATTGGGTAACCTGGCGTTTCACAAATTTCTACTTTATCGCAACCTGCTTTTTCGAGTGATTCTTTTACAGCATCCGCCGTTTTGATAACCGCATCTTTATAATTGGCATCTGCACTTATTGATGGAATTTTTAGTAGTTCTATTAGTTCGTCTAAAAAACGATTTTTATGTTCTTGTACGTATGTTTTTATATTATTCATGTTGATAATTTTTTATTTGGATTACAAATTTAACAAAAATAAAAATTAAAGCTTTGCTGTTTTGAACTTATTAGTATATTTGCATTCTGTTTACAGAAAGTTGCGAGCGTGGTGGAATTGGTAGACACGCTAGACTTAGGATCTAGTGCCGCAAGGTGTGAGAGTTCGAGTCTCTCCGCTCGTACCAAGGGAAAGTCGAAGTTTTTAACTTCGGCTTTTTTATTGCAGGTATAACATAGATATAACAAATGGCTATTTTACTTACTCTTTAAATATTGCAATAAAATTACACGTAACTGATTATCAGTATAATAAAAATTTAATTATAGAAAGACATTAGATTATTAATCTAGTGTCGTCAAACAGTTAAAACTATATTACGGCACTATATTAATTTTGCTGACTAAATATAGTTTTGTATATTTGTAAAAAACAGATTAAAATCAGCACAAATAAACTTCATATAGAAAAATTTAAATCAAATTTTGAAAATATATATTCAATATTAATTGTTGATATTATTGACTTTTATAGAAAGTTAGACAATAAAACGAAAAAATCGACTATTAATTGGCGAATTCATAAATTGGTGGAAAAAGGTATTATTCAACGGATAGGAAGAGGTAAATATACATTAGGAAAACAAAAAATATTTATACCAATAATTTCGAATGAAAATGAATTACTATTTTCAAAACTCAAAGAAGAATTTCCTTATTTAAACATTTCAATTTGGTCAACAAAATGGTTAACACCTTGGATGTTACATATTCCTAATAAAAATAAAACTATTATTGAAGTGGAGAAAGGAACTGAAGAAAATGTATTTTATTTTTTGAAAGATTTTAAAGAAAATATTTTTCTAAATCCATCAAATAATATCCTTGAAAAATATGCTGCTACTAATGAAAATATAATCATTATTAAAAATTTAATCACAGATGCTCCACTTCAAAAAATAAAAAAAATACAAATTTCTAGCATCGAAAAAATATTGGTAGATCTTATAGTAGAAGTTGAAATGTTCTCAGAGTATCAAGGGGTCGATTTAGAAAATATAATCGAAAATGCCTTTGAATATAATACTATTAATACCGATAAAATGCTTCGTTATGCAAATAGAAGAAGAAAAAAAAATATTGTTCAACAAAAAATAAACAATATATTAATATGATATCATCAAAGAGTTTAAGTCTAGATTGGATTAATTCAAACAGGGAAAAATTTCATGCAGACCCATTGATAATTGAAAAAGTAATTAGAGCATTAATATTGTTAGAGAACCTTAAACTTTCAAACCTTGATTTTATATTTAAAGGAGGAACTTCCTTAATGTTAATGATACAAGAACCGAGACGATTTTCTATAGATATTGATATCATTATAGAGAACCAAGAGCAAAATATAGAAACTGTTTTAGAAAATATAATAACTACTACGAATTTTATTAATTGGGAAGAGCAAAAACGAAAAACAGTATCAACAATAAAGAAAAAACATTTTAAACTATTCTATCACCCAAAAGTAAAAATGATTGGCGATATAAATCATATTCTCTTAGATGTTGTTTTTGAGAATAATCCATATACTGAAACACAGAATTTAGATATCTCTCATTTTCTTTTATCAGAAAAAGAAGAAACAATAAAAGTTAAAACGCCAACATTAGCAGCGATTCTTGGAGATAAACTAACAGCATATGGACCAAATACTACAGGAATTCCGTTAAGTAAACCAAAAGAAGTATTAAAACAAATTTATGATATTGCAAGTCTTTTTGATAGAATTGAATCACTTGAAGGTGTAAGAGAAAATTTCATCAAAGTAGCTTCTAAAGAACTAAAATATAAAAATTCAGAAACAAACAGTTTTCAAATAATTATAAATGACATTATAGAAACTTCTTATAACTTTTGCTCATATGGAAGAATTGACAAAACAACTTTTGATATTATGAGATCTGGTGTAAATCAATTAACAAGTTTTATTTATGGTGAAAGATTTAGAGAACCTCAAGCACAAATTGCTGTAGCCAAAGCATCGTATATTGCAAAACAAATTGAAAGAAAGAATATAATAATCGAGAGGTTTGATAAGTCTGCTGATATGAAATCTTGGAATATAAATATGCCTAAATATTCTGTACTTAATAAACTTAAAAAGCATAATTTAGAAGCGTTTCATTACTGGTATAAAACTTTAGAGTAATTGAATTAATATGAATAATAGTATAAACCAAGAAAAATTAGAATTATTCTGTTCTCTTTTTAAAGGAAGAGAAGATGTTTTTGCTATTAGATGGGAAAAAGGAAACCGAAAAGGATATATGCCAGCCTATTTTTTTGATCCTTATATGTATCGTTTACATAAACAAAATGGAGGGGCATTTAAAAACTACACAGATAAATCGTATCTAAAATTAAACAGTCAACAGATAATAAAGCATATAGAAGGAAGGCAGTTTATAGGTATTTATCCGCTTTTAAAAAACAATACTTCTTGGTTTATTGTAGCCGATTTCGATAAAGGTGATTGGAAAGAACAATGCAAAAAAGCATTAGAAATATGCCGAAAACATAATTTACCTGCATATTTAGAACGTTCACGTTCTGGAAATGGTGGTCATATTTGGTTGTTTTTTGAACAAACTTATCCAGCAATAAAAAGCAGAAAAATAATACTAACACTTTTTGAACAGAATAGTGTTTTTTCTAAATTTGACAGAAATACAAGTTTCGACAGGTTATTTCCAAATCAAGACTATCTTTCTGGAAAAGGACTAGGAAATTTAATTGCACTTCCGCTTAATGGAAAAACCTTAAATCAAAATAACACTTGTTTTATTAACCCTGAAACTTTTGTTGCATACAAAAATCAATGGGAATTTTTAAAAGAAATAAAAAGAGTTCAAATAACAACTTTAGATACTATTTTTCAGTCCTTTAAAAATACGGATTTAAATTTTAATGATGTTAAAACGAAAAACGTAAATATTCCTATTTCTGGAAAACTTCAAATTATTTTAAAAAGCAGCATTATTCTCAACAGAAATGGGCTAAATGATTTGTTAATCACTTTTTTAAAAGACCAATTAAATTTTTATAATTCCAATTTTTTTGTAAAAAACAAAATGGGGAAAAGCACTTGGAAAACAGAACGCTATTTTAAATTAATAGATGAACAAGAACATCATATTGAAATACCAAGAGGTTTTATTGGTAAACTGATTCGTTTTTGTATCCAAAATAAAATGGAATATAATTTTTTAGATCAAAGAAAAAAATCAGAATCGATTAAAATTTCTTCTTCCATAAAACTGTTAAAACACCAACATATTCCGCTAAATATTGCTTCAAAAAAAGACTTTGGAATTATTGTTTCTCCTCCAGGATCTGGAAAAACAATTATTGGTCTTAAACTCATTGAGCAAAAAAAGCAACCTGCACTTATTATTACGCATAGAAAACAGATTGCAGAACAATGGGTTGAGCGAATCGAAAACTTCTTTGGAATACCAAAACGAGAGATTGGTAAAATTGGACAAGGAAAAATGAAAATTGGTAAAAAAATTACCGTCGCTTTGATTCAAACTTTAGCAAAAAAAATTAAAAATAACCCTAAAGATTTTAACGATGCTTTTGGAATCATTATAATTGATGAATGCCATCATGTTCCTGCAAAATCTTTTAGAGAAACAATACACCTATTAAATCCTTATTATCAATATGGATTAACAGCAACACCATTTAGGAAACATAATGATGAAAAATTACTATTTATTTATATAGGTAAAATTATTTCTGAAATTAAACCTCAAGAAATAGAGACGTTTAAAAAAGCGAGAATTGTTATTAAAAACACCAAACTAAATGTTCCTTTTAATTCCAAAACTGATCAGTTTGAAACCTTGTCAAAAATATTAATTCATGATTCTGAGAGAAATAATATTATTCTAAAAGATATTTGTTATGAATTAGATAAAGGAAGAAAAATTATAATTATTACAGAACGAGTTGATCATATTAAAGTTTTAAATCAGTATTTAAAGAACCAATATCAAATAATTACAATCTCAGGAGAAGACAATGATATTTCAAGAAAAGCAAAATGGAAAAACATTCAACAAGATAATTATCAAGTAATTATAACCACAGGTCAGTATTTTGGTGAAGGAACAGATGTGAAAAATATATCCTGCCTTTTTCTAGTTTATCCTTTTTCATTTAAAGGAAAATTAATTCAATATATTGGAAGAATTCAAAGGTCTGAATTAACGCCAATTATTTACGATTATAGAGATATTAAAATTTCGTATCTCAATAAATTATTTTTAAAAAGAAATACATACTATCGAAATTTTGATAAACAAGCAACTTTATTTGATGATTTTGATGAAACTAAAACAACTAAAATAAAAGTTATTACTATTGATAAAACCATTAAAGTTCCTGTAAATGAATTGGAATTTCATTATGGAATGATTTGTTTTGCTTATAATAATTTACCAACTAAAACTACGATTCAATTTGAAATTGAAAACGAAGAAATACAACCAGAATTTGAAGTTTTAAAACCTTATTTTATAAAAGTATTGAAATCAAAATTTATTAGCGTTCATATTTATGTAGAATTTGAAAGTAATAACATTGTGTCTCAAATAGCAACTTCAAAGGATATTAATCAAATAAATAAAGAAATTATTGAAAGTGTGAAATTTAAATTTGTAACCCATAATTTTATTAAAAAAAAGAAGATTGAAAATAAAGAGGAAGAAGGATTAATAACTAAAATAAACAGTTTATTTAAATCGGAAAACGATTTATTAGAATCGCTATTGACTAGTAAAAATTACATTCATAAAAATCAACTTTTATATCTTTCAAAACACCATAATCATAAAATTTTAAAAATTAGATTTGTTTTACAACCATTTTCGTTTGTTTTTTTAATAAATGGAAAAGAAAATTACCATCTTGTTTTAGAAACACTAGACACTAAAGAAGCGACTTATATTTGGTCAATAAGTAAAAATCCAACTCTTTTTAATCAAGAATTAGCTAAAATTAATCAGTTATTAAATCAAATACGAAATAGCGGTCGTCAATCTATTTTAAAAAATAATTTAGAAAATTTTAGTCGAATTATTCATGATTATAAAGACTCTGGAAAAGGATTTTATAAATGGAAAAATGCTTTAGAAGAACGATTGTTTTAAGATTTGGTTTTATTTTCAATATTGTATTATAAATTGAATCGAATACTTTTTGCATTGTTAAGTTTTATAAAGAGATTTTGAAAAGAAAGGTATAACATAGGTATAACAATTAGCGGTTTATCTTGGTTTTATCTGTCTTTAGAGAACCTCAAGCACAAATTGCTGTAGCCAAAGCATCGTATATTGCAAAACAAATCGAAAAAAATAAAATTGCAATTCAAAGGTTTAATAAGTCTGTTGATATGAAATCTTGGAATATTAACAATCCAAAATACGCAACTCTTAACAAATTAAAAAACACAACTTAGAAGCGTTTCATTACTGGTATAAAATTTTAGAGTAACTGTTTTAAACTAAAACTCCATCTTAAAACGCATAACAACTTCACCTGTTTCTTTATCAATTTCTATTTTATTATTGTCTGATTTTAATTCGTTTCCTGTTGCCATTTTAAACATACCTGCTAAAAATTCCATGCCTTTATTCATTACGGTTTCCATTTCTTCGAGTTTTTTAATACGTACTATTTTTTCTTGTTTTTGTTCTTCGGAAACTACTTTTTGCTGTTCTGTCGTAATTAATTCAATTATTTCCTCTTCTAAATCATCAATTATTGGTCGTTTTTCAATGTCATCTTTTGTAAATTCTTGCATAGACAATTCTAACTCTTGCAAAAATTGTGCTCTTCCTTTATCAGAAAAATCTACTGTTTGCATAGTTGAATCGTAATTTAAAACATTGTCAAACAATTCTTGTTTTGCCATTAATCCTGAGGCAATTTTCATTTCAATAGAATCTTTAGTGATAAAATTAACAACTATTAAAGATTTATTTTTTTGTCCTAACCTATCAATTCTACCAATTCGCTGGTTTTTCTTTGCAGGATTCCATGGTAATTCAAAATTAATTACTGTATCTGCTACTTGAAGATTTAGACCAGAACCGCCAGCTTCGGTAGATAAAAATACACGACATTTTTCATTTTGTTCAAATTCATTTATCAACGCTTGGCGTTTTTTTACAGGCACTTTTCCATTTAATTCGGTATAACCAATATTATTTTCTCTTAATAAATCGCCTATTAATTTGTTAGATTTTATCCATTCAGAAAAAATAATAATTTTTCGATGGTTATTTTTTAAATCTAATTTTTCAAATAATACATCTTTTAATTCGGTTAATTTAGGTGAGAAATTGGTTTCTGTATCTATTAAATAAGTAGAATTACAAACCATACGCATACTTTGTAAAAGCATGGTTAATTTTTGCCAATCGAATGATGTTTTAAATTTTTTGCCCAAAATTTTAGCAACTCCACCTGCAAAAGAAGCGTGTAATTCTCTTTGTTTTGGATGCATTGCAACAGGAATTGTAATTTCTTGAAGACTGCTAAGTTGAGAAATAACTTCTTTTTTAGTTCTTCTTAATAGTAGTGATTTTAGTCTATTTTTAAGTTCTTGTAAATTGGTATAACCTGTAATTTTATTTTTAGATGTTTTGTCAAAATAACAATGTTGATACGAAAATTCCCACATTGGTGAGAGCATCTTATTATCTAAAAATTCTACAATAGAATAAAGGTCTATTAATTTATTTTCTATTGGTGTACCTGTAATGACTAAACCGTGTTTTTTATGTAATGATTTTACGGCATTTGCTGTAATTGTTTCGTAATTTTTTATACGTTGAGCTTCGTCAAGAATAATAAAATCGTAGCCAACTTTATTAATGACATCTTTATCTCTTAGAACCGTTTCATAATTAATAATATGAAAATAATTGGAGTCTGTTTTGTAAATTTTTTCTCGTTGTTTGGGATAACCGTAAACAACAGTTGCTTTTTCATCAGAAAATTTTTCTATTTCATCTTTCCATTGATCTTTAAGTGATGCAGGGCAGATAATTAAAGTACGTTCAAAATCAAAAAGTTGTTTTTTAGCAATTGCAGTTCCAATGGCTTGAAGCGTTTTCCCTAAACCCATTTCATCGGCAATTATGGCTCCTTTTTTGTAGGTAGCAAACTCAATTCCTTCTATTTGATACGGAAATAACGTTGCTTTAATTGAAGTTAAATCAATTTTTGTGCTTTCTTTAATTTGCTTAATAATTCTTTTATCGAAAGCCTGTTCTACTAAATCATAAACTTCTGTGCGAATTAAAATGTTATCAAAATCTTCTGTTTGTTTTATAAAATGTAAAAAATCGGTTAAATCTTCTTTATCAAAATTACCTTTATCATTAAAATAAACATCTAAAAGTGATTGTGTATTTACTTCTAAATTGTTTGGATAAAAGTATTTTATTTGTGAATTATTAAGTGGATTTAAATAAACATCCACAAAAGGAAAATCAGTTAAATTAAATTTAGATAATTGTTGTTTTTCTAATTCTGAAAAAGCATAAATTAAGTGCTTACAAGTGCCTAATTTATTTTTACTATAATCAGGACAAGTACAGTATCCTATTTCATTTTTATAGTCTCTAAACGTTAGTTTATATTTTATATTTCGCTCTGTTTCTAATAGATGTTCCCCATAAATATTTTTAGAAAAAGTTAAATGGAATTCTTCAGAAAATGCTTTTTTTCTTCGTTCATCTAAAACCCTTTTAATCATACCTTCTCTAGTATATTGTTTACCAGAAAGCATTTTATTGGAAGTATTATCTAAAAGAATTTCTTCTAAATTTAAAAAAATTGCTATTCTATGCGTACAAATTTCTTCAGATTTACATTTGCAACTTAATTCGTATCTGAAACTATTTTCTTCATCTTCAAAGATGTTAACAGAAACGCCATATATAGTATCTTTATCTTCGACATCAAATTCATAATAATCTTTACCTTGTGATAAAATTTGAACTTTATCGCTCTCATAAAAATTTCTTGCAATTCTATATATTTCTTTAGACGTCTTAGATTTAATGAAATCAATTTGTTTCCTTAAAGATTCTAATTTGAAATTATTTATTTTAGCCATATATGTCTATTTTTACGTTTTTAAACAGTTGGTTATTATTTAACAAACGTAAAAATAGAAAAACTAAGTGAATTATAAGTATGCTAAGTTTTAAAATTTTCTAAAGTTTAAAGGGATAACAAAATTGTGGTTTATCTTGGTTTTACCTGTATTAATAAATTTGTAATGTATTTGTATTCTACTAATAGTGAGATAAATGAATACTTAATGCCTCTGCGGAATCTTTTAATGCTAAAATAAAAGAATTTAGAGACGTGAAATTACTCCTGTATAGATTAACTAAATTATTTGTGTAATTAAGGATACTCTCCTAATAGTACGCTTTTAGAAAAGACGCTTCAAAAAAAGAAAAGAAAACTCAATACAGAAATTTTTCAATACTCAACAAAATAGTATTAAATTTATTGAAGAATGAAAAAACCAGTAAAATTGGTGTCAAAAACATAAAAATGAAACCATTACCTCATAAAGATATTAGATTTAATGAAAGTTTAATACATTTGCCTGACAGTCTATCAGTAAGATACAATTGGCATAATTTTTGCGATATCGAATCTAAATATATAACAATTATGAAAAAAATATTCACTCTTAGTCTATTATTTATATATACATTTATAATAGCACAAAATTCTAATAATGATACTATAGACAAATATGAAAAAGTTTTTTATTTCGAAAAGTCTATTGAACAAAACAATTATAATGTTCTAATTAAAAATATTGTAGACTACAAAGAAGGTATAAAATTTGCGTTAAAACTAACTAATAAAATAAGTGATTTTATACTTTTCGATCCTGAAGAAAGTAAAGTTCTTATAAATAAAACTAAACTTGATTTTATTGGTAAGTCAAAATTAATTGCACCTTCTAAAACAAAAGGTCAAACAATAAATGTAGAGAAAAAAGTTGTAAAAAGAGAGAATGATTTTAATATTATTTTAGAAGGACTAACGGTTCTTAACGAAAATGAATCTTCAATAGATGTTAAGAATTTTGAAATTCCTATGGTTAAAAAAGATTTTTCATTTAAAGATGTGTATTGTAAAGTATCAATCCCTATACGAAAATCACAAAAAATGACTGTAAAAATTGAGTTAAGAAATAAAGGAAATGATTATATTATAATTTACCCATATAGGGTTGGGGTAAAAATGCCTGACGGAAGAATATACACTTCAAAAAACACTAAAAAAACCTTTGTATTGGCTCCTCGCGGAAAAAAAAGCATCTCCCTAAAGTGGGATAGGATGCCTAAGGGAAATTTAAATGACATGCAAAAAGTAGATATGGAGATTACTTTTAAAGATGTTTTTTTTAATGTTAAGGAAATAAAATTAGACCCACTAAATATAGAAATTAAATGGAATAAAAAATTTACAATTGAAAAAAATTAGGTTCTTTGAAATTTTAATTATGCTAAAAACATTTTTTTTTTAACTTATAGAAAAGAACCACTTGAAATTTTATTCACAAAAGATATTCGAACAGAAAAAGGAATTAATTTTTATGTGTATGACTTGAATATTTCAGAGAAAATCAAAAAAAAATTGCTTAAAAAAGACAAAGTCTTAAAGATAGAAAAACGAAAAAACGGCAACTATTATTTACCAAAAGGGAAATATAAAGTGGAAATAAATACCGTTTTAAAAGAATTTGAAATTGAGTAAATTGATTTAACCGCAAGGAACGCTAAGAAAAACGCAAGGTTCACAAAGGTTTCGTATTTCTTTGTGACCTTTGCGAAAACCCTTTGTGACCTTTGCGGTTAAATCCTTACATTTGCCAAGTGTATCAAGAATTTAACAACCATATAAACAAGAATTTCGCATTTTTAAGAAAATCAAAAATCTTAATTGCTATTTCTGGTGGCATAGATTCAGTCATATTAACACATTTATTACAGCAATTAAATTTTGCTATTTCTTTAGCACATTGCAATTTTAATTTACGAGGAGAAGAAAGTAATAAAGATGAAAAATTTGTTAGAGAACTTGCTAAAAATTTAAAAGTTCCAGTTTTTATTAAATCTTTTAAAACCAAAGAATACGCTAAAGAAAATAAACTTTCTATACAAGAAACAGCACGAAATTTACGTTATAATTGGTTTGAGGAATTACTTAAACAAAACAATTTAGATTATGTTTTAACGGCACATAATTTAAACGATAATTTAGAAACATTTTTAATAAATTTTACTCGTGGAACTGGTTTGCAAGGTTTAACAGGTATTCCGGTTATCAACAATAAAACCGTTAGACCATTACTCGAATTTTCTCGAGAACATATTGAAAATTTTGCCAAAGAAAACAATATTAATTGGCGAGAAGATCAATCTAATGCGAATACAAAATATACACGTAATAAAATTAGACACAAAGTATTACCCATTTTAAAAGAGATAAACCCCAATATATTAGATTCGTTTAAAAACACAACTTTACATTTAAAAGACAGTGAAAAAATTATAAATGAAAAAGTTACTGAGGTTAGAGAAGAAATTTTTAATATAAATAAGAGCGAAGAGGGAAGATCGGTACTGAAATTAAACATTCAAAAAATTCAAAATCTAAAACACCCAAAAGTATATTTATACGAATTACTAAAAGAATACGGATTTACAGAATGGAATGACATTTTAAATTTACTAACTACACAAAGCGGAAAACAAATATTTTCTAAAACTCATCGTTTAATTAAAGATAGAGATTATTTATTACTTGCTGAGGTTGAAAAAGCGAAGAGCAAAAAGCAAAAAGTATTTAGTATTGAAGAAAATGACACGGAATTCAACATTCAAAATCAAAAATTTAAAGTTAGCGTAAAATTAATTTTAAACAACCAAAGTAAAACCTTTAATCCAAAACCTTTAACCCAAAACCTTATATTTGATAAAGATTTGTTAAAGTTCCCACTAAAAGTAAGAAAATGGCAAAATGGCGACTATTTTTATCCAATAGGAATGACAGGTAAAAAGAAACTAAGTAAGTTTTTTAAAGACGAAAAATATTCACTTTTAGAAAAAGAAAATATTTGGTTACTTTTGTCGGATACTAAAATAGTTTGGGTTATTGGCAAACGTCAAGATAACAGGTTTAAAGTAACAGATAAAACAAGTCAAATTTTAGAAATATCTTATTAGTTTTTAGGGTAAATTTAGAGTAAATCGTTATATATAAAATATTAAAGAAATTAATAAAGATGAAGAAAGTATTTAGTCTATTAGTTATATTATTCGTTTTTTCAACAACATCATTTTCACAATTTAGTGTTGGTAATGATCAAGGCGGATTTAAAGATCCTGTAACTTGGTCAACCAGTGTCGAAAAAATAAATGACAAAGAATATTATCTAGTTTTTAAAGCGGAAATTGAAGATAAGTGGCATTTATATTCGCAGTATAATGTAGAAGGTGCTTCATTACCTTTGGAGTTCACAAGTGAACAAGCGGATTCTTTATTTACAATTGTTGGTAAAGCATTAGAAGGCAAAACACATAAAGAATATTCAGAAACTTGGAAAAAAGAAGAAACTTTTTTTATACAAGAAACCATACTAAAGCAGAAAATTAAGTTACTTAAAGACGATGTCTCTAAAGTAACGATGAATGTTTTTGGTCAAGCTTGCAAAACTGCTTGCGTTCTTATTGGTGGAGATTTTCATTTTGATTTAAGTAAGGCAATTGCGGTTACTAAATCTGATGTCTTAGAAGAAAAAGAAGAGAAGAAAAGTTTATTAAGTATTTTTCTTGCTACATTATTAGCTGGTTTATTGGTTTTATTAACACCTTGTGTATTTCCAATGATACCAATGACGATGAGTTTTTTCTTAAAACAAAATAAAAGTAAGGCAAAAGGTAAATTTAACGCAATTTTTTACGGATTAAGTATTATTTTTATTTACTTACTTATCAGTGTGCCTTTTCATATTTTCGAATCAATAAACCCTAATATTTTTAATTCAATCTCAACAAATATTCCCTTAAATATTACGTTTTTCGTGATATTTATCGTTTTTGCAATGTCATTTTTTGGTGCGTTTGAAATTGTTTTACCTAATAAGTTATCTGATTCTGCAGATAAAGCTTCTGGAGCAAAAGGATTAATGGGCATTTTCTTTATGGCATTAACTTTAATTATTGTTTCTTTTTCATGTACAGGACCAGCGTTAGGTTTAATTTTAGGAAGTGTTCTTTCTACTGATGGTGGAGCAAATGCACTTTCAATCGCTATGCTTGGTTTTGGTATTGGATTAGCATTACCTTTTGTAATGTTTGCTATTTTTCCAGAATGGATTAAAAAAATGCCAAAATCAGGAGGTTGGTTAAATACAGTTAAAGTTGTTTTTGGTTTTATTGAATTAGCATTGGCATTTAAGTTTTTATCAAACGCAGATCTTGTTATAGAGGCTCATTATTTAGAACGAGAAACGTTTTTAGCAATTTGGATTGCTATTTTTTCAGCGTTAGTTTTATATTTATTTGGTAAAATTAAATTACCGCATGACTCGCCTTTGAGTCATATTTCTGTTGGAAGATTAATGTTAGGTTTGTTAACCTTAACATTTGTTATTTATTTAATTCCAGGACTTTGGGGTGCGCCATTAAAATTAATTAGCGGTTTTCCACCACCAATGCATTATAGTGAGTCTCCTTATGGAGTTGGTTATCAAAAATTAGGAAATTCTTTTGCTTCTTCAAATGTAAATAATAAAGATTTTGAATTACCAGAAGGAGCTCATTTAATGAAACCTTATGATATTATTGCTTTTGAAGATTACAATTTAGGTTTAGCCTATGCTAAAAAAGTTGGTAAACCAATATTACTTGATTTTACAGGTAAAGCCTGTGTAAATTGTCGTAAAATGGAAGAGCAAGTTTGGTCTGATCCAAAAGTATTAAATCTTTTAAAAAACAAAGTAGTACTGATTTCTTTATATGTAGATTTTAGAAAAAAATTACCTAAAAATGAACAATTTATTTCAAAAATCGATGGAAGTAAAGTGAAAACTATTGGTGGAAAATGGAGTGAATTTCAGACATTAAAATATAATGCAAATGTACAACCAATGTATTTGATTCTCAATAACGAAGAAAAAACCATTAATGGTTCAACATATTACGATCCCGATATTAATAAATATTACAAGTGGTTAAAAGAAGGTATTGCGAAATTCAAAGAATAATATTTACAATACCGTAATTTAAATTTACCACAGGTTTGAGCATTTCTTATTTTGCTTAAAGGGTTCTGATTTTACTTAATACTATGACCAATTAAATCTGGGTTTTGTGTTAAGGTCAATTAATTAGTTTTGTTACACAATAGAAAAAATTTCACTTTTGGCAATGTATTAAAATTTGGTCATTTCGGTTAAAAAAAAACGGTTTGTCACCTATTTGATAATGTTTAGAAAATAACGAATAATAAATCTGAGTAATAAAAAACTCCTTGTTTCAATCTCTAAAGCACAAAAGGCAAATAAAAATAGATGTTTTCGTCCCTAATTAATCTTTGCGTCTTAGGGACTTTCTTAGAGAGAATATTTCACAAAAAATACGTTTACTTTATTAATCTAAATTTTTTATTAAAGTAAATTAAATATTAATCGTACATTTGCGATGTTAAATTTATAATTATTATGAAAAGATCCACACAAGATATTTTTTATTCTAAATCTACCGAAGATACTGCGCGTTTTGCGAAAGCAATTTCACATCCGGTAAGGTTAGCGATACTAAAATATTTAAGCAACCAATCTTGTTGTTATAATGGTGATTTGATGGAGATAATTCCGTTAGCACAATCTACTATTTCTCAACATTTAAAGGAATTAAAAGCAGCAGGTTTAATTATTGGAGAAATTGAAACACCAAAAGTAAAGTATTGCATTCATCAAGAAAATTGGAAGGAAGCAAAAAAATTATTCGAAAAATTATTTAATCAAGATTTCTCTAAAATTAGTTGTTGTTAACAGTAAAAGTTTTGGGTAAAAGTAAATAGAGTAAAGAATGGGAAAAGTATTAATTTTATGTACAGGTAATTCTTGTAGAAGTCAAATGGCAGAAGGTTTTTTAAAATCGTTTAATGAAAATTTGCAAGTATATTCTTCAGGCACAAAACCATCCAAATACGTACATAAAAATGCTGTTTTAGTAATGAAAGAAATCGGAATAGACATTAGTGAAAACAAACCGAAATTATTAGAACCTTTTTTAAAGCAGTCTTTTGATTATGTAATAACGGTTTGCGGAAATGCTAAAGAAAATTGCCCTGTTTTTTTAGGTAAAGTCAAACATACAGTACACATTGGTTTTGAAGATCCCGATGAACTAAAAGGTACAGAAGAAGAAGTTTTAAAAGAATTTAGAAGAATTAGAAATGAAATCTTAGTAGATTTCTATTCGTTTTATAATAATAATTTAAGAAAAATTAAATAACAAATATGAAAACAAAAGAATTTATAAATAAACTAAATGAAAACAAAAACAAAGCATTATTATTCGAATTTGCAAAAGATAAATATGCTGGAACAAACTACCATCTAACCGAAATTAAAAACGTGCATTTTAATTCAGTTGATTGTGGTGGAAACACAAATAATTGGAAAGAAACACATTTACAATTATGGGAAAGTCCATCTGAAATTGGCAAAAAAGAATATCTAACAGTAGACAAAGTACTTTCTATTATAGAAAAAGTAGATAGTATTAATCCGTTATGGCAAGAAACCGATTTGAAAGTTGAATTTGGTAATGAAGAATTTCATACGTCTATTATGAATGTTTCTGATTTTGAAATAAATGAAACGCAATTAATTGTAAAATTGTATTCAGAAAAAACATTATGTAAAGCGCCAGATGTTTGTGGTACAGATCAAGAATCTTGTTGCGAAACAGAAGAGATTATTGAAGAAACTTCTTGTTGTTCTGACTCAGGTTGTTGTTAAAACAATTAGAACACAGATGACACGGATTATTACAGATTTTAAAATCACAATCTGTTGTGTGTCATCTGAATTCCAATAAATATAAGTATTCCAATAAAGATACAATGAAAAAAAGACTAAAAACATTAGATAGATATTTAACCTTATGGATTTTTCTTGCTATGGCAATTGGCGTAAGTTTAGGTTACGTGTTTCCGAATATTGCAAATGTAACCGAAAAATTATCTATTGGTACTACTAATATTCCTTTAGCAATTGGTTTAATATTAATGATGTATCCTCCATTAGCTAAAGTAGATTATAAATTAATTCCAAAAGCATTTAAAGATATTAAATTAATGTCTATTTCATTGATATTAAATTGGATAATTGGTCCTATATTAATGTTTTCTTTAGCAATTATATTTTTACCAAATCACCCAGATTATATGGTCGGTTTAATTTTAATTGGTTTAGCAAGATGTATCGCTATGGTAATTGTTTGGAATGATTTAGCCGATGGAAGTAGAGAATATGCAGCGACACTAATTGCTTTAAATAGTATTTTTCAAATATTTACTTATAGTTTTTACGCTTGGTTATTTATTAGTGTTTTACCAAAATATTTCGGTTTAGCAAGTTATGAAATTAACATTTCGATGTTGGAGGTTTCTAAAAGTGTTTTAATTTATTTAGGTATTCCGTTTTTAGCAGGTTTTTTAAGTCGCTATTTTTTAGTGAAATCTAAAGGAATAGATTGGTATAACCATAAATTTATTCCATTTATATCACCAATAACATTAATTGCATTATTAGCAACAATTGTATTAATGTTTAGCTTAAAAGGCGACAAAATTGTGGAATTACCTTTTGATGTTATATTAATTGCAGTGCCATTAATTATTTACTTCGTAATCATGTTTTTTATAAGTTTTTTCATTTCTAAAAAAATGAATGTAGATTATAAAAGAAATGCTTCCGTAGCTTTTACAGCAACAGGTAATAATTTTGAACTTGCTATTGCCGTTGCAATCGCCGTTTTTGGGTTAAACTCTCCACAAGCATTTACAGGTGTAATTGGACCATTAGTAGAAGTACCTGTTTTAATTTTATTAGTAAAAGTTTCACTTTGGTTAAAAAAGAAATATTATTGAATTTTATTCGTTTTTATTAAATGAAGAATTTATTATTAATACTAATTTTTGCATTACTATCTTGTGATTTTGATGTTCAAAAACAAATCTCAATTACAAAACAAAAAATTGAAATTGTTCAAGAAAAAGGACTGTCTATTAAAACACGTTTTTTAACTCCTAAAGAATTTAAAAGAGTTGATACAAAATCGAATTCGTTCGAAAATTACTTGCAAAATTTTAAATTAAAACCAAATAATGCTAAAGTTCATTTATATAATGGAGAATTAAAAAACAGGCAAGATGTACATGCTGCAATTTTAGATATTACTGTTGGTAAAAGAGATTTACAACAATGTGCAGATGCAACTATGCGATTAAGAGCCGAGTTTTTATATCAACAAAAACGATATAATGAAATTCATTTTAATTTTACAAATGGTTTTAATGTTGCATATTCTAAATGGCGTAAAGGTTTTCGATTAAACATAAACGGAAATAAAGTAAATTGGTATAAAACGAATAAAGAATCTACATCATACAAGTCATTTTCTAAATACATGCAATATATTTTTATGTATGCAGGAACGCTTTCTTTAGAGAAAGAACTTAAAAATGCATCTATTAATAATATGAAAATTGGTGATGTTTTTATCCAGGGCGGAAGTCCAGGTCATGCTATTATTGTAGTAGATATGGCAAAGAATTTAAAAAATGAAACTATTTTTATGTTAGCACAAAGTTATATGCCAGCACAAGAAATTCATATTTTAAGAAACTTTAATAACACTAAAATTTCACCTTGGTATAAAACCGAAAATTTAAAAGATCTAAAAACTCCTGAATGGAATTTTAAAATAGAAGATTTAAAAGAGTTTTAAAACAAAAAAGGCTGCCAAAATGACAACCTTTTTATAAAAATTTTTAGATTTTTTAGTCTAAAGAAGGTATACGTAAAGTTTGCCCTACATAAATTTTATCTGGGTGAGATAACATAGGTTTGTTAGCTTCAAAAATAACAGGATACTTCATTGCGTCTCCATAATATTTTTTAGCCATTTTACCTAAAGTATCACCACTTACAACAGCATGAAATTGTGCTGGTGCTTCTTCTTCAATAGCAGTAGTCATTCTGTCGTCTACTTCGGCAATACCTTCGGTATTTCCTACTACTAAAATAACTTTTTCTCTAGTTGCTTGATCAGCAGCTTCCCCGTAAACTAATGCAGTATCGCCATCAACAACAACATCTAAATCCGTTACTTCAAAACCTAAAGCATCTACAGCACTTACTAATTTTGTTGCTCTTTCTACAGCTGCTTCTACCGCTTCTTCTTCTGTTGTTTTTCCAATTCCAAATACTTTAGCTCCAGCATTTTTAATGAAAGAAAATAATCCCATAATTTTAATTTTTTTAATTGATTAATAATTTAATTTAAAACGTGAAGATACAATAATTTTATCTCTTCACTACATATTTATATGTGATTTTTCTGTTACAAATACCATTCCAAAAAAATCAAATGTATATCTTTGTATAAATTAACTAATTATGATAGTCCATTCTTTAGAGAAAGAAAATTCCATTTTAAATACTTTTATTGCAGAATTACGAGATGAAAATATTCAAAAAGATGCCATGCGTTTTAGACGTAACATTGAAAGAATTGGTGAAATAACAGCATACGAGTTAAGTAAAACACTTAATTACAAAAAAAGCATAGTTAAAACACCATTAGGCAAAAAAGAAACAAAACTAATACATGAAGATATAGTCTTATGCTCTATACTAAGAGCAGGTTTACCTTTACACCAAGGTTTATTAAATTATTTTGATGCTGCTGAAAACGCATATATTTCTGCATATAGAAACAAAAATTCAGAAATTATTGTAGAATATTTTGCGTCGCCTTCATTAGAAAACAAAACCTTAATTTTAGCAGATCCAATGTTAGCAACAGGTAGTTCTTTAGTTGCAGTTTATAAAGCGTTATTAAAACATGGTAATCCTAAAAAAATTCATATTGTTGCTGTTGTTGGTTCAACGGAAGGTGTTGAATTTATAAAAAACCATTTTCCTGAAAATACAGAATTATGGATTAGTACTATTGATGATAAACTAAACGAAAAAGGATATATAATTCCAGGTTTAGGTGATGCGGGCGATTTAGCTTTCGGAAAAAAATTGTAAAAACCTCAACTTTAGGTTGTATAAAGTAAGAAATAAAACAAATATTTATTACTTTTGCTCTTTATTAAAATAAGATTAAAAATTATGACCTTAAATATTTTTAAAGCAATTGGTGATTTTTGTACAAACGTACTTTTTAAACCTTATACTTGGTTATCTGGTATTAATAAGAATGAAGCTTGGTGGACTGCTAATTTTTTTAATACTGTATTATTTCTAATAACAGCATTTCTTTTTGTTTATTGGTTAATGAAATTACGTATTTTCAAAAAAGAAGGAACCGAATAATATTTTGGGAAGCAAAAATAAACTCAAACGATTTCGTGAAAACGAATCTTTCAATAATGTAATTCAACCAACTAGAGAAGAAGTTCTTAACGGTTTTAATCGTAAAGGAAAATGGTCTAGTTTTTTCAAAAACAACAACCCAATAGTATTAGAATTAGGTTGTGGTAAAGGCGAATACACTATTGCTTTAGCAAAAAAAAATCCGAATATTAATTATATAGGTGTGGATATTAAAGGTGCGCGTTTTTGGCGAGGTGCCAAAACTGCCATAGAAGATAACTTAACCAATGTCGCGTTTTTAAGAACACAAATTGAACTGATTGATCTATGTTTTGATGAAAATGAGATTTCTGAAATTTGGATAACTTTTCCAGATCCACAAATTAAATTTACAAGAACTATTCATAGACTTACAAATATAGATTTTCTTAAAAAATACCATACTATTATAGAAAAAAATGGTTTTGTGCACCTTAAAACCGACAGCGAATATATGCACGGTTACACATTAGGTTTGTTAACAGGCTTAAATCAAGAGATTTTGTATGCACATCATCATATTTATAATAATGGTGAATCTCCAAGAGAGGCAACAGACACACAAACATTTTACGAAAAACAGTATCTAGAAAAAAACAAACCAATTACTTATATTAAATTTAGATTAAATTTTTAATCTTAATGAAAGAGGAATTAAATTTTTTTGAAAGAGTATATATTGTCACTAGACAAATACCATATGGCAGAGTAACATCTTATGGAGAAATAGCAAAGTATTTAGGCGCTGCTAGATCCGCAAGAATGGTTGGTTGGGCAATGAATAAGACACGCAATGATGATACAGTACCTGCACACAGAGTTGTAAATAGTAAAGGGATTTTATCCGGAAAGCATCATTTTGACGGCACTAATTTAATGCAACAGTTGTTAGAAAGTGAAGGCATTATTATAGAAAATAATAAAATAATGAATTTTAATAAAGTTTTTTGGTCTCCAAACACTTAAAAATATTGATTTCACACTTATTAATTATATAAATTTCTCTATATTTGTCGACTATTATACAATAAACAAAAAATTATGAAACTATTTAAAACGTTATTAGTAGCATTTTTATTTATCGCTTTTATAAACACAAATGCCCAAAATACTATTGTTAATAGTGAAGTAGGTGTCTTTTTAGGGCCAGTATTTATGCAAACAGATTTTGGAGAATCTGGTGAGTTTTCTAGTGATACAAATAATGTAGGTTTTGATTTTGGAGTAGCATATATTATGGATTTTACTGAGTCTAGATACAATTCTAAATTTTTTACTTGGATGTCTGAACACTATAAACAAAGATTTGAAATATCTTTTTCTAAAACAAATTTAGAGCATAACAATGCACCTGTAGAATCAAGTAATGAAGTTACTGCTGCTAAATTTAAAGGTATGACTGGTGAAGTTAAATTATTTAATTTTGGTGGTTTTGGAGAATGGTATTTTATGAATTTAAATAAAACTTCTTCTAAACTAGAACCTTATTTCTTAACTGGTATTTCATATACTTCATCTAAAGTATCTTTTGATTTTGAAAATGGAAATCCATATAACGCTATAGATTTTTCTTCAAATTCAAATGATTTAAGTAATGATATGAATACAATATCTTTCACATATGGTTTGGGAGTACGTTATAAATTAGATAATGTAGATTTAGTTGCGGAAGGTAGACTTCAATCATTTAACTCTGATGATATTGATGGTTTGACACCTCAAGGTAGCGGAAATGAAAATAATGATTCTCAAGTGTTATTTAAAATTGGTGCAATTTTTCACTTGAATTAAGAAGTAATATTTTACAATATAATAAACACAAAAAAAGACTACTATTAATAGTAGTCTTTTTTTGTGTTTAAGAATCTGAATTATTTACCATCTACATAATCTTGTAAATAACTAAAGTGTTTTGTTAACTTACCGTTTTTAGTCATAAGTGCTCTTTCTAAATAACCTTCTTTATCCTTATTAAAAAATGATGGAATCACATATTTAGCAAACATTTTACCAAAGCCTAATGAAGCATCTCTAGGTAATTCACAAGGTAAATTATCTACTGCCATTACCGCAATAGCATCTTTATTTTTATAATTTGTAGTTTCCTCGGTTATTACATCATAACCATAAATAGGGTCTGCAATAGTACTTGGTTTAATAGTGCATGCAACTGGTCCGTCAATATCACAACTTACATCTGCTACTACTTTAATATTAAAATCTTTTGATTTAGCATTTTCTCTGGTAAAAATATATGGCGAACCTGCACCAAAATAATGCCCAGAAATATAGAAATCTGCAACTTTAGCAAAACGCATAAAATTACTTTTATATTCAGATGGCTTATTGTAGAAATCATATTTATCTACTACTTTACCATCTTTCCGAATATTATAATCTAAGGAGTCTATTTGTGTAAAAACAGACTCTTCAAAATTATTACTTAAAAACTCATCGACAGTAACTTCTTTCATACCCATACCATCTAACATTTCTTTCGCACCATTACTAACTCTTCCTTTACCTGTTAAAACAATTTTAATATTTGGTAATTTAGGTTTTATTTCTTTTAATTTTTCAATTAACTCTGGTTGATCGTGTAGATTTTCTGCTTTAGGCAAATTAAATAAATCATATTTCAATCCATAAGTTCTAAAACCGTTGTATGCACCAACAATACCTGCATATCTACCAAATGCTACAATTCTTTGCCCTTTTTCATTAACCAAAGTTTCATGATCTAACATTTCGATATTTTTATCTAGCATTGCCAGCATTAAATCACGATTATACGGTTGTGCTTTTAAGGTATGTGAAAAGAAAAAA
>JAMONN010000200.1 GCA_027065775.1 Flavobacteriaceae bacterium | reverse complement strand
TGGCAGTTAAAATTTTGTGTATTTATCAATATTCAACCCTATTAGCATTAATATCCAAATGAATATTAATACTAGAAGAGTTCTTTTTAAAAAAATATCGTTTTATGAATTTTGTTATATCTAATTTTTTAATAAAGAATAAATATTAAACACGTTTCAAATATTTAACCACATTAGTTTCTATACGTTGTAAGATATTATAGGTTTCGCCTTTTTCAAAAGATTTACCTGTAATTTGTTCGTATAACTCGATATATCTTTCAGATATTTCGGTGATTTTTTCTTTGGTCATTTCAGGTATTTCTTGATTTTCTTTACCTTGAAATCCTTTAGAAATTAACCATTGTCTAACAAATTCTTTAGATAATTGTTTTTGTTTTTCGTTATTATCTTGTCTTTCTTGATAACCATCTAAATAAAAATAACGCGAAGAATCTGGTGTATGAATTTCATCAATCAATACAATTTTACCGTCTTTTGTTTTACCAAATTCATATTTAGTATCTACTAAAATTAAACCTCTTTTTTTGGCAATTTCAGTACCTCTTTTAAATAATGCTTTGGTGTATTTCTCTAATTGTAAATAATCACTTTCAGAAACGATACCTTGTGTTAAAATTGCTTCTCTAGAAATATCTTCATCATGTTCGCCATTTACTGCTTTGGTTGTTGGCGTAATTATCGGATTTGGAAACTTATCGTTTTCTTTCATTCCATCAACCATTTCTACACCACAAAGCAAACGTTTACCTAATTTATATTCTCGCGCAGCATGACCAGATAAATAACCTCTAATTACCATTTCTACTTTAAAAGGTTCGCATAAATAACCAACCGAAACATTTGGATCTGGAGTTGCTAGCAACCAATTTGGGACAATATCGCTAGTGTCTTTCATCATTTGATAAGCAATCTGATTTAAAATCTGTCCTTTAAACGGAATCTGTTTCGGCAAAACCACATCAAACGCAGACAAACGATCGGTTGCAATCATCACTAATAAATTATCATTTATACCGTAAACTTCTCTTACTTTACCTCTATATACAGAAGTTTGATTTTCGAAATTAAAATTTGTTTTATTTATTGTATCCATTTTGGTCTTTGGTCTTTGGTTGTTAGTCTTTGGTCACGCAGAACTCACAGATTTCACAGATTTTATTGGTCGGTTGTCTTTGGTTGTTAGTCTTTGGTCTTTGGTCTAAAGTCCATAGACTAAAGACCAAATCATTCCACTTCAATACTCTTATATGCTTTAATAATTTTACTAACCAACCTATGTCTAACTACATCTTTATCGGTTAATTGCACTACACCAATTCCTTTAACATCTTTTAATGCAAGCAATGCTTCTTTTAAACCTGAAACTTGTTTTCTTGGCAAATCAATTTGTCCTGGATCGCCTGTAATGATAAATTTTGCTTTTTTACCCATTCTTGTCAAAAACATTTTCATTTGACTATGTGTGGTATTTTGTGCTTCATCTAAAATTACAAATGCATTATCTAATGTTCTACCACGCATAAATGCCAATGGTGCAATTTGCAAAACACCTCTTTCTAAATAACTTTCTAACTTTTCAGTAGGAATCATATCTCGCAAAGCATCATATAAAGGTTGCATATACGGATCTAATTTTTCTTTAAAATCACCTGGTAAAAAACCTAAATTTTCTCCTGCTTCAACTGCTGGTCTTGTTAAAATAATTTTTCTGACTTCTTTGTTTTTTAACGCTTGCACTGCCAATGCAACCGCTGTATATGTTTTACCTGTTCCTGCTGGTCCAACAGCAAAAAGCATATCATTTTTTTTCATGATATCAACCATTTTTTGCTGATTAACACTTTGTGCCTCAATGCGTTTTCCGTTTACACCATGAACTAATATCTTGCCATTATTGTTGATTTTTTCTTTACTATCGGAAGTTAATATTTGTTCAATACTATTTTCATCTAATTTATTATAGCGATCAAAATAATTTAAAAGCATTTGTAATTTATGCTCAAACTCTTCTAATTCATCATCACTTCCATAAATTTTTACTTTATTGCCTCTTGCAATTACTTTTAATTTAGGGAAATATTTTTTTATTAATGCCAAGTTTTTATTACGTATTCCGAAAAACTCACTTGGGTTTACTTCGGTAATTTCAATAATTTTTTCGTTCAATAGCGTGTTATTTAATTTTATAAGTATAAATTTGTAACTTCAAAAATAGTTATTTTTCCTTTATCACTAATCTATTACTTATTAACTTTTTAATAGATTTGTCAACGCTTTTGCAATATGAACCCTATTATAACCCTTACTACCGATTTCGGAACCAAAGATTACTTTGTTGGTGCTATAAAAGGACGCTTATATAACGAATTGCCAGAAGCCAAGATTGTAGACATTTCGCATAAAATAGCACCATTTAGTATTAATGAAACTGCTTATATTATTAAAAATGCATACCATCATTTTCCTAAAGGAAGCATTCATTTAATTGCTGTTGACGCAGAATATTCCGAAGAAAACAAACATATTGCTATACTTTTAGATGGTCATTATTTTATTTGTGCAGACAATGGCGTAATGTCTTTAATTACTGCGAATTTTAATCCTGAAAAAGTCATTGAAATTAATTTTACACATAACGAAAGTGATGCGTATTTCTTAATTAATTTTGTGAATACAGCTTGTCATTTAGCACGAGGCGGAAAACTAAATCTTATCGGAAGAGATTATCCAAACATAAAAATCATACAAGAGTTAAAAGCATTTGTGAATCCAGAAAAAAATAAAATTATCGGTAATATTTTATATATTGATAATTTCGGAAATGCTATAAGTAACATTAGTAAAAAGGTTTTTAACGAAATAGGTAAAGGTAGAAAGTACGAAGTAAAAACACGACATTATACATTTAGTAACATTCATCAAAAATATAACGATATTGTTAATTTTGATGTAGATGCCACACAACGTAAAGATGACGGAAAAAAACTTATTTTATTTAATTCCGATGGTTATTTAGAAGTTTCTGTATACAGAAGTAATTTGGATTCTGTTGGTGGTGCATCGTCTTTATTAAGTTTAAAATATAGAGATACTTTAACTATTGATTTTAGTTAATTAACAAAGTTCGTTTATAAACTTAACTGTAAATAAAAGTCTTGCACTGAAAAATAGAACACAGATGACACGGATTTAACAGATTTTTCACGGATTTTTTTATTTGGAATTAGTAAACTAAGTCATTAATCACTCAATGAAAATATGCCACGAATGCACGAATTATTTTGGGATGATTTCTTATAACTGTTAGAATATTCGTGTATTAATGATAGAACATTATTGCGCTACATTCGACACAGAGCAAGGAATTTTTTAGATTAAAAGTCATAGAAACCTATTTGTTACTTAATTATATCTAACAATTCAATTTCAAAAATAATATCTGAATTTGGTGGTATTGCACCAGGTGCACCTCTTTTACCATAGGCTAATTTTGCAGGTATATAAAAAATTGCTTTAGTGCCAACTCTTAATTCTTGTACACCTTCATCCCAACCTTTTATAACTCTTCCGACACCTATTTGAGTTTGAAATGGCTTGCCTTTACCAACCGAAGAATCAAATTTAGTACCATCTCTTAAATAACCAGTATAATGTATTTTTACAGTATCTCCTTTTTTTGGTTGCTGTCCTAAACCTGCTTCGGAAGTATAAATTTTAAGACCTGATTCTAAAATTTCTGCTTTAGATTCACTCTCTAAAATATTTTTAAGTATTGCTGCTTGTTTATCTTTTTTAATTTGAATATCTAACTCCATTTGTTTTAAACCTGCATCAAATACTTTAGATGCTTTAAATCTTTTTGCCAATTTCCCTTTTCGGATAATTTTTATGGTTTCAATAACATCTCCTTTTTTAATTAAGTCCACAACATCTTGTCCTTTAATTACATGTCCAAAAACAGTATGTTTATTATTTAACCATTTTGTTTCTTTATGTGTGATGAAAAATTGACTGCCATTTGTAGTTGGACCAGAATTTGCCATGGATAAAATACCTGCTTTGTCGTGTATTAAAGAATCATCAAATTCGTCTTTAAATTTATAGCCTGGATCTCCAGAACCTGTTCCAAGAGGATCGCCACCTTGAACCATAAAATTAGGTATTACTCTATGGAATTTTAAACCATCATAAAATCTTTTACCTTTATACTTTTCGCTTACATGACTATTTTTTCCTTCTGTTAAAGCAACAAAATTTGCAACGGTCATTGGTGTTTTTTCAAATTCTAATTGTAATAATATCGAACCTTTATTTGTTATCATCTCTGCATATAACCCGTTTTCAAGTTTTGTATCTTGAGCAAAAATTGTTGTACTTATTAAAATTACTAAAAGTATGATGTATCTTAATTTATTCATTATGTTATTATTTTTATTTGAACTTGCAAATAATGTGCCTAAGTTTCTATAATTAAAAACTTTGACAAAGTTTTTAATTTTGACAAAGTTAAAAAGTGAATATCTTATTTAGGTAAAATTATTTAATAATGTCTAATAATTCTACTTCAAAAATAATATCTGCATTTGGCGGAATTGCTTCTCCAGCACCTCTAGATCCATAAGCTAAATGTGCAGGAATGTAAAAAATTGCTTTAGAACCAACTTTCATTTTTACAACACCTTCATCCCAACCTTGAATTACTCTACCAACACCAATTGATGTTTCGAAAGGACGCTTACCAATAGACGAATCAAAAACTTTTCCGTTTTTTAAATAACCAGTATAATTCATTTTAACTTTATCTCCTTTTTTTGGTTTTACACCAGAACCTTCTTTTTCAAAAAATATTTTTAAACCAGAATCATAGGCAGTTGCTTTTGCTTCTTTTTCATTTATTGATTTCATAGCAAGTTCTTGTTTCGCTTGTGTTTCTTTTGCTTTTTCTTCCATTTTACCAAAACCTTTATTAAAAATTTTGTTGGCATCAAACGATTTTGCACTTGCACCTTTACGGATAATAGTCACTTTTTCTATGATATCTTCTTTTTTAATCGCATTTACTATTTCTTGACCTTCATTAATTACATGTCCAAAAACAGTGTGTTTATTATTTAAATGTGGTGTTGCTTTATGCGTGATAAAAAACTGACTACCATTAGTTGCTGGACCAGAATTTGCCATAGATAAAATACCAGGACCATTATGTGTTAAACTTGCATCAAACTCATCTTTGAATTTATAACCTGGGTTTCCACGACCTGTTCCTAACGGATCACCACCTTGAATCATGAAATTTGGTATAACTCTATGAAATTTTAAACCATCAAAAAATCGTTTTCCTTTATATTTTTCGTCTACATATTCATTTGTTCCTTCTGCTAAAGAAACAAAATTTGCAACAGTCATTGGTGTTTTTTCGAATTCTAATTGCACTAACATGCTACCATATTTTGTGTCAATATCTGCGTACATTCCATCTTTTAAATCCGGATATTTATCTGTTTTACATGATGTAAAAACAACTACTAAAAGAATTATTATTAAATTTATTTTTTTCATTTTTACTAATTTTAATGGTTATTATTTTTTGTTGGATTAATCTCTTTTAAAAAAACGGTAATGATTAATGGTTGGTTTGATGCTATTCTATCTTGAAAACCTGTAACACCAAAAACTTTATTAGACGGAAATAAAAAAGTAGTTGTTTCGCCTAAATGCATTAATTTAATTCCTTCTTGCAAACCTGTAATAAATTCTTCTCCATCAATTTTATATAATCTATCGCTTTTATTTTTCTGATCTCTAGAACCTAATTCTTCTTTATTATAAATTATATTATGATAAACATCTTTAATTTCATAATTAATAATTACATGATCGCCTTTTATTGGAGTTTTACTTAATGCGTCTTTTACATTTTCTGTATAATACCAAAAACCTGTATTTGAATTTTTATAATTGTGTATGCTATCTTTTTGCATCAATTTCTTGAAAAAATTTTCTTCGGATTGATTTAATTTTTTATTGCGTTCTATAGATTCGTTCAAAAAAGTACTTGTTGCTCTAGAAATTGGTTTTCTTGCTTTAGGACTTGAACATGAAAAAACACTCAAAAATATTATTATGATAAGAATACTATTTCTCATAAGAATTGTCAATTTCGGTTTTAAATTCTGGTAAAATTTTAATAAACTTATTTATGGTTTCTTCTAAAGAAACTTCACTTCTTCCGCCAGCAGCATTTGCATGTCCGCCACCATTAAAATGTTTGCGAGCAAATTCGTTTACAGAAAAAGTACCTTTTGATCTAAAAGACATTTTAATAATATTTTGGACATTATCTTCAATAAAAATAACAGCAAAAACAACTCCTTTTATTGCCAAAGCATAATCTACAAAACCTTCGGTATCGCCTTTTTGATAATGAAATCTATTTAATTCTTCTTTAGATAAACTAATAAACGCAGTTTTGTATTGTTGCATTACTCGTAAATTGAATAATGCTTTACTCAGTAATTTTAATTTATTCTGATTACTATTATGATGAACACTATTATAAATACTATTATTATTTGCACCATTATTAATTAATTCGGCAATAATCATATGTGTTCTTGCTGTCGTTAACGGAAAACGAAACGAACCAGTATCCGTCATTATACCTGTGTATAAACACGTAGCAATATCTTTATCTAAATGATTTATTAAATCTAAATTTTCGATAAAATCATAAATCATTTCACAAGTAGAACATTTTTTTGGATCTGAATATCTATATTTTGCATAATCATCTGGTTGCAAATGATGATCGATCATTATAAATATTGGTTGTATGGTTTCTAAAAAAGTCCCCATTCTATCACCAGTTCTATGAAATGCGTTAAAATCTAAAGTGAATACGATGTCGGTTTCATTTAATATTTTTGAAGCTTTTGTTTCATTTCCTTCAAATAAAACAATTTCTTTTTGACCTGGCAACCATTTCAAAAAATCTGGACAATCATTTGGTGATACTACAGTTACCTCATGATTTAATTTTTTAAAAAAATGAAATAATGCTAAACTAGAACCATAAGCATCGCCATCTGGATTACGATGACTTACAATGACAATGTTTTTTTTACTTGAAAGTAACTCTTTTATTTGCTTAAAATCTTCAGTCTTCATAGATGCGAATATAAGGCAAATTAATAATATTAACCCAAAAATAAATTAGCAAATACCAATAAGTTTTTAACTATTTACAATTTCTTAATAAGTTTTTAACGGAACAATCCTTACAGTTAACATTTTATTTATATTTGTTTTATGATCTATGAAAAAAATATTGCTTCTGAAACTGCCGAATTATTGCTTAAGATAAAAGCAATTAAATTAAATCCGAACGATCCATTTACTTGGGCTTCTGGTTGGAAATCACCAATTTATTGCGATAATAGAATTACTTTATCGTTTGTT
>JAMONN010000199.1 GCA_027065775.1 Flavobacteriaceae bacterium | reverse complement strand
AACAGATTTTTGAAGATTTTGATTCGTGTTTAGATTGGATTAAAAACAATGTTAAAAGTTAACTAAACTATAAATTTGAACTATAGACAAAGCCTGTCAAGTATAATTATTAAATATCTAACAAAGTATGCAAAGTTTAAAATCTTGGGCACTATCCAATAAAGTGTATAAAGTTAAAAATCTTGGGGTTCATAGAACCTCAAGATTTTTTATTAACTTTTAAAAGAAGTTTTAGATAACGTAAAAAAAAAATGAAAGGTACCTAACATTTATCTACCTATTTTTTTTACTAAATTAAAAATTTATAAAACTTATAATGTTAATTTGGTCACGACCACTTGTTTCAAAAAACTGATTCATATAACCCAATTCAAAACGTAAGTTTTTATTAACTTTTAAACCTAATCCACCATACAGTCTATTCCTGTCAAATATTGCAGATTCTGAATTTAAAAATATTTCATTATATGCAGAAAGGTAGAAACTATTCATCTCCTTTTTAGAAATTGGAACATTGACACTTAAAAAATAGCGAAAACGCATTTTAAAGTCATTCTCAACAAACCTTTGTTCAAATCGGTATCGATGATTTACTTTTACGACTCCTATCTTTTGTTTTGATGTAAACTGTTGGTAAATTCTATGTTCATTAATTGACACTTTTTCTTCAATATTATCAATATAGTTTTCTGATAAAATATAACCATAACCTAATAAAATATTATTTTTACTTTCGTTAAAACTATAACCTAAACCTGTTCGTAATAGTAATTGTTCCAAGTCACCTATGGCATTATAATTTCTGTACTGAACTTCATTATGTATGTTCCATTTGGAATTAATTTTCTTATTCCCAATATACATCAGCCAATTTCCTAAATTACTTTCCTGTGCTTTGGCATAAGTTGGTAGTATTAACCCAAAGACTAATACTACCATTAAAATTCTGTATTTCATTTTAATATTAATCATAAAAAAGTACTTTTCCTGTATTGATGTCATACATTGCACCTATGATTTTTATCTCTTCATTATTAAACATTTCTGCTAATACAGAACTATCTTTCAAAATGTTAGTAATGGCTAATTCAACATTCTTAGCGGAAACATTATCAACAAATTTCGAGTTAGAAGAGTTACGTAAACTATTATCTTGAGGTTCTACAACTGCTTTAACTGCAGGCTTAATTTTGGCAAGCATCCCTGTTAAATTTCCTAGTTTAGCATCATCACAAGCTCCTTTCACTGCTCCACAAGCAGTATGTCCTAATACAACTATTAACTTTGTTCCAGCCAATTTACAGCCAAACTCCATACTTCCTAAAATGTCTGAATTCACAAAATTACCTGCAATACGTATACTAAATATATCGCCTAAACCTTGGTCAAAAACCAATTCTGAAGAAACTCTAGAGTCTATACAACTTAAAATGGTTGCGAACGGAAACTGGCCTTCAGATGTATCATTTACTTGTTCTAATAGGTTTCTATTAGCTTTAAGATTATTTTGAAATCTAATATTTCCTTCTTTTAAAAAATCTAATGACTTTTGAGGTGTCATTGTTGCCTGAGTTTCTTTTGTGTGTGCTTTCATATTTATTATTTTTTATGTTGTTAATAAAAGTGAGCAATCAAGGGTGTTGATTACATCTTTAATGTTTGTATTTATTAAATTTTCTTTTTTTCTATCTACAAAAAGTAAATTTATTTTACTTTTTGATAAATAATTAGAGATGTTTTTTATGACATTATCTCCTTTTGTAAAAACATATTCTACTGTGTTTTTACCAAGGTTATCTTTTAAAGAATGTGAATTTTCTGAAATTTTAAAAGACTTTAAAGATTTTTGAGTAGAGTTTATAATCTTGTCTGTAAATTTACTATTAGCACTCGTACTATTAAACAAACCTATATGCAACTCTTTATTTGGTTCTAAAACATTTTTATCATCAACAATTACTATTATTCCTTTGTGTTTTTTAAGGATAAATTGTGTAATATTATCACCAATAAAGTTTATTACCTTGGACTTTCTTTTTCCTAAAATAACGATATCTGGTTTATTATCATCAATATATTTACCAATTTCATTTTTTAGATTTCCAACGGTAAATGTATGATTTATATTTATATTATAGTTTTCTGAAATTGGTCTTATTAAATCTTTAATTTTTTTATTTGTAGATAAATAATCCTTATTCATAGTTCTAACAGCTGATAACTGGTTTTCATTTTTTACAACCTCTGTAGGTTTTTTCACATAAAGAAAATTGATATCAGCACCTATAATTTTAGCTAAACTCACGCCGCTTTTTATTGTATTACTTGTGGTTTTATTTAAATCTGAAAGTACTAAAATTTTACACTTATTATTTTTCATATTCTTTTAGATTTAATTAGTTTTTGGTCTTAGTTTAAAAAACTCGATAAAACTATCTGGGTTTTCAACAACACCTCTTTCTGAAATTAATTTAATAGTAATATTTCGTTCTTTAGCCTTGAAAGCAAAATCTTCAAGAATTTCAACAATATCGTTATCTAAAAAGCGTGTTTTTCTTACGTCTAACTCTAAATAAGAGTTTAAAGGCAAACCATCTAACTCTTTTAAAATAGCACCTTTATTAAAAAAAGTAACCTCTTCTGCTAAAGTCATTTTTATTTTACCATCATCGACATCTTCTCCTTCAATATGTAAAAAGTGAGAGTTTTTGTAACTATTTCTTAAGGTGATTATTATACCTACCATCAAACCTATTCCAAGCCCATATAATAAGTCTATAAAAACAATTCCTAAAACTGTAATTACAAATGGCACAAACTGCTTCCAACCTGAATCATACATTTTTTTGAACAATTCTGGTTTTGCCAATTTCCAGCCAACTATTAATAAGATAGCTGCTAAAACAGACAAAGGAATCATATTAAGTAATGTAGGTATTAAGATTACAGAGATTAATAAAAGAAAACCGTGAATTATTGCAGACATTTTTGTACGACCACCAGATTGTATATTTGCTGAACTTCTTACTATTACTTGTGTAATTGGTAAGCCTCCAATCATTCCAGAAATAATATTACCAGTTCCTTGAGCTAATAACTCTCTATTTGTTGGTGTTACATTTTTATGTGGGTCTAATTTATCTGTAGCTTCAACACATAACAATGTTTCTAAACTTGCAACTAATGCTATTGTAAAAGCAACAACCCAAACAGCAGGGTTTGTAATAGCAGTAAAATTTGGTAAACTAAACTGTCCAATGAAAGAATCTACACTATCTGGAACAGGAACACTTACTAAATGTGAACCTGCTATTGACAAAACGGCATTAGATTTAGTTAACACATAGAATATTATCGAAACAACTACTGCCACAAGTGGACCTTGAACCAACTTAAATATTTTACCTTTTTTTGAAAGCACTTTATCCCATAATAATAGTATTGCCAAACCAATTACCCCAATCACCAATGAACCAGGTTGCACACTATTAATTGTATTTAAAATTTCAGAAAAAGTATTTTCGCCATCTACTTGAAAGAATGAAAAGTCTCCTTCAGGGTCTGAGTCATATCCGAAAAAATGTGGGATTTGTTTTAGAATAATAATGATGCCAATTCCGGTTAGCATTCCTTTAATTACTGAAGAAGGAAAATAATATCCTATAATTCCAGCTTTAAGAACACCAAATACTATTTGGATAATTCCACCTAAAACAACCGCTACTAAAAAATTTTCATATCCACCTAAAGTACCGATGGCTGTTAAAACTATTGCTGAAAGCCCAGCAGCAGGGCCACTTACACCAATTTTAGAGCCACTAAGCCCTCCAACAATTATTCCACCAATTATCCCTGCAATCAAACCTGCAAATAGTGGTGCTCCACTAGCAAGAGCAATACCTAGACATAATGGTAATGCTACAAAAAATACCACTATACTAGATGGAATATCATTTTTTAAATATGAAAATGTGTTTTTTATCATTGTTATTTGTTTTTAAATTTGACGCAAATATAGTAAATCTTTTATAAATAATAGTAATGCTATCAAAAATATTAGTAAAATTTTGTATATTTGCAAAAAGCAATAATAAATTAGTTTATATACAATATAATAGCCGTGTCTGTAAAAATAAAATTTGATTTAAATGACGGTTTATATCTCAAAGATCCACAAGACTCAAAATTAGGAAGAAAGATAATTAAATTTAGTATTGTGATGATTTATAAAATTGGATTTGAATCTTTTAATTTCAAGAAACTAGCAATTGAAATTAACTCTACCGAAGCATCCATATATAGATATTTTGAAAACAAACATTTATTATTACTTTATTTAGTAAATTGGTATTGGGAATGGGTTAATTACTTAATTAATCTCAACACAATGAACATTACGGACTCCAAAAAGAAATTGGAAATTGTAGTTCACTCATTAGTGTTTGCAACTACAGATAATTCTTTAGTTGTATTTATTGATGAAAGTAAATTGCATAAAATTGTAGTTTTTGAAGGCACCAAAGCATACCACACTTTTGAAATTGATAAAGAGAATTCAGTTGGAATGTTTAAAAGTTATAAAGACTTAATAGAAGTTATTTCATTAATTGTTTTAGAGGTTAACCCTGATTTTAAATACCCACACGCATTGGCTTCTAATCTTTTTGAAATGACAAATAACCAATTATTTTTTGCAAATTATTTACCAAGACTTACTGATATTCCACCAAAAAAGAATCATGAAATTGAAGTTGAAAAAATGTTGAATTACTTTTTATGTAAATTATTATTCTAATTGTGTTTTATCTATCTTTAGTATATGTAAGTAACTATAGAATTAGAGGAGAAAGTCTAATTTTATTTTAAAATAGTTGGTATCTATTACGATGTAACAACTGGAAAAGTTAATTTTTTTTAAATAATAATGAATGAGTGAAACAAAAATAAATAAATTAGGATTTGATTTTAAACACTTTAAAGGTGACCTATTTGGTGGTATTACTGCTGGAATTGTGGCTTTGCCACTAGCATTAGCCTTTGGTGTAAGCTCAGGGTTAGGACCTAGTGCAGGTCTCTATGGAGCTATTTTTGTAAGTTTCTTTGCAGCCTTATTTGGAGGAACGAACACGCAAATATCTGGACCTACTGCACCTATGACAGCTGTAAGTATGGTAGTAATTGCAGGGATTGTTGCCGCTTTTGATGGTGACGTATCTAAAGCAATGCCATCGATATTAACAGTTTTTTTATTGGCGGGTTTTATGCAAATAGGCTTAGGGTTTTTAGGCTTAGGAAAATATATAAAATATATACCTTATCCTGTTGTGTCTGGTTTTATGACGGCAATTGGTGTTATTATTTTGGTTACTCAAATTTTACCTTCTATAGGGTATTATCCTAAAGAAGATAGGACGTTTGTAGAACAATTTAAACCACAAGCAGAAGAGATAATTTTAGATAATATCTTAAAAGATGAAGCAGGTGAAGGTATTTTAGTCTTAGAAGATTTTAAAGAAACTGTGAAAAGAGCCGAAGATATAACACAAGAACAGATTTTAAAAGAATCTCAAACATTAGCAGGAAAAGAAACTTCTGGAGTTTTAGGGTCTATAAAAGTGCTGCCCAGAGCATTAAAAAGTATCAATTGGCTAGAATTATTGTTAGCTTTAGGGACTATTATTATTATTTATGGATTTAAGCGAATAACAAAGTCTGTTCCAAGTACGTTAGTTGCCTTGTTAGTAATGTCTGGAATCGCGATAGGATTTAAATTAAATTATAGACCTATTGAAGAAATACCAAGCGGTTTACCCATACCAAATCTAGAAATTTTTACAAGCTTTAACTTAGGTAGTATTACACCATATATCTTTACTGCATTAACGTTAGCTCTATTAGGAGCCATAGACTCTTTATTGACTTCTGTGGTTGCTGATAACATGACCAAAACAAAACATAAACCTAATAAAGAACTGATAGGTCAAGGAATTGGTAATAGTATTGGAGCTATTTTTGGTGGAATTCCAGGAGCTGGAGCAACAATACGTACTGTAGTAAATATTAATGCTGGTGGTAAAACAAAATTGTCTGGTATGCTGGCAGGCGTTTTGTTATTGATTGTTTTATTAGCATTAGGACCAATTGCATCTTTAATTCCTGCTGCTGTTTTAGCGGGTATATTAATAACAGTAGGCATTGGTGTAATGGACTATAAGGGTTTAAAAGCTATTCCTTATATGCCTCGACCAGAAGTAATTATTATGATAGTTGTTTTAATATTATCATCAGTTTGGAATCTAGTTTATGCTGTTGGTATTGGTTTGGTCATAGCATCATTAATGTTTATGAAAAAAATTGGAGACCTTACAGCAGAGCGTTCTGATGTAAAATCATTATTAAAAGAGAAAGCTTGGTCTGATGAGGCTGATTTCCCTCAAAATTTAAAAGAGAAAATTTTTATAAAACATATTAAAGGTCCTTTATTTTTTGGTTCAACAAGTGATTTTCAACAATTAATGAATCAAATTCCAGAAACTGCCACAACAATTATTATTAGAATGGGACGAATGCAATATATTGATCAGTCTGGACTCTATGCTTTAGAGGATGCATTGGTAGAATTAGTAAGTCAAAACAAAAAAGTGTTATTAGTTAATGTTTTAAAACAACCTAAATATTTATTAGAACGAATAGACATTATTCCAGACTTAGTACCAAAAGAACAAATTTTTGACAATTTTGAAGATTCTTTAGTTTGGATTAAAGAAATGTAAAAATAATATAATTATGAAAACAAAAACATCAATAGATAGAACCAGAGATGAAAGTCCCATTTTGGCAGAAATGGAAAATAAGGGCGAAATAGAGATTGTAGAAACAATGTATAATGTTTCTGATGAGCAAGTTGAATTTTTTGAAGGATGATAAAAAAAAGATTTTTAAATAAAATTATATTTTCATTGTTGTTTCTTTTACCTGTTACTATTTTTTATCAGCAAGATAAAACAGGTAATTGGTTGATGTATTTCGGTACGAACAAATTGAGTGATAAATTCAACCTTCATACCGAAATACAATACCGAAACCATATGCTGACTCCAAATAATACAGAACAATTATTATTACAAACAGGATTAAATTATCATTTTTATGACAAAGCATTTGTAACAGCAGGATATGCATATATTCCTTCATATGTTTCTGAATCATAACAAGATCCCCCAGAAACAGAAGAGCATCGTATTTGACAACAATTTATTTTTACCAATAAAATTGGTAGAGTGAAATTTGAACACAGGTATCGAATTGAACAACGTTAGGTAAATCAAGTAAATAAAAATAGATTAGGTATCGTTTAATGTTATTTGTTCCGTTGAATAAATCAAAAATTTAGGAAAAATCATGGTTTTTAGGGTTTTATGATGAAATTTTTGTTAATGCTAAAAAAAACAGTTGAATACACAGGTTTTAAATGAGTAGTACATGGGTAAAACAATAACTTTTAAAATAAATTCTTTTGTAAGTGATACAATTTATATTTTAATCGGAATTATTTCAGCAAGTTTTGGTTTGAAAGGGTTTTTACTACCGAATTCA
>JAMONN010000198.1 GCA_027065775.1 Flavobacteriaceae bacterium | reverse complement strand
AAAGCAGGAATCAAAACCAACACAAATAAAGGTTGAATTAAAAACCTACGCACATAAAATAGAAAAAGATAGTTATCGGTAAATTGCAAAGCAATAAAAAACAATACCAATAAAACCAAAAAAGCGATAGCATAAAACTTCACACTAAATTTTAGATATTTCTTCTGAAATAAAAGATAGATAATACCAACCGAAATAATAAAATTTATTAAATATCTAAAAACAAAAGAAAGAAATAATTTACCAAATTTATATTCAGGAAAAGGTAAATGCAAATAATCATTTTTAAAATAAACGATAAATGGATCGTAAAATAAATCCGTTTGAAATGCTCTTACTAATATCAAACAAATAAGTAATAAAAAAACGAATATGTATTTTAGAATGTTATTCATTTTTATTTACGGAATACGCATATTTTTTAACCCAAATCAACCATAATAGTATAATAAAACCATAAATAATTGCAGGAAAAACAAGATTATGCAAAAGAGTTTCTTGTTTTGGGAACTTCAGTAAACCAATAGATAATATAGCAATTCTAACAATGTTTATTCCATAAATTAAAACACTACCAATAACTCCAAAAAGTATTGTAGTCATTATTTTACCCGAAAAAGCAATGATAAATGCCAAAAACAAAATGATAACACTTATACTATTGCAACCTTCAATAACTCTGGCAACATAATTATTTTCTACTAAAAGTTTAAAAGATAATTCTTTAGGATGTTGCATTGTTTTAGCATCGTAACCAAAAAAAGTAATTAATTTCTCCGTTTGTTTCGCAACATTTTTTGTGATTGGTGAGCAAACAAAATCAGGTTCTTTTTCTTGTGTTTTATTCTGATATAAATTATAAATACCAACCATTATAAAGTAACTGATAAAAAATTTTGCTAAAAATAATAGTATGGGTTTGTTTTTTTGCAAGAAATTGTATTTTTATATTTGCTCAAAATTACGGAAACTATTTTAGTTCAAAAAAATAAATAGCATAGAAATATATAATGGACAAATTAAAAGTTAGAATTAAACACATTTTTACTTCAGATAATAATAAAAACAGCATCTTACAACAAGTTTGTGATTTATTAAGAAAAGAAGTAGCATGTTACAATTGGGTCGGATTTTATTTTGTGAACAAAAATAAAAAAGAATTAAAACTAGCACAATTTTCAGGTAAACCAACCGAGCATATTATCATACCTTTTGGTAAAGGTATTTGCGGACAAGTTGCTATTAGTAATGAAAATTTTGTGGTGCAAGATGTGTCAGAACAAGATAATTATATTTCTTGCGGTATAGAAGTGAAATCCGAAATTGTCATACCAATCTTTAAAAATGGTCAAAATATTGGCCAAATTGATATTGATTCTCATAAAATGAAACCGTTTACAAAAAAAGACACAGAACTTTTAGAATTTGTCTGTGACTTGGTTTCTAATTTATTTTAATTAACTATAAATTTCGGTTAACATACAACGTACACTTCCGCCGCCGTAATTTTCTATAGCACTAACATCGCTAGAAATTATTTCGCCATGTTTTTCAATAATTTTAATTTGCGCTTTGCTTAAACTTTTATAAGCAGTGGTACTCATTACAATATATTTTTTATCCTTAGCGGTTACTTGTAAGATATTTCCGGCAAAATGATTAACCTGTTCTTTATTAATAATAATTATTTCCTTATTGGAATTATCTAGCATAGATATCACCTGTTTGCGTTCTTTTTTATTACTAATGGCCTGCAAACAAATTAAAGCAAAATTATCACCAATACTCATCATGACATTAGTGTGATATATCAACCTTTGTTTATTAGCAACAGTTTGATGCGCTCTAAATAAAATAGGTGTATATTCTAAATCTTCACAGAATTCAATAAAAAGAGTTTCGTTAGATCTAGGTGATAATGCACAATATGCGATTTTGTTTTGTCGGTCTAAAACAAAACTTCCTGTACCTTCTAAAAACACATTTTCTTCTTCTGCCGAAGAATAATCAATAATATTTTTGATTTTAAAACCATTAGATTCCACTACTTTTAAAACTTCTTCTCTGCGTTCTAATCGTCTGTTTTCTGCAAACATTGGGTAAATACAAACTGTACCACTTTCATGAAAGGAAATCCAATTGTTAGGAAAAATAGAATCTGGAGTATCCGTTTCTGTAGTATCATCTACAATAATTACGTTAAGACCTATTTTTTCTAATTTTTCAACTAAGGCATTAAATTCTTTTAACGCTTTTGTTTGCATTGTTTTTGGTAAAACCCTTGTTTTTTCTTTCTGAAAATAATTATTTTCTACAGTCTCTTCATTCCTTCTGAAAGCAACTGGTCTAATCATTAATATTGTATCGGTCATTCTTGTTTTTAAGAGGATAAAATTAAAGAAATATTTGGTTCCGTCACAGATTTAGTGGAAAATAAAAAATAGTTACGTTTTAAAAAATAAAAAGGTTAGCTGTTTAATCAATTTAAGTATTCTAAAAAACAATCAAAATAAATATAAAATTGTATTTTTGGAGCAAATATTTACAAATGAAAGACCCAAATGATAGTTTCCTTAAAGGTAGAATAAAAAGTTTAAAATATGCTTTTAAAGGTGCCTATTTATTGTTGACTACCGAACATAGCATAATGGTACAATTTAGTTTAGGTATTGCCGTTATAATACTTGGTTTTATTATGGATATTTCTTCTATAGAATGGATGTTTCAATTATTAGCAATTGGCATGGTATTAGTAGCAGAATCTCTTAATACAGGTATCGAAAAATTATGTGATTTTGTACATATAGAGTATCATGAACGTATTGGTTTTATAAAAGATATTTCGGCTGGAGCGGCAACTTTTGCAGCAATTATCGCTATCATTATCGGCTTGATAATCTACGTTCCTAAATTTATGTAATTTGATTTTCGAAAAAAAATAAAAATGGCGAAAAAGAAATCTATCAAAATAAAAAAAGAAAGCGCATCTGTTTCTTTTTTCAAAAATCAGCAAACACATTTAGGCTTTGGTGTCTTTTTTGTGCTTTTTGCTATATTTTTATTTAGTTCGTTTGTTTCCTTTTTTTCGCATTGGTATCAAGATCAAAGTTTATTAACTGATTTTGTTTCTAGAAACGCAGTTGCTAAAAATGGTTTAAGTAAAATTGGCGCAGCAATAAGTCACTTTTTTATATATAAAGGTTTTGGTGTAAGTGCATTTATAATTCCGATGTTGATTTTCGCTTCAGGTATTTATTTAATTGTAGATATTCCGTTAAAGAAAATGCGAAAAACAGTTTTTTGGTCTATACTATTACTGTTTTTTCTTTCGGTAATGAGTGCATTAATTCTGTCAAAAGATTCACTTATTGCAGGAGTTGTTGGTTTTGAATTAAATGATTTTTTACAAGATTATATAGGTAAAATAGGTGTCATATTATTATTAGTGCTTTCTGTCTTGTTATTTTTGATTTTTAAATTAAAATGGAAACCTAAAAAAGTAACCAATATTTTAACTAAAAAAGAATCGAATAAAAAAGAAGCAGTTTTAGTTACTGAAAATATTGCTGAAAATATTGCTAATACAACAGAAGAGAAAACTACAGAATCAAAAACTGAAAAAGAAATAACGGCATCCGAAAAATCTAAATTCGAATTAAGTGTAGAAAATTTACAACCTACAATAAAAAACACTTCATCTATAAAAGAAGAGAAAGAATTAACTTTAAACGTAACAACACCAGAGTTAAAAGTTGAAGAAACGGTAAAAATAGAAGAAACTGTAGAGATAGAAGTAGAGCAAGTTTTAAAAGAAGAAACGGCAACCGAAAATTTAAGTAATAAATTAGTAGAAGATTTTGGTGAATTTGATCCAACTTTAGAATTGTCGGAATTTAAATTCCCTACCTTAGATTTATTAAGAGATTTTGGAGATTCTGGTATCACTATTAATAAAGAAGAGTTAGAAGCCAATAAAGACAAAATTGTTAAAACACTTTTAGATTATAAAATTGGTATTAAAAGTATTGCGGCAACTGTCGGACCAACAATTACGTTATATGAAATAATTCCAGAAGCAGGTATTAGAATTTCTAAAATTAAAAATCTAGAAGATGATATTGCTTTATCGCTTGCTGCTTTAGGTATTCGTATTATAGCGCCAATGCCTGGTAAAGGTACTATTGGTATTGAAGTGCCAAATAAAACACCATCTATTGTTTCTATGCGTTCTGCAATTGCTTCGGTTAAATTTCAAAATTCAGAAATGGAATTGCCTATCGCTTTTGGTAAAACAATTTCTAATGAAACTTATGTAGCAGATTTAGCAAAAATGCCACACTTGTTAATGGCAGGTGCTACTGGTCAAGGTAAATCGGTTGGTTTAAATGCGGTTTTAACTTCATTATTATATAAAAAACATCCTGCGGAAGTTAAATTTGTACTAATAGATCCTAAAAAAGTTGAATTAACGTTGTTCAATAAAATAGAACGTCATTATTTAGCAAAATTACCAGATGCTGAGGAAGCAATAATTACCGATACAGCTAAAGTAGTGAATACATTAAATTCACTTTGTATTGAAATGGATGATCGTTATGATTTATTGAAAAATGCATACGTAAGAAATATAAAAGAATACAATACTAAATTTAAAGCCCGAAAATTAAATCCTGAAAATGGCCATAAATTTTTGCCATATATTGTTTTAGTAATTGATGAATTTGCCGATTTAATGATGACTGCTGGTAAAGAAGTAGAAACACCAATCGCTCGTTTAGCACAATTAGCACGTGCTATTGGTATTCATTTAATTGTAGCTACACAAAGACCTTCGGTTAACGTAATTACAGGTATTATTAAAGCAAATTTTCCAGCAAGAGTTGCTTTTAGAGTGACTTCTAAAATTGATTCTCGTACTATTTTAGACGCAAGTGGTGCGGATCAATTAATTGGTAAAGGTGATATGTTAATTGCTTCTGGAAATGATTTAATACGTATACAATGTGCTTTTGTAGATACGCCAGAAGTAGAGAGAATAACCGAATATATTGGTTCGCAAAAAGGCTATACCGATGCTTATTTGTTGCCGGAATATGTAGGTGAAGAAAGTGGCACAAGTATTGATATAGATATAAAAGATCGCGATAAATTATTTGTGGAAGCAGCACATTTAATTGTAAATGCACAACAAGGTTCGGCATCTTTATTACAACGAAAATTAAAATTAGGTTACAATCGTGCTGGTAGAATAATAGATCAATTAGAAGCAGCAGGTATTGTAGGTCCTTTTCAAGGTAGTAAAGCAAGAGATGTTAATGTGCCAGATGTTTTAGCTTTAGAAGAATTATTTAAAAGCGAACTATTATAAAATTAATTGAAATCGAAGTTGAAGTAGAAAATAGAAAGTTGTATATAAAATTTTAGAACAACTCAAAACCTCAACATTAAATATTTAACAGATGAAAAAAATAACGTTATTACTAGTTTTGTTTATTACCGTAATAAGTTTTGCTCAAAATGATACGGATGCAAAAAAAATACTAAACGAAGTTTCTGCTAAGATGAAAAACTACGAGACTTTATATGTTGAGTTTCGTAATAGTTTAGATAATAAGGAACAAGATGTACATCAAATAACTAAAGGAAATGTATCTTTAAAAGGCGATTTGTTTTTAGTTAATCTTTTAGGTATCACTACTATTTTTGATGGAAAACAAGTGTATTCTATAAATCCTGAAGATGAAGAAGTAAATATAGCAGAACAAGATGAAGATACATTTACACCAGCACAATTCTTCTCTTTTTATGAAGAAGGTTATACTTTTGAAATGGCAAAAATGACTTCTGAAAATGGTCAAAAATTACAGTTTATAAAATTATTACCAATCGATAATGAATCGGAGTTTAATTATGTGCTTTTAGGTATCGATAGTAATACAATGCATATAAAAACTATTATTCAGAAAGGTAAAAATGGTACAGATTATACATTAACGATTACCAATTTTAAAACTAATATAGAGTTATCTAGTAAGTTATTTACATTTAATAAGAGTAAATACGAAGAGAAAGGTTTTATCATAAACGAATTGTAATATTTATTGTGTTATTTTATTAGAGGTTGTGGTTTACTTATTTTTGATTTTTTGAAGTAGAAATTTAAATTCTTAAATCTCCAATCAACAATTTCCAATCGTTAATCTTTTTTTTAGCATCTTTTTGTTACCATAGTTTAACTTTTAATTAACCATATTTTACCGTACTTTTGTCGTGATACTGAAAAAGCATTAAAGTTTTTATTGCTTATGGCATAAAGCCAATATAACACATGAGAATATTAGACAAATACATAATTAAGAGTTTTTTAATTCCTTTTTTTGCTACCTTTATGGTAGTACTTTTTGTTTTGGTGATGCAAATTTTATGGCAAGATTTTGCTAAAATAGCAGGTAGAGGTTTAGGAGTTTCTGTGATTTTCGAATTTTTAGGTTATACCGCTTTAATGGTTTTGCCAACAGCTTTATCTATTGGTATTTTATTATCTTCCATAATGGCATTAGGTAATTTATCCGAAAATTATGAATATGCCGCTATAAAATCTTCAGGTATTTCTTTAACAAGAATGTTGAGACCTTTAATAGTAGCGATGTTGATTTTAAGTGCTTTAAATTTTTTATATTTAAACTTTGTCTTTCCGTTTGCAACATTCGAAGGTAGAAATTTAGTAAATAACATGAAAAAAAAGCAACCTGCAATGGCTTTAGTTGCTGGTTCGTTTAATAATGATATACCAGACTTTAAAATAAAATTTTCTGAAAAATATGGTGAAGAAAAGAATTTATTAAAAGATGTTTTAATTTATGATTTAAGAAAATCGAATTACAATAATAAAGTAATTACTGCTAAATATGGTAAAATAACTTCAACTCCAGACAGTAAATATATGGCACTTATCTTAAAAGATGGTTTTTATATGGAAGATATTTCCAAAAAAGGAGTTGCTTTTGAAAAGGATAATATGCCATTTGTAAAGTCTAGTTTTAAAGAATATCAAATAAATTTTGACATTTCTACATTAGATGAAATGAGTGATAGTAAATCGGGTAATGGTCATGAAATGATGAGCATAAAACAATTAACTGATTTTGTAGGCAAAAAAGAAAAGAACAGAAAAAAAACTTTTATTAATAATACTAAAAGATATTATCAGCAAGTTAAAGCAAAAAAACTAATTGTAGACACATTAGATTTATCAAAATATAATCTTCAAATTTCGGAGAATTTTAATGCTAAAAATAAATTAAAAATCTTTAAAAATTCTAAACGAGATGTAACTAGAATTACGAATTCTTATAAGACACTTTATGATAATAATAAAAAAAACAATAGTTATATAAATAAATTTAAAACAGAATATCACAGAAGAATTGCTTTTTCATTTGCTTGTATTGTACTATTTTTAGTTGGTGCGCCTTTAGGTTCTTTAATTAAAAAAGGCGGTTTTGGTATACCAATGCTTTTCGCAATATTAATATTTGTTGTTTACTTTTTTGTTGGAGTTTTAGCAAAAGGTATGGCAATGTCTGGTAGTATTAGTCCTTTTTTAGGTGGTTGGATATCTACTATTATTATGTTGC
>JAMONN010000197.1 GCA_027065775.1 Flavobacteriaceae bacterium | reverse complement strand
TAGCAACTGCTGGCGGAACATTTACAGTAGTTGGTAATACTGCAACAATAAGTGCAACTGGTGAATTAGATTTATCAACAACTACTGCAGGGACAAGTTATACGATTAAGTATGAATTCGGCGGTTTTTGCCCTAGTGAAACTGTACAAACTATTCTAATTGTAGCAGAAGATAATTCCAGTTTTGATTATGCTACAAATTTATATTGTAATGATGGTGCAAACCCTTTTCCTCAAAACATAGCAACTGTTGGCGGAACTTTTGACATGGATAATGGCGGTGTATTTGATGTAACTACTGGAGAAATAAATTTATCAGATTCTGCTTTAGGCGATAATGGTACAGGTATATTTGTTGTGACTTATACAACTCAAGATCCTTGTAGTACTTCAAGTGAATTTACGATTACAATTCAATTAACTAATGATGCAAATTTTGATTATATTTCAGATATTTGTAGTGCTGAACAAAATCCTGTAGCAACTAATTTTATAGCAGGAGGAACATTTAGTATTGATTTAGGAGCGTCAATAAACAATGCAACAGGTGAATTGGATTTATCTACAGTAACGGAAAATGTTACTTATACAATTACTTATTCTTTTGGAGGATTTTGCTCTAGTGATGAGTCCAATCAAATTTTGATTAACGAATCTCCTATTGCTAATATTCCTACATCTGACTTTATTTTAGAATGTGATAATGGTGATGGAACAGCAAATTTTGATGTTTCGGGTCTTATAGATGAAATAAACACAACAGACACAGTTACTTTTTATAATAGTGAATCAGACGCTTTAAATGACACTAATAGCATAGCATCAAATCCATTAGTTACAAACGGTTTAAATGTTTGGGTTAGAGTTGAGAATACTTCAGGTTGTTTTGTTATACAAAATGTATCTGAATTTTTAAGAGTTCAACAATGTTTCTTAGTAATTCCAGAAGGGTTTTCACCTAATAGCGAAACAGTTGCAAATCAACAATTCACTATTAGATTAAATAATGGAGAATTAATCGAAACTTTATATCCAAATTTCGAACTATTTATTTATAATAGATACGGAAAAGAAGTATATGTTGGTAATGCATCTGAAACAGATTGGAACGGAACAGTTGATAATAATGGTGAAGAGTTACCAGTTGGAACCTATTTTTATGGTATAAAACTAAATGACTTAAACGCTATAACTTATCGTGGTTGGGTTTACTTACAAAGATAGATAACTAAAAATATTTTAATAAAAGGTTTTCTCGAAAGAGAAAACCTTTTTTGTTAAAGTGATATCACCATAAGGTTGCTAACATCTAACATCTATTTTAACCACAAAGAAGACGAAGTAAAATATCTCGTTCAACTTTGCAAGCCTAGCGTGCTCTTTGTGGTTAAACATTTTACACTTAATTAATCTTTAAAATACCAAAATGGAATTTTTCGCATAGAAACTAAGGAGTCTGTATCTTTATGTTTTAGACGAACAAAATTAACAATATGTTTGCCTTCATTTAAATGTTTTATTTTAATAAAAGTTTCAAAACCATATATATCATCTTCGTTTTTTGTAAAAACAAAATCTGTTGGATAATGTAAAGAATCAATTTTTATATTATATATTTTATTAAAAGTATTTAAATATTCTACTCTTAAACTATCTTGCTTGATTTTATTAAATTTGTTAGATCCAAATTGCATATCCGATTGCAAACCACGCCTATCTTTTTTTGGTTTTAAACTTTTATTAAATTTAAATATTCGATTTTCAATGCCATCCGAAAAAGAAAAAATAACCTTTAAATAAGGTTCCGTAATTACTTTAGATTGTATTGCAAAATTGTCAATAAACACATTGTTTTTATTTATTAAATCTTCATAATTTCTATCATTAACAGTAATCTCATTTGAAAACATTTGATCTTGATAATTAACTTCTAAAATATTTGATTTTTGGTAAGAAAAAGATGTAAAAATCATAATTAATATGTAAAACGGAATCAAAATAAAACTTACGCGTTTACCATATTTATTATCTAAAAAATTATACACTAATGGTCTGTATAAAAAGGATAAGGTTAAAAAACTAAAAACCCAATAAAATGGAAAATATATCTTAGAAACCCATTGTTTCTTTTTTAATAAACCTTGAGTCACAAAGTCAAAAAAAGTTAAAAACATACCAGTTACTACAAAAATCATTAACGGAATACCAACACCTTTAGAAATCCAATTTGCCAAATTATCATTATCAATAAAATAAGTGGCAATACCTACTATTGTTAATATTACAACTGCAAAGGCCAAAACATAAAAAATGAGCAAAAATGAAATTGCAAAAATAACACTGCACAAATTTTCTAACTTCCCTATATAATCATCAAAAGAACCTACTTCCCTTTTTAAATAACTAGTAAATTTTTGACTGTAATTTAATTTTTTATAATCAATATCGCCAGACACATATCTTAAACCTAAAGCACCAATCCATAAACCACGTAAAATAACGTGTAATAATAAGTTGAAAATTAATATAGATATAGATACAAGCACAATCATTGAACCAAAAAATATTAACATTTCCTTGTCATTTAATGCTTCTCGGTTAATAGTTTCTAAAGGACTGTATGCATAAAACAAACCAAAAATAGCAAACCCAGAAATTAGTAATTCTAATTGCCAAGACTCTTCTTGTAATTTGTCAATTAATTTTTTAAAAGATGGTTTATCGTAATTTTGTTCTTTCATATCTATTTCTACTATCTATTTAAGTTGAAATAATTTTACATCATAAACCTTTCATGATTTTTTAAACATCATAAAAAGTTAAATAACTATTACTTATTAGTTTGATTAATGATTTTTCTATACTGACTTGGTTTAATCAATTCTTGTTTTTTAAATTGCCTATTAAAATAACTAACGCTATTAAATCCTGATTTGAATGCCACATCAGCAACTAAAATATTTTTTTCTTGAGCTATTATTTTTTTAGAAAACTTTATCCGTTCACTATTAATATATTCAATTGGTGAAATGCCTAAAGTGTCTTTAAATTTTTTATGAAAATGTGATGCACTCATATGTGCTTTATCTGCTAATATTTCAACAGTTAGTTTTCGATCTGTTAGATTTTTATTAATAAATTTAATCACAGTTCCTATTCTGGTGTCACTAAAAATATTATTAATATTTTCTAAAATACTTTGCTTTGCCTTTGTTTGTAGTAATCTGACAATCAGTTCTTGAATCATAATATCCACTAACATATCTTTTGACGTAGAATCATTAGTAAAAGTATGCACCAATCTTTTAATTAAAAAATCTACTTCTTTTTGATTTTTTAAATGCGATGAAATCTTATCAATAGACCAATTATTATTTTCGTTTTCAATAGCAACAGCATGATTAAAATTAAAAGCAATTTCTTTAATCTTATCAGGATCTATAGTTAAAGCCAAACATTGTGTTGGATCTAATTTTGTAGCAATGGGAAAATCAATTATTAAATCCTCATTAGCAGGAATAACTACAGATTCACCAGGAAAAAAATCAAAAGAAGACATTCCTTTTAAATGCATTATTTTTTTACCCGTTAACATACTTGCAATAATTGGTGTGTCAAATTTTAAAATAACCTTTTCGGAAGTTTCATGCGTTTCAAAAATATTTAACTCCGCATAATTAGAATTATAAATAGTTCTATTCTCTACTAAAGTCGTTAATTTTCTATTTTTTTTATGATTCTCAAGATAATTACGCATAGTTCAATAATACAAAAAAAAAGCCAATTATATTGTATGATTATTGATAATAAAGTGTATATTAATAGGATAGTTCAGTATTAATGATACATATGTTCAATTATAATCAAATATTTATAAATACATTTGTTGTAGAATTTTTCTTTTTCAAACATTTGTTAATTTAAGTTAAGGGTAAATTAATAAATAGTTATAAAGACCAATTTAATAAGTTGGTCTTTTTTTTGAAAAAAAACATGTTTCAATTATTAATCTAATAATATCTAATTTTATGAGTTACTCAAAACCTATTTTCAAAGAAAAGTATGGTAATTTTATCAATGGTAAATTTGTCGATCCAATTAATGGCGAATACTTTGATAACACTTCACCAATAGACAATACTTTAATAGCAAAGTATCCTAGATCTAAAAAAGAAGACGTAGAAAAAGCGGTAGAAGCAGCAAATAATGCGAAGGATGCTTGGGGAAATACCTCAGTTACCGAAAGAGCAGCAATGCTTAATGAGGTAGCAAAAATTATTGAAGATAATTTAGAAGAATTTGCTTTAGTTGAAACTTGTGATAATGGTAAGCCAATTAGAGAAACATTAAATGCAGATATTCCGTTAGCAGCAGATCATTGGCGTTATTTTGCAGCAGTAATTAGAGCCGAAGAAGGCAGTGCGACTGAATTAGATGAAAACACACTTTCTCTAAATATTAAAGAACCACTTGGTGTAATTGCTCAAATTATTCCATGGAATTTTCCGTTATTAATGTTATCTTGGAAATTGCCTCCAGCATTAGCAGCAGGGAATTGTGTTATTTTAAAACCCGCAGAACAAACACCATCTTCTGCAACTTTATTAATGGAAAAAATTGCAAATGTTTTTCCTCCAGGTGTATTAAATATTATTCATGGTTTTGGTCCTGAAGCAGGAAAACCATTAGCATCTAGCAAAGGTGTAGACAAAGTTGCCTTTACAGGAGAAACAACTACAGGTCAATTAATTATGCAATACGCATCTAAAAACTTGAATCCTGTAACTATGGAATTAGGCGGAAAATCACCAAATATTTTCTTCAATTCGGTAATGGATCAAGACGATGCTTTTTTAGACAAAGCGATTGAAGGTGCTGTTTTATTCGCATTTAATCAAGGCGAAGTTTGTACTTGCCCATCAAGATTATTAGTGCAAGAAGATATCTATGATGCATTTATGGAAAAAGTTATTGCTCGTACAAATGCAATTATTCAAGACAATCCGTATGATGTAAATACTATGATTGGTGCACAAGCATCTAACGATCAATATGAAAAAATACTTTCTTATATAAAAATAGGAAAAGAAGAAGGTGCAAAAGTACTTACTGGTGGAAATGCTTGTAAGTTAGAAGGCGATTTTGCTAACGGATATTATATAGAACCAACAATTTTAGAAGGTCATAATAAAATGAGAATTTTTCAAGAAGAAATTTTTGGACCAGTTTTAGCAGTAACTAAATTTAAAGATGAAGCCGAAGCTTTAGAAATAGCGAACGATACACTTTATGGTTTAGGTGCTGGAGTTTGGACAAGAGACGCACATCAATTATACCAAATACCAAGAGCGATAAAAGCAGGTAGAGTTTGGGTTAATTGTTATCATGCCTATCCTGCACATGCACCATTTGGAGGTTATAAAAAATCAGGTTTTGGTCGTGAAAACCATTTAATGATGATGAATCACTATCGTCAAAATAAAAATATGTTAATTTCTTATGACAAAAATAAATTAGGATTCTTTTAGAAAGAAAAGACATTTGAAGTGAAAGGCTGACTATTATTAGTCGGTCTTTTTCATATATTTACATTTTAACACTTTAGACCTAATGTATAAAAGAGTAGAAATTACAGAAAAAGCATCCATAATTCTAAAACAATTAAAAGAAAAATATGGTGAACTAATTTTTCATCAAAGTGGCGGTTGCTGTGATGGCTCTGCACCAATGGTTTTTGAAAAAGGCGATATGTATTTGGATGAAAGTGATATTTTATTAGGACAATTAGATACTATAAATTATTACATGAATGAAGACCAATTTGAATATTGGAAACACACACATTTAACGGTTGATGTTGTGGAAGGTCGAGGTTCTAGTTTTTCTTTAGAAATTCCTTTAGGAGTACGTTTTATTATACATTCAAGATTATTAACCGACGAAGAAAATACCTTTTTCAATCAATAAATCATCAAAAACTACCTATATTTAAAAACTAATTCTACAAAAAAATGTCTTTTAAAATAACCACAGAAGAACAATACCAAGAAAACTATAATAAATCTATTAAAAATCCAGAGCAGTTCTGGGCAGAAATTGCCGAAAATTTTGAGTGGAAACAAAAATGGTCAAAAGTATTAGAGTACGATTTTACGACACCAAAAATAGAATGGTTTAAAGATGCAAAATTAAATATAACCGAAAATTGTTTAGATAGACATTTAGAAAAAAATGGGAATAAAATTGCTATTATTTGGGAAGCAAATAACCCAAACGAAAAAGCAATAAAATTAACTTATAAAGAATTACACACTAAAGTTTGCAAATTTGCCAATGTTTTAAAAAATAATGGTGCAAAAAAAGGCGATCGAATTTGTTTATATATGCCAATGGTACCAGAATTAGCAATTGCCGTTCTGGCTTGTGCTAGAATTGGCGCAGTACATTCGGTTGTATTTGCAGGTTTTTCTTCCACAGCATTAGCAAGTAGAATTGATGATGCAAAATGCAACATTTTACTAACTGCCGATGGTGCTTTTAGAGGCAACAAAACCTTAGATTTATTATCTATTGCAAATGATGCTTTAGAAAAATCTTCTAGTATAAAAACAACACTAGTTTTAAGACGAATTAATTCCGATATATCGTTAAAACCAAATCAAAAATACTGGAAAGAGGAACTTAAAAAAGCAGCTGCATATTGCGAAGCCGAAATTATGGATGCGGAAGATATGTTATTCATTTTATACACTTCAGGTTCTACAGGCAAACCAAAAGGCATGGTGCATACTTGTGCTGGTTATATGGTAAATACGGCGTTTACGTTTCAGAATGTTTTTCAATATAAAGAAAACGATGTCTATTGGTGTACCGCAGATATTGGTTGGATTACTGGTCATAGTTACATTGTTTACGGACCACTTTTACAAGGTGCAACTACGGTTATGTTTGAAGGTATTCCTACTTTTCCTGATGCTGGACGTTTTTGGGAAGTTGTAGCAAAACATAAAGTGAATCAGTTTTATACAGCACCAACCGCCATTAGAGCATTAGAAAAATTTCCTTTAGAATTAGTAAATAAACACGATTTATCTTCTTTAAAAGTTTTAGGAACTGTTGGCGAACCTATAAATGAAGAAGCATGGCATTGGTATGATGAAAATATTGGTAAAGGAAAATGCCCAATAGTAGATACTTGGTGGCAAACCGAAACTGGCGCAATGATGATTTCTTCGTTAGCCGGAATTACAGAACAAAAACCAACCTTTGCTACATTACCAATGGTTGGAGTGCAACCTGTTTTGTTAGATGAAAAAGGTACTGAAATTATAGGCAATCCTGCGGAAGGAAGATTAGCAATTAAATTTCCTTGGCCTTCTATGGCAAGAACAATTTACGGAAATCATAAACGCTATAAAGAAACTTATTTTTCGACTTTTAAAAACAACTATTTTACTGGCGATGGCGCATTACGAGATAAAAACGGTTTATACCGAATTACTGGTAGAGTTGATGATGTTGTTATTGTTTCTGGTCATAATTTAGGAACTGCACCAATAGAAAATGCTATTGATGAACATAAAAAAATAGTAGAATGTGCTGTTGTTGGTTTTCCGCATGATATAAAAGGAAATGCATTATATGCTTAC
>JAMONN010000196.1 GCA_027065775.1 Flavobacteriaceae bacterium | reverse complement strand
TAATATGGTTATTGATAATAAAGAGCAATTAAAAGAGATAAAAGCATCTTTAAATTTATGGGGTAAACAATTTAACCTTAGTGTCTTATCCTCTATTGAATATTTCAATTTTTTAAACATTCCTACTCTAATTTCTATTAAAAAGAATAAAACTGCAATAGATTTGTCAAAAGTGATATATCTACTTAAGACATTTTCTGATTTTTATATGCTTCAAGGTAAGACGATTATAAATGGCACTACATTACAACGTCAAGTTCCAGAGAATTTCAAAAAACTTTTTTATAGTGATTTCATTGTTTGTTTTGAAGAAAATGAATTTATAAACAAATGTAAAATCTATTTTGAATGGTCCGAAAATGAAATTAAAAATATTATAGATTTTATGACAACAGACATAAATATTTGCTATTCTTTGGAAATAGATATAAAAACAAAACCATTGATTAAAATAGGTAATCAATATTTTTGGTTATCAAGTTTTATGAGAGATAGACGTTGGGAAATAGTCATACATAAAAAATTGGTTAAAGAAAATTTAATTAATTCAATTAAAGTATCTAATGATTCAGAAAATTACCTTTCTGAAATTTTTAAAGAAGCAAACTTTAATGCAATTTCAAGTAAACAATATAGTTCCAATGGAAAAAATGGAGAAATTGATATTATGGCATATAAAAATGGTGTACTATTTATTGGCGAACTTAAATCTACATATGTTGAAGAAGATATCATGAAGTCTTCAAAGTATGAAACAAAAAAATTTAATAGTAAAGCTTCCGATCAATTGGATTTGGCAAAGGATTATATCATCAATAATTTTGATGAAATTAAAGATATAAAAGAGTTAAACATAGATTGTAGTATCGAAGATATAAAAATTAAAACTTTAATCATATCAAATATCTATCAATCAGATCATTTATTATTTAATAGTAAACATTTAAAAATTAGTCTTTTTGAGTTGTTAATTATTTTAAAAAATGATTTGTACAATATGTTAGTTTCAAAGTACTCAAAAGCATTGTTAAATGAGGAATTTGATTTACCACTTGATATGATTTTAAATATGTATAACAGGAATAACCCAAATAATAAGGTAAATAATAACACTGTAACAAAAGAATCATGTAATTTATGGACAAATGAGAATGATTGTTCTCCAAATGACATTATAACTGCAATCAAAGAAAATAAAGTATGGAGTCACCAAGATGCTAATACAAACTACCCATTAGAAGAAATAAAACTATCAACATATAACAAACAGTTTAAATATTTGAGTTAACGAGTGATGTATTCTCACATTCGTTAACTCAAATAATCTTTAGAAATTATACGTTTTAAAATATTTATAAAACATCTAATTATATTTAAAATCATGGTAACTTTGAAAGATAAAAATGTGTTTTTTTTAATACAATAAGACAAAATTATTTACTATTCTTAAAATTTAAATGACAACGAAATCTAAAACACCAGCAATAACATTTTACAAAGTAGACACCTCTATAGATCTAGAACTTCCATATGTAACAGAAGGTATTAGTGCTGGTTTTCCTTCACCAGCAGATGATTTCTTAGATATTAATATTGATTTGAATAAACACTTGATTAAAAACCCAAGTACTACTTTTTACGGAAAAGTAAAGGGTAATTCAATGATAGATGCTGGTATTCATAATGGTGATTTGTTAATTATAGATAAAAGTTTAGAACCGTTAAATAATAAAATTGTAGTCTGCTTTATTGACGGAGAATTTACAGTAAAACGTATAAAAATTGAGAAAGATATCGTTTGGTTAGTTGCTGAGAATATAGACTTTGCTCCTATTAAAGTAACAAAAGACAATGATTTTATAATTTGGGGTATTGTAACCACTGTAATTAAATCCGTATAATGTTTGCTTTAGTAGATTGTAATAATTTTTTCGCTTCTTGTGAGAGAGTCTTTAGACCAGATTTAAACAATAAGCCGATAGTCGTATTGTCTAACAATGATGGTTGTGTAATTGCACGTTCAAACGAAGCCAAATCCTTAGGCATACCTATGGGAGCACCTGCATTTAAATATAAAACGCTATTCAAAAAAAACAAAGTACATATATTTTCTTCTAATTACGCTTTATATGGAGATATGAGCCATCGTGTGATGTCTTTGTTATCTGAATTCACTCCTGATATTGAAATATACAGTATAGATGAATCTTTTTTGAAATTTGAAGGTTTTGATTATATAAACTTACTAGACTATGGAAAGACGATAAAAAAGAAAGTAGATAAAGGTACAGGTATACCTATAAGTGTTGGAATAGCTCCAACGAAAGCACTTTCTAAAGTAGCTAATAGGATTGCTAAGAAATTTCCAAAAGAAACAGGTGGTGTTTATAAGATTAAAAATGATGACCAGAGAATTAAAGCTTTAAAATGGTTAAAAATAGAAGATGTTTGGGGAATAGGCAGAAAACACGCTAAGCGTTTAAAAGCAAAGAAAGTAAATACAGCGTTTGATTTTATTAATTTATCTGATAAATGGGTTAAGTCTAACATGTCAATAGTTGGATTACGACTAAAGAAAGATTTAGAAGGAAAACCAACACTTGATTTTGAAAAAATACAATCTAAAAAAAACATTGCTACCACACGTACTTTTGAAGGCATGTTAAAAGACTATGAAGATATAAAAGAACGAGTTACAACTTTTGCCGTTCATTGTGCTGAAAAATTACGCAAACAAAATTCGCATTGTGCCGAAATAACTATTTTTATTTTGACCAACAGGCACAGAAAAGAATTAAAGCAATATTATAAGTCTATAAAACTAAAAATAGAACCTACTAGTTCGAGTATTATTTTAAGTAAACATGCCGTTAGAGGTTTGTCTGTTATTTTCAGAAATGGATATAATTATAAAAAAGCAGGAGTAATAATTAGTAAATTCACACCTGAAGGAGAAAAACAGTTTAATTTATTTTCTGAAGAAAACCCAAAACACATTACTTTAATGCAAACAATTGATAAACTTAATAAATCAATTGGGAGTAATAAACTTAAATTGGCTTCGCAAGATTTAGGCAGAAAATGGAAAATGAAACAAGAAAAATTATCTCCTAGATATACTACTAATCTAAAAGAAGTGATAACCGTAAAGATTTAAGTATAAAATTATCTATTCAATATAAATAAGCGCATTTTCACAAACAAAAAAAACACCCAATTAATTAAAATTGGGTGTTAATTTGGGTGTCAAACTTATAACTAACTGACTATCAGTTGACATTGCGGAGAAAGAGGGATTCGAACCCCCGGAGGTGTAACCCTCGCTGGTTTTCAAGACCAGTGCATTCGACCACTCTGCCATTTCTCCAGTAGTCTTTGCAAATATCTAATTGCGAGTGCAAATATAAACTCCTTTTTGGATTTGCAAAAGAAAAAATGCTTTTTTAATCATAACTTTTTTTACTGTCTTCTTTAATTGAAATTTGTTCTCCTAAATATGTAGGTTTTTTATTGCTTAAAAGTTCAAAAAAGGCCTTTACATTTGCTAGTTTTTCTCTTATAACCATCTTTCTTGCAATACTATAGCTTCGTTTGTCTGCTTTTATTCCATAGGCGTCTAAACCTAATTTCCTGGCTATATAAACTGCTCTTTTAATATGAAATCCTTGTGATATTATAATAACATCATTTACTAAAAAAATATGTTTTGCTCGATATGCACTATTATAAGTATCAAATCCAGCATGGTCTAAAAAAATATCTACCTCTTTAACACCTTTGTTTTGTAAATATATTTTCATTTGATTTACCTCATCATAATCTTCTCTTCCGTGATCGCCACTTAATAGAAAACGTTTGATTTTACCTACTTTATAAAGTTCTAAGGCTGTATTGACTCTATCTCTCAAAATACCAGAAAGACTTCCATCATTATAAACTTTTGCTCCTAAAACTAAAGCAGTATAACAATTAGGTATATTATTACTTGTAGAATAAATGTATTTACTAGTAGTTTTTTGAATATAATAATCTAGAACAAAGATAAATAGCAATCCAATAATTGCAATAATAAAACTATATTTAAATATTTTTTTAATCATTTTACAAAAAAAATCTCGAGATAAAATCTCGAGATTTTGTTTTTTAGTATAAATGTATTTACTTTTTAACTATTGGCTGTGCATATTTTTTACTCAATTCCATAGAAATAGCAGAACGTTCAAATTTAATTCTACCAGCAGTAGTTTCAATAATACAAGTATTATCCTTGTCTATTAAATCTACTATTTTTCCATGAATACCACTAGTGGTTATTACTTTGTCTCCTTTTTTAAGTGATGTTCTATATGTTTTTTCATTTTTTTGACGCTTTATTTGAGGTCGTATCATAAAAAAGTACATAATAGCAAACATTGCTATAATATAGAAATACGAAGGCATTCCTGAAGTTTGTAATATAATTGTTAAGTAATTCATCTTTCTAATTTATTTTTTTTCTGCTGCTTTTAATGCTTGCTCTGCTTTTCTTTTCGCAGCTCTTTCAGCATTTTTCTTTTTTCTTTCTGCTCTTATTTTTTCTTGCTCTGGATCTGGTTTCACAGTAGCTTTGATACGAACTGTTTCTTTACCTTTATTAGTATTACAAGTTACAGTAACTGTTTTTTGTTGCTTATTTGGTTTACCTTTAGAGTTAAATTGTACAGTAAATTCTCCTTCAGCACCTGGCATTATTGGTTCTTTTGGCCAGTTTTTTGGTACGGTACAACCACAACTACCTTTAATATTTGTAATAATTAACTCCGATTTACCTGTGTTTTTAAATTTAAAGGTTGTTTCTACTTTGTCTCCTTCATTAATATTACCCCAATCGTGTTCTGTTTTTTCAAAAGCAATTACTGGCGCGTCAACTCTATTTGCTACATTTCGAGTTTTTGCTTTTTCTAAATTTTCTTTTTTGATTTTTGCAGTTGCATCTTCTTTACAAGATGTGAAAGTAATTGCAATTACTGCCAATACTATCATTGATAATTTTTTCATTTTATTCTATTTTATAAATTAGTAATATTTTTCAAAATTAATGATTTTAAAATAAACCTCTACCTATTTTAGTTATTTTTTCTTCTTTATTATATTTTTTTAACACTTTATCTAAAACACCATTAATAAAAAAACTACTTTTATCTGATGAATAATCTTTTGCTAACTCTAAATATTCATTGATTGTCACTTTTGTAGGAATGGATGGAAATTTCAAAAATTCAGTAATTGCCATCTTAATTAATATTAAATCCATACCAGCTATTCGGTCATATTCCCAATTTGGCGTTAGTTCATCTATGATAGCGTCATGATCTGTATGTGTTAAAACTATTTTTTGAAACAATTCTTTTACAAACAATCGATCATCTTCATCTTTATATAACTCTGGTAAAGTGAACGATTTTTTTTCTGATAATTTTGATATTTCTTTTACAATTACTGTATTTACAAAAGGTAAATCATCTAACCAACCAATATTTTCACTTTCAAAATAATCTGCTAATTTCTCGTTTGGAGCAATAATTGTCTTGTAAATGTTTAGAGTAAACTGCTTGTCTTGATCAAAATTCGGTTTTTCTATAGATGCATACGTATTAAAAAACTCACTTTTTAAAACTTCGTCCCAAATAATCTGAACATATTCATTAGCGTTTTCCCAATGATTTGCTCTTTTATTTTCTGTAAATTCTTCTAAACTTATTGAGTCTGCAAATGTTTCAATAATTTTATTCGAAATAAAATTAACGTAACCTAGTTCATTAGTGGTTTTAGCAATTCTACTTTTCTTTAGAATTCCTAATCTCTTTTTTGCTAATTTTTGCAATTCAATTAATAAATTTAACTGCAGAACGTATAGTTCGTACATTTTATCAATATTAAAATAAAGGAATTTTAATTCTTTGTCTAAAGAATTGTTTTTACTAATTAGTAATGCATAAAAACTTTGCATTACTTTAATTCGGATATGTCTTCTATTTAACATGATAAAGAACCTAGTTTTAAGTTTGGCAAATATAATTTTATTTTAGATTTATGAATACATTTTATTCTTTTTTAAAATTATTTATTAAACTATATTTGTGTCATGCTTAAAAATAGTATTTATTTCACTTTAGTTATCATTTTGACTAATTGCAATCCTAAAGATTGTTTTGAATCTACGGGTAAAATTGTACAACAAGAAGTTGTTTTAGAAGTATTTACAAAAATATTAGTTAGTAATGAAATATCCTTAATTTTAAAACAAGGTGAAGAACAAAATGTAATTATTGAAACTGGAGAAAATTTATTAAATGAGATTTCTGCAAGCGTAATAGGTGATCAATTAATAGTAGAAGATAATAATGGTTGTAATTTTTCGCGAGAATATGCGTTAACCAGAATAATAGTTACCTCGCCAAATATTACAGAAATAAGAGCAAATACATCTAGATCTATAAAATCGGATGGTATATTAGAATATCCTAATTTACTTTTATTATCCGAAAATTTTAATAGTGATTTCTTAAGTATAGCCGATTTTGATTTAACAATAAATAATCAATCTTTACGTGTTTCTGCTAATGGGAATTCAGTTTTTAAGATAAATGGTGTAACCGAAAATTTAACTATCGGTTTTTTTGCTGGTAGTTCTAGATTTGAAGGTCAAGATTTAATAGCAAATACTGTTGCTGTTACACAAAAATCCTCTAATGATATGTTGGTAAACCCTATTCAAAAGATTGAAGGCACCATATTTAGTACTGGCGATGTCATTAGTTTTAATCAACCCGATATAATTAATGTGGAAGCACTTTATACAGGAGAACTAATTTTTAATTAAATCCTATTTATTTCAGTATATAAAATAGTATTTTTGCATTTAGAATTTATAAAAAATGGATAAAATAAACGAATATTCGGGCCTTGCTTTAGACAACATTATAAAATTTGCACCAAGTGTTATTGGTGCTATCTTAATTTTATGGATCGGTTTTAAGGTTATTAAAAAGATAATGTCCATAGTAGAAAAATTACTGCAAAAAAGTAATTTGTCAGATTCTATTCGTCCTTTTATACTTTCTATGCTAGGCGTAATTTTAAAAGTTGCTGTAATACTTGCCGCTGCAGGAGTTGCAGGAGTTGATTTAAGTATTTTTGCAACAATTATTGGTGCTTCGGTTTTAGCCATTGGTTTATCTTTACAAGGTAGTTTAGGCAATTTAGCATCAGGTCTTTTAGTATTAAGTTTAAAACCTTATAAAGTAAATGACTGGATTGACATTGATGGAAGATTTGGTAAAGTTTCTGAAATCGGAATTTTTCATACTACCGTAATAACTCCAGGAAACAAAACTTTAATTATTCCTAATTCCAAAGCAACTAGTGATGTGATTACAAATTATTCGGAAAAAGATGTTATACGATTAGAAATTGATATTACGATGCCATATTCTGAATCTTATCCGAAAGTAAAAAAAATAATATTAGAAGCCATTGCACCTATTACCGATATATTAAATGAACCAATTACCGAAATTGGTATTGAAGGTTACGATTCTCATTCGGTACAAGTTGCGGTTAGACCTTATGTGCACCCAGATAATTATTGGGATGTTACTTTTGCTTGTTATGAA
>JAMONN010000195.1 GCA_027065775.1 Flavobacteriaceae bacterium | reverse complement strand
ATATACAGAAGAAATCGAAAAGTAATTAAAAACACAAAATATGCAACATATATTTACCGTAAAGAACAACTAAAAATGAAATTTTAAGGTTTTCCTGAAGTTTTAAATTAACTTGCGGATTTAAGGTTCAACTAAACATTACCTAGTTTAAAGATAATTGTGTTGAAATGATTGGTGATTTTCAAATAAAAAAACCTCCTGAAAATGAATTCAAGAGGTTTAATAAATTATCTATGGCGATTCGCCACTACATCATTCCTGGCATTCCGCCGCCCATTGGTGGCATTCCTGCAGGTGCATCTTCTTTAATATCTACTAAAGCACATTCGGTTGTTAAAATCATTCCTGCAACTGATGCTGCATTTTCTAAAGCAACACGAGTCACTTTTGTTGGATCAATAATACCTGCCTTAAACATGCTAACGTATTCTCCTGTTTTTGCATTAAATCCAAAATCTTTTTTACCTTCTAACACTTTATTTACTACTACGGAACCTTCGCCTCCAGCATTTTCAACAATTTGTCTTAGTGGTTCTTCAATTGCTCTGTCAATAATCTGAATACCTGTAACTTCATCTAAATTATCTGTAGTAATTTTAGATAAAACAGATTTTGCTCTTACCAATGCAACGCCTCCACCAGCAATAATACCTTCTTCAACTGCTGCTCTTGTTGCATTTAACGCATCTTCTACTCTATCTTTTTTCTCTTTCATTTCTACTTCACTTGCTGCACCAACATATAAAACTGCAACGCCACCTGCTAATTTTGCTAGACGTTCTTGCAATTTCTCTTTGTCATAATCGGAAGTTGTCGTTTCTATTTGAGATTTAATTTGATTAACTCTACCTTTAATCTCTGATTTTTTTCCTGCTCCATTTACTACTGTTGTAGTATCTTTATCAATAGTAATACGTTCTGCAGTACCTAACATATCTAAAGTAGTGTTTTCTAAGGTAAAACCTCTTTCTTCTGCTACAACTGTTCCGCCAGTTAAAACAGCAATATCTTCCAACATTGCTTTACGTCTATCGCCAAAACCTGGTGCTTTTACAGCAGCAACTTTTAATGCTTTACGCATATTATTTACTACTAATGTTGCTAATGCTTCACCTTCTACATCTTCAGCAATTATTAATAATGGCTTACCCGATTGTGCAACTGGTTCTAAAATAGGCATGATATCTTTCATTGTAGAAATCTTTTTGTCGTACAATAAAATATATGGATTGTCTAAATCTGCAATCATTTTTTCAAAGTTCGTTGCAAAATATGGTGATAAATAACCTCTATCAAATTGCATTCCTTCTACTATATCTACATAAGTTTCCATTCCTTTTGCTTCTTCAATTGTGATAACACCTTCTTTACCAACTTTGTTAAATGCATTAGAAATCAACTCACCTACTTCTTCATCATTATTTGCAGAAATAGTTGCAACTTGTTTAATCTTATCTCCTTTACCAACAGTTTGTGATTGGTTTTGTAAATCTGTAACAATTGCTTTGGTTGCTTTGTCAATTCCTCTTTTTATGTCTAACGGATTTGCTCCAGCAGCAACATTTTTTAATCCTTCTGTCACAATTGCTTGTGCTAAAACAGTTGCAGTTGTAGTTCCATCACCTGCTAAATCATTCGTTTTTGATGCTACTTCTTTTACCATTTGAGCACCCATATTTTCTAATGGGTTTTCTAACTCAATCTCTCTTGCTACAGTTACACCATCTTTGGTGATTTGTGGCGCTCCGAAAGATTTACCAATTACTACATTTCTACCTTTTGGTCCTAAGGTTACTTTAACTGCATTTGCTAATGCATCCACACCACGTTTTAATCCGTCACGTGCTTCTATATCAAATTTTATACTTTTTGCCATCGTTTGTTGCTTTATTAATTATTTAACCATAAAATGCGTAAAATTATACGCAAATTTTGCTAAATTTTAAGTTTATATAATTGCGAAAATATCTGATTCTCTCATGATTAAATAATCGCTACCATTTAATTTTAATTCAGTTCCTGCGTATTTTCCATAAAGAATAGTATCGCCAATTTTAACTGTAGTTGGTTCGTCTTTAGTGCCTTTACCAACTGCAACAACTTTACCTTGTTGTGGTTTTTCTTTTGCTGAATCTGGTATAAATAAACCCGATGCCGTTTTTGTCTCTGCTGCTAATGGTTCTACTACAACTCTATCTGCTAAAGGTTTGATTTTTATTTTGCTCATTTTTTCTGATTTTTATTATTTTCTAAAAACAAATTTACCAATTTTATGCCAATCTGTTTTAGATGACATTTCTAAACAAAAAATGCCAACGTGTCATTACGTTGGCATTTCTTATTTATTATCTGAAATTTTATTTATCTTCTTTTTTATCCGAAGTAGTATTTGTATCGGTTGTACCTGCATCATCTGTTTTTGCAGTTGGCAATTCAATATCATCTGTATTTAATTGTGACTCAACTGTACCTGATTTAGAAACGACTACATTAGATAACAATATTAATGCAAATAATGAAATTGCTAAAGTCCATGTTGTTCTATCTAAAAACTTGTTAGTGCTTTGTACGCCTCCTAATTGAGAACCTCCACCGCCAAATGATGAATCTAATCCGCCGCCTTTTGGGTTTTGTACCATTATTATTAAAATTAGCAAAAATGCTATTATTAAAATTAGTACTATAAAAACTGTATATGTCATGATTTATGTTTTTCTAAAAATTTTATTGCCTTAATTCGGTCTGCAAAGAAACTACTTTTTTTTGGATATTTCAAACTTAATATTTTAAAAGCTGCTATTGCTTTTTTATACTTTTTTTGCTCTAAATACACTCGTGCTAAGGTCTCAGTCATTAGACTAGTATTTTCCATAGTACTATCCAACGAAATATCTTGTTTTTCTTGATTTTTAATTGGTTTTATTTTAGGTTTATTTTTAATAAACTCGGCAATTAAGTTGGAACTATTATCCTTATTTATGAATGTTTTAATAGATTTCCTCTCCTCTTTAATGGTTGTTTTTTGGCTTACTCTATCTTCATTTTCTAATACCTTAACTTTTCTATTTATTGGTTTTATTGGCGATAATTGCAACCATTCATCAAATGAATAAGCGTCTTCTTTTTTAAACGTAATTGGTTTATTAATTTCTAAGACTTCTTTATTTTGCTTTATCTCTTCTTCTAAAGTTTCTGCTACAATATTTTTACTCTCAACAATAGGTTTTTCTTCTTTAGGTAAATTATTTTTAAGGGTATCTAAATTTTTAAGTTGTTGTAATTCTTTTAAAGAATTATTTTCTTTTTCGGAAGCAACAATCGATTTATATAAATGATCTACAACTTTAGAATCAATTACTGCAATTTCGTTTAAAATATCTTTTTCATCGGAAGTCGCTTTATCAAAATCTAAAGAATTCTTTGTAATAAAATCAAATAATACAGTTCTGTTTGCTGTATAAGCTGCCGTTGTTTTTAATGAAGTATTATATTTAAAACTATTTTGATTTTTCAACCCTTTTAAATGTAAAACTCTAGCAGTTTGAAAATAAGGAAAATCTTCTAAAATCATATCTAGTGCATTTGTTTCTTCCTTAGAAACTGCATTTGGATTCTTTATTAATTCTATGAAATTATCTTTATTCAAGGTTTTTTAATTGTTTCATTTTTGAAGATTTCATTGAAACTTCACTATTGTTGATTATGTGAATTTTAATTTTTACCATATAAGGCATTTATAAGGTCATATAGGTTTTTAAATTTAACTTGTCACTTTTACCTTTTTAACTTTTAACTCTTTATCAAAATTACCATTGTGCTACGGCAGCATTAAAAATATCTTGTGTTATTCTTTCGAAAATTACTTCAAAAGCAGTATCTAATTCGCTACCTAACAATATAGCACTGCCAGGATAATCAAAAAAATGAGTGAATGATTTATCAAAATTATTTTCTTCTTCTAAAACATTGTAAAATCGTACTTTAACCGAAATTGTCAACCTACTTCTTTGTGCTGTTTGTGTTGCCGTTGCTGCAATTGGCGTTGTTCTATATTGTGTAATTTCGCCTTCAAAAGTTAAATCTGCCGTACTATTTACCAAACTTAAATTAGTTTGCTGCAAAAATTTATCTTGTAATGCTAAAGTAAATTTCTGACTTAAACTTGGTTCTACTAAACTTGCATTATTCGGAAAATATGGTATATGAATAGTCTTAGCTTCTCCTACATTTCCACCTGTAAAAGAATAAATACCGCAACTTTGATTTAAAGTTAGTCCGATAAGAATCAATAAATAATATATTTTTTTCACTTAATAAGTTATTTCTGACGGTAAAAATACAATTAATAAAACTTTATTTTCTGTTAAATTTACAGACACGGATTTCACAGATTACACTGATTTTTAATTAGTTGGATTTCTACGAGAATTTGTAAAAATATTTCAAGTATCAAAATTAGTATAATCTTCTAAATCTGTATCTTATTTCCTTAATCTAAATCAATTATTATAAATCGAATTGTTTTATTTTACGATACAAAGTTCTTTCGGAAATACCTAATTCTTTTGCTGCTAATTTTCGTCTACCTTTATTACGTTCTAGAGCATTAATAATCATTTCCTCTTCTTTTTCTTGTAAAGAAATTGTTGGTTCTATGATATCAGTTTCTTCAATTTTTTCATCTGTTATTGCATAAACATCTCTTTGAATAACCGACTCATTAGTATTCGAACTTAGAATTTCCATTTTAGGTTCATTAATTGGATTGTCGAAATTTTGATATATTCGTTTTACTAAATTTTGATTATCTTCTTTTAATTGCCCATCATTTTGCATTAAATCTAAAGTCAATTTCTTTAAATCATTGATATCACTTCGCATATCTAACATGATTTTATAAAAAATTTCTCTTTCGTTTGCAAAACTAGATTGCTCTTTATTATTATCAATTAAACTAGGTAAATAACTTGCATTATTTGGTAAATAAGATTTTAAGATTATCGCATCTATATTTCTATTTTGTTCGATGACAGATATTTGTTCGGTTATATTTCTTAATTGCCTAATATTTCCGTTAAACGGATAATTTAACAGTAAATTCACCGCATCATTAGTCAATCTAATAGTTGGCATACTATATTTTTGGGCAAAATCGGAAGCGAATTTTCGAAACAACAAATGTATATCTTCCGTACGTTCTCTAAGTGGTGGCAAGTCAATATCTACAGTACTTAAACGATAAAATAAATCTTCTCTAAATTTTCCTTTTTGTATCGCATTCATCATATTTAAATTGGTAGCCGCAACAATTCTAACATCGGTTTTTTGTACTTTGGAAGAACCAACTTTTAAGAATTCACCATTTTCTAAAACACGTAACAAACGTACTTGCGTAGTTAATGGTAACTCACCTACTTCATCTAAAAAAATGGTGCCGCCATCGGCAACTTCAAAATAACCACTACGGTTTTGTGTTGCACCTGTAAATGCTCCTTTTTCATGACCAAATAACTCGGAATCTATTGTTCCTTCTGGTATAGCACCACAATTAACTGCAATATATTTTTTATGTTTTCTATGCGATAAAGCATGTACAATTTTAGGAATACTTTCTTTACCAACACCAGATTCACCTGTAACCAAAACCGAAATATCGGTTGGCGCTACACGAATTGCCTTTTGCAAAGCACGATCTAATTTTGCATTGTTACCAATGATTCCGAATCGTTGTTTTATGTTTTGTAGGTTTTCCATTTTTTTCTCCCGCAGATTTCGCAGATTTTGATTCGTTTTTATTTTTGTTTTACCATATTAAGACATAAAAGATCATATAAGGTTTTGCTGATTTTTGACTTAATTTAAGTATATTTTTTCTTCTGTAGATTTCACAGATTGTTTTATTTAACCGCAAGGTTTGCTATGAATTACGCAAAGGTCGCAAGGTTGGTTTTTTACTTTCACCTTTTACCCAAAATCTTTCACCTTAAAAAACTAATTCTCCTAATAAAGTTGCCGAAGTACAGTTAGTTATTTTAACCATAACAAAATCTCCAATTTTCTCACTACCAGTTTTTGGAAAAACTGCAACAGTATTTTGAGAGTTTCTACCTTTCCATTCGTTTTCATTTTTTTTAGAAGTACCATCTATTAAAATCTCCATCGTTTTACCAACTTGTTCTTGTGTTCTATACAAACTATGTTCCATTTGCTTGGTAATAATTTCGGTTAACCTTCTTTTTTTAATTGCTAAAGGCACGTCATCTTCCATTTTCTTTTCGGCTAATGTTCCTGGTCTTTCGGAATATGTAAACATAAACCCGAAACTATATTTTACATAATCTAATAAGGAAAGTGTGTCTTGGTGATCTTCTTCGGTTTCGGAACAGAATCCTGTAATTATATCGTGTGAAATTGCACAATCTGGAATTATATTTCTGATATTATCAATCAGTTTAATATATTCTTCTCTTGTATGCTGACGATTCATTTTTTGTAAAATACGTGTACTACCAGATTGTACTGGTAAGTGAATATAGTTACAAATATTTTTATATTTTGCTATCATATGCAACACATCTATATGCATATCATGCGGATTAGAAGTTGCAAATCTTATTCTCATTTTTGGTAATGCAATGGCTACTATTTCCATTAATTGTGCAAAATTAACCGATGTTGCTTGTGCAATTTCCGATGCTTTTTTGAAATCTTTTTTTAAACCACCACCATACCATAAATATGAATCTGCATTTTGACCTAATAAAGTAATTTCTTTATAACCTTTGTTCCATAAATCTTGTGCTTCTTCTAAAATACTTTTTGGATCACGACTTCTTTCTCGACCACGAGTAAAAGGCACTACACAAAAAGTACACATATTATCGCAACCTCTTGTGATTGTTACAAATGCCGAAACACCATTAGAATTTAATCTTACTGGTGACAAATCGCCATAAGTTTCATCTTTAGATAAAATAACATTTATTGCATCGTTGCCATCTTCTACTTCTTTTAATAAATTTGGTAAATCTCGATATGCATCTGGACCAACTACCAAATCCACCATTTTTTCTTCTTCTAAAAATTTAGTTTTTAAGCGTTCTGCCATACAACCTAAAACTCCAATTTTCATTTTTCTATTGGAATCCATTTTTACACGGTTGTATTTTTGTAATCTTTTACGAATGGTTAATTCCGCTTTTTCTCTAATAGAACAAGTGTTTACTAAAACTAAATCGGCTTCTTCTAAAATATTGGTTGTATTATAACCTTCTTTTGCTAAAACCGCCGCAACAATTTCACTATCATTCATATTCATCTGACAACCATAACTTTCAATAAACAATTTTTTAGAATTGCCTTTTATTTGTTCGGTTACTAATGCTTGTCCTTGTTTTTTCTCTTCTATTATTTGTTCGCTTGCCATTATCTTTATTTCTCGCAAAGTCGCAAAGTCGCAAAGCGTCTAATTAACTTATTGAAGTATTATTTGGATTGCAAATATACGACCAAAATATTTGTTTAGTGACAAAGTGGCAGTTAAAATTTTGTGTATTTATCAATATTCAACCCTATTAGCATTAATATCCAAATGAATATTAATACTAGAAGAGTTCTTTTTAAAAAAATATCGTTTTATGAATTTTGTTATATCTAATTCTTGACAGAGAA
>JAMONN010000194.1 GCA_027065775.1 Flavobacteriaceae bacterium | reverse complement strand
TTTCTGCGGAAACTTCGGTTTATTTATCACCTAATTATTTAGGAAAAGGCATTGGTTCAAAATTATACAAACATTTATTATCCGAAATTAAAAAATTAGATATTCATTCGGTTATTGGCGGTATTTCGTTACCAAACAAAGCAAGTGAAAAACTGCATGAAAAATTCGGTTACCAAAAAGTAGCACACTATAAAGAAATAGGTTTTAAATTTAATAAATGGATAGATGTTGGTTATTGGCAGTTGGTATTTTAAGTTGTTAAAAAACTGTTCCCTAACTCAAAAAGCATGTTTACCATTAAAAACAACCACTTTACTAATTATAAGTTTTTAGAAATGAAAAACTAAACTACTTTTGAGTAACTTTAAAACCTATCAAAATGAAAAATAGTTATTTAATTATCTTATCATTAATTACATTCATTACTTCATTCTCACAAGAAATACCAACAATAAAAACAGACAAATCAACTTTAGGATTACAAAAACTAAACATAAAAGTGGAAGTTATTGGCAATATAGCAACGACAACTTACGACATGCTTTTTTATAATCCAGAAAATCGGGTTTTAGAAGGTGAGTTGTCTTTTCCGTTAGGTCAAAATCAAAGCGTCACTAAATTTGCATTAGATTTAAATGGCAATTTAAGAAATGCAGTTATTGTAGAAAAAGAGTTGGGTAGAGTTGCTTACGAAAGTACAATTCGACAAAAAATTGACCCTGCTTTATTAGAACAAACAAAAGGAAACAATTATAAAGCAAGAATTTATCCAATACCTGCAAAAGGCACTAAACGTATAGTTTTAAGTTTTCAGCAAGAATTAACAAGTAATAAAAAACAGCATCAGTATCATTTGCCTTTAAACTTTAAAAAGAAACTAGATGTTTTTAATCTTAAATTTACTGTTTTAAGGCAAAGTACAATACCAATAATTACCACAGAATACAAAGATGATTTAGAATTCAAAAAATGGAATGAAAATTATACATTAACCTTTAATAAGAATAATTTCATACCAAATAAAGTCATTAATATTGCCATACCAAATTCTTTAGAAGAAGAAAAAATCATAACGAATAAGGATTATTTTTATTATTACAAAACATTAGAACCAAGTACAAAACAGAAAAGAAAAGTTTCTAAAATTATGTTGCTTTGGGACGTTTCTCTTTCTATGAAAAACCGTAGTATCGATAAGGAACTTTCTGTTTTGAAAAATTATGTAATACACTTAAACAAAGTTAAAATTACGGTAAGAAAATTCAGCAACACTTTAATAGAAGAAAAAGATTTTGAAATAAATAACGGTAATAGTGATAAACTGCAAGCATATTTAAAAAATTCAGTTTATGATGGCGCGACATCTTATCAAAATATTTTAAACTTTAAAAAGAGTTATAAAGAATGTTTGCTTTTCACAGACGGAATGGACAATTTAGGTATTTTTAATTCCGTTAAAAGAACGCCAATATATATTATAAATAGTTTAGCATCTGCAAATCATAATTTATTAAATAACGTTGCTTTAAAGTCAGATGGAAATTACATTAACTTAAATATATTATCTCAAGAACAAGCAAATAATTTACTAATTAATGAAACATTTCGGTTTTTAGGAGTAAAACAATTTAATGAAAACGAGTTAGAAATATATCCGAAACGAAAAATAAATATTACTACTGATTTTTCGATTTCAGGTAAAAAATTTAAAGATAATGAGGAAATAGAATTGCTATTTGGTTATGGAAATAAAGTAACAAGACGAATAAAAATCAAATTGCAAAAATCAACTAATATTAACAATAAAATTGAAAATATTTGGGCGCAAAAAAAGTTAGATCATTTAGTTTTTAATAAAGAAAAAAACAGAAATCAAATTATTAATTTGAGTAAAAAACAGCAGCTAATTTCACCTTTTACATCTTTAATAGTTTTAGATAGAGTGGAAGATTATGTTCGTTATAAAATAGAACCTCCAAAAGAACTACAAGAAGAATATAAAAGACTATTGGCAGAACAAGAAGATGATTTTGATACTGAAGAAATTGAAGATTTGAAAAAAGATTTAACAGCATATTACGATGCTATAAAAAAATGGTATGCAATTGATTTTAAAAATGAAAAACCTAAAAAAGAAAAAATTAAATTGGTACAAAATGCAAATTCAATAAACACAAATAATCAAATTTCTCAAGAAAATTCAAGAACAAATAATGAACATATTAACCCAAACCTTAGAACAATAAATGGTATTGTAAGTGATGATTTAGGTCCAATTTCTGATATTTCTATAACTGTTAAAGGAACAAATAATAGTACGGTTACAGATTTTGATGGTAATTATTCTATTAATGCATCAGCGGGCGATGTTATTACTTTTGAACATATTAGTTACAATTCGGTAGAAAAAATAGTTGAAGCATCAAATAGTATTGATGTTATAATGAGGTCAGATAATAGTACTTTAGATGAAGTTGTAGTAACAGGTTATGCTGTAAGACGAAAAAGGCAAACTACTGCTTATAGTGTTACAACAATTACAACTAAAGAAATAATAACTACTCCAGATATTTCAAAAACTCTAGCAGGAAAAACCTCAGGAGTGAATATTACCACAACCTCAGGAGTTGCAGGTGCTAATTCAAACATTGTAATTAGAGGAACAAATTCTATAAACTCTTCATCAAATCCGTTATATATTATTGATGGTGTTCTAGTTGAAAATAGTAACCAAATAAGTACAACTGACATCGAAAATATTTCTATTTTAAAAGATGCAAGCGCAACTGCATTGTATGGAAATAGAGGAGCAAACGGTATTGTAATTATCACAACAAAAAAAGGATTAATAGAAAACCCAAAACAAATCGAGGCGTTTAATGATTTAATAGAAGAAAAATTAGCATTAAAAGGATGGAATCCAAATGCATCCTATTTAGATTTAATTGATAAAGGAAAAAGCACACAAGAAAAATATAATATTTATATAAACATCAGAAAAAATTATGCAAATCAACCAACATTTTATTTGGACGTTTCAGATTATTTTTTAGATATAAATGAAAGAAATATTGCTTTAAAAATACTTTCAAATATTGCTGAAATAGAAATTGAAAATTATGAATTACTAAGAGCAATTGCTTATAAATTTGAAGCATTAAGTGAATTTAGTCAAGCATTATATATCTATAAGGAAATTTTAAAAATTAGACCTGAAGATATACAAACATATCGTGATTTAGCACTTTGTTATCAATCTGTTGGCGAACATCAAAAAGCATTAGATTTATTATATAAAATTGTAAATGGCGAATTATTAGAGAAAGATTTAGATAGAAGGTTTGAAGGTTTAGAAGAGGTTGCTTTTATTGAAATGAATCATTTAATTTTAAAATTTAAAAAGAAATTAAATCTATCTAAAATCAATAAAAAATATTTAACCAATATAAAATCGGATTTAAGAATTGTAATTGATTGGAATCATAACGATACAGACATTGATTTATGGGTTTTTGACCCTAATAATGAAAAATGTTATTATTCACATACCAAAACTAAAATTGGCGGTAAGATATCTGAAGATATGATAGAAGGATTTGGGCCAGAAGAATTTTTACTTAAAAAAGCAATCAAAGGTAAATATGAATTCAAAGCAAAATATTATGCAGATAATGTTCAAAAAATATCTGGACCAACAATTTTAAAAGTAACTGTTTTTACAAATTATGGCATGAGAAACGAAACGAAAAAAATAGCAGTTTTCACATTAGACAAAGAAGATGAGGAAGTTATTAAAATAGGGAAATTAAAAATATAATATTCGGTTATTGGCGGTATTTCGTTACCAAACAAAGAAAGTGAAAAACTGCATGAAAAATTCGGTTACCAAAAAGTAGCACACTATAAAGAAATAGGTTTTAAATTTAATAAATGGATAGATGTTGGTTATTGGCAGTTGGTATTTTTAAGTTGTTCTTCTTCGATTTTAATTAAATTGACCCAAAAAGCAAAACCATCCACAATATTAGTGAATGGTTTCTAATTTTAATTCCCAGACAGTTGTTAGTTGAACAAACTTATCTTCCCTTAAGAAATCAAAACTTAAGTGTAATGCCTGTTAAAAAATTAATAGTTGCTTGAGGATAATAAAAAACCTCGGTTATTGCGTTACTATTAGAATTCTCAGGTCTGTAAAAATAGCTAAAAGTGTAACCATTTGAGACATATTTCTCATCAAAAATATTATTTATTAACAAGTTAAAAGAAATTTCTTTAAGCCATTTAGGATGAATCGTATAGCTCACATTTAAATTATTTATAAAATACGCATCTATACTTTTATTGTCTGAAGTCGTATTATCTAAATATTGTTTTCCAACATATTTAGAGATTAAACCAACATTAAAATCTTTTAACGGCGAATATGTAATTGTATTACCTGCAATAATATTAGGAGAAAAAGAAATAGCTGTATCCTTAAAATTTGTAATTACAGGTTGGGTTGAAATAGTATTAAAATCAGTGTCATATTGCGTATCATAAACTATATGATTAAATTCTTTAATTTTATTTTCGCTTAAAGTAATATTAGCATCAAATTTTAATTTATCATTTAATTTATAACCAATTTGTACCTCTAAACCTAAACGATAACTTTCAGAAACATTTTGTCTTATAGCATCTCCAACATCATCTATTTCGCCTGTTAAAACAAGTTGATCTTTATAATTCATGTAATAGAAATTAGCATTAGTATAAAGTTTTGATTTTTTAAAACGATAACCTATTTCTATATCTTGAAGGTTTTCTGCTTTTGGTAGAATGGTATTTTTAATTAAATCATCTCTATTTGGCTCTCTATTTGCAACAGCATACGAAGCATAAAACAAGTTGTAATTATTCATTTTATAAGTTAATCCTAATTTAGGATTTATAAAATCAAAATCTTCATTAGTATTTATATCTAATAAGTCCGAACTAATTCCGTTTGCTTTATAACTTACATTTCTATATTGAAAATCAGCAAAAGCAAACCAATTTGAAGTTAGATTATAACTTGCTTTTATATAGGTTGAAAAATCTTTCTTTTCACCAATATTAAAATAATAATTAGACCTTATCGGTATTTCTATAGTAAAAGAATCCCAAATAATTTTCCCAAAATGATCGCCAACATATTTGGTATAACTACCACCAAAATCTACCTTTAAATTTTCTTTTGTATAATTTAAAGAATACACTAAAACATAAAAATCGTTATCTAACCAACGTCTTCTAATCACGTCACCTTCTTCGAATGCGTTAACAGAATTAGGAAAATAATCACCAACTTCTTCATTATCTTTAAACTGCTCATAATAACCTTTTCCTCGTGTATAATTACCCGATAAATTTGCAGACAAACTAGTATTAATTTGATGTGTAAAATGTAGTTGATAATGTGTTTGCTCATAATTATCTACCTGATTATCATAGGTGTAAAAATTATAAGTTCTGCCATCATTCAACAAACTTTCCGCTGCAACTTCAGACGGAAAATTACGATTAATATATGCTTGAATTCCTTCAACATCACCTTCAACAACTGCTTTTGGCGTACCATACCAAGATTGATAGGTTATTTCATGACCACCAAAAACAATAGCCTTAACGGAAGTTTTTTTAGATATATAACCAACTTCTGTATAATAAGAAGATAAATCGGAAGTTGCTCTATCGATATAACCATCGCTTAAAATTTTAGATATTCTACCTTCAGCATAAAAGTTTTTATGAATTCCTGATCCAAAACTTATATTATGTTTTCTAGTATTGTAAGAACCAAAACTATTAGAAGTTGTAGCATATCCTTTTTGAGAAGGATTTTTTGTTTTTATATTAATACTTGCTCCAAAAGAACCAGAACCATTGGTTGAAGTTCCAACGCCACGTTGTATTTGAATATCTTCTACCGACGAAGTAATATCTGGTAAGTTTACCCAAAAAGTACCTTGAGATTCACTATCATTATAAGGTATTCCGTTTAAGGTTACGTTAATTCTTGTGGCATCACTACCACGAACTCTAATACCTGTATAACCAACGCCAGAACCAGCATCGCTAGTAGTAACGACCGAAGGCATTTGATCTAACAAAATTGGTAAATCTTGCCCTAAATTTATAGATTCTAAAGCTTCTTTTGTAATAGTTGTAAATGCAATTGGTGATTTTTTTGTTGCTCTTGTTGCAGAAATTAAAACTTCATCTAATTTAATAGTGTCTTTTTTAATCTCGTTATTTTGTGCAACTAGAACTAAACTGCTAACCAATAAAAATGTGGTAATAATTATTTTCATGTAACCGTTATCTTTTGTAGAAGTGATAAAACAACAAAGATTACACTATTACATTTTGAAATTCTTGGTTTTACTAAGAATAGCAAATAGTAATTTTTCTAATTTTCCCTAAACAGCATTATCTGTTCTAGGTTCAAAGAGTGTAATCTCAGCTTTTCCAAAAAAAAATGGAATTCAGCACCTCTAATTATTTTACAAATGTAGGTTAATTTATAAAATAAAAAACTTTTTAAATTTTCTTTTTTAGATCTATTAAAAAGAAAGATTGTCAATTAGTTAAAATTTAGTCTTGCGTCTTATGTCTTAAAGCGAAGCAGTCATAAGTCAAATTAAAAGTTACAAACCTCTTTCTTTTTGAATAAATTCGTATGCTTTTTGTATTTGTCTAAATTTTTCTTCTGCACCTTTAATATGTTCAGAACCTAAATGTTTTAATTTATCGGGATGGTGTTTTTTAACCATTTTACGGTATGCTTTTTTAACTTCATTATCGGTAACCGTATTGCTAATTTCCAAAATTTTATAAGCATTAAATTCTTCGTTATAAAACATAGCTTTTATAGATTCAAAATCTTTATCGCTTACATATAAATACCCAGAAATCTTTTTAATCTCTTCAATTTCTTTTAAGTGAACTTCATTATCTGCTTTAGCAATTCCGAATAAAAAATGAATTAACTGCAATCTAGACGAATGCCCCATATGCTCTCTTATTTGAGCACAAACTTTTGGTGTAGAAATTTTCTTTTTTAAAATACCGTTAAATAATTTGAAGGCATTTTCTGCACGTTTACTTCCGTACATATCAATAAAATACTTACGCACGTAATTCAGTTCGCTTTTTAGTACTTTTCCATCTGCTTTAATAATTACTGCGGACAAAATTAAAAAACTTAATTCAAAATCACCAGGTTGTGTATTATCAACTTTGGTTTTTTTTCTCTTCGAATTATAAGAAATTTTCTTTTGGTCTTTCTTTGCAGAATCTACTGCCGAACCTAAAAAAAGTCCAATAATTGCACCAATTGGTCCGCCAAAAGCCCAACCTAATCCTGCACCTAACCATTTTGCGTAATCTGCCATTTTTATAGAGTTAAAAGTTATAAAGTTAAAAGGTTTTAATATGAACTATTACCATCTTAATTAATAACTACATATTCATTAATTTGTCAATTTTGTGTTAGAAATGTTACAAAAAATTAACATTTTCTTCCAACATCAAAGATACATTTTCTCCGTATATTTGCAGTAATAATAAAACTGAATTCTATATTCAGCATCTAAAATTAAAAAAATGTATCCAGAAGAATTAGTAAAACCAATGAAAGCAGCTTTAGAAGATGCAGGTTTCAAATCATTAACAACTACAACAGAAGTTGAAAATGAAATAAAAAAAGAAGGTACAACTTTAGTAGTTGTAAATTCGGTTTGTGGTTGTGCTGCAGGTACAGCAAGACCAGGTGCAATTGCATCTTTAAATTTCGATAAAACACCTACTAATTTGGTAACTGTTTTTGCAGGAGTTGATAAAGAAGCAACCGATAAAGCAAGAGAATTTATGATTCCTTTTCCGCCTTCTTCACCAAGTATGGCGCTTTTTAAAGATGGCGTAATTGTACACATGTTAGAAAGACATCATATTGAAGGTCGTAGTGCAGAAATGATTGCTGCCAATTTAGTTGGTGCTTACGAAGAGCATTGTTAATGAGTCTTGGTTTATCTTTTTTGATAAACCGTAGAATGAATTAATCCCGCTTTTTTGTGGGATTTTTTGTTTTTATAGTTTGTTTGGTACTAATAACATCGTATTAATAACATTGGTAGCAGCATTTGTTCTTAAATCAGGGAAAACAATACGTTCTCTATTATAACAATTACCTGCATCACTAACACCTTCTACCATTATATCTACAGCACCACCTTCAAAACCATTAATTGGGTAAAAATAAACAATATGGTTAGTAATACCTATTGGCAAGGTATAGCTACTACTTACAAAATAACCTTCTAAATTTACGGTTAGTACACTACCACTTAAGTTTATTAAGTTAAGGTCTAACTTATACACTTTTACACCACTTAAAACAGTACTTTCTATACTTCGTACGGCAATATCAAAATCGCATTTCTCACAAACTTCATTACTAAATATACTTAAATTTTCAAACTGAGCATCACAATATTCGGTTTCTAAATATAATTGATAATCGTGATTAATATGTAAATTGTTAAACGGTGCAACTGCATTATTACCTGTTAACGCATCATGTTCATCTTCTAACCAAGACCAACTTCTATACAAACCTAAAGGACCAATTAAATATTTATTCTCAAAAAACTTTTTATCGCAAACACCATAACAACCTCTAGGGAAAGTCCATGCCAAACTATGTAAATCTATTGGTAAATTGATCTGACTGGTTATGCTACAACCATTTGCTTCTGCACGTACCTCAATCGGGCCATCGTGGGTTATAATAGTATCTGTGCCTGTAGTACCGTTAGACCAATAATAATTTATGCCAGTCTGCGGATTACTAACTTTTAGTTTTACATAATATGGGTCGCAACCTACACTGGTAATTTCTATTATTGGTCGGTCTAAAGCATCAAACACAAAAAAGTTGATAATTTTGCTTTTCATTTAGTTGTTTTAAATGTAAAAAATTAGTTCCACAAGTCGGAACAACTTCTTTTTGTGTGTAATTGAATAAAACATTGCTTAATACAAATACTACTACTAATAATTTTTTCATAGAGGTTGATTTTTATTTAATATATACAAAAAATAACTACTTTTAAATATATTATTCTTACCCTTAAAAAACAATTTATTGTTTAAATGATTATGCTGTTTCGAAGTAATTCTTTAAAAACAAAAAGTTGTAATCATACAATAAAAAATAATTTTTCATAGAATTCAAATCAAATGTAATTATTTTTTTTGAACTTTTAATTATTTTCTTGATTTAAATAAAATTACTCATGGGCTAAAACTCCTCCTTTTCCTACTATAAGAAGAGCATTAATAGTTCTTATTGCTTTAAGATATACGTTAAATTATTATAAAATATTTAGGTATTCTACCTTTGTTTTAGCAACAATTTTTATACGTATTTCACTTTCGTTAGATGCATTTTATGATGTAATTATAGGTGTAATTACAGCGCTATTTGTATTCTTGCTAACGTTATCTTATAATTATTTTATAAAAGATTTAGTTAAACAAAATCAAAAATAGTTTAAAATTTATCCGTTTGGAAAAGCTTTTTTATTAAAGAAAATTAATAAACCAACACCAGAACTAATAGCGAAATCTGCTACATTAAAAATGGCATTAAAAAAGGTAAATGGTTGTCCGCCTTTAAACGGAATCCAATTTGGTAAATTACCAGACCACATCGGAAAATAAAACATATCTACAACTCTACCATGAAAAGCAGAAGCATAACCACCATTTTCGGGTAAAAATATAGCTACATTTTGAAGTGTTCTAGAACTTTCTTCGAATAAAATACCATAAAAAATTGAATCTATTATATTGCCAATTGCACCTGCAAAAATTAAAGAAACCGCAATAATAAATATACTACTTGCTTGCTTTTTAATATTTGAATATAACCAATAACCAATACCAGAAATGGCCACAACTCTAAATAAAGTTAAAATTATTTTTGCTTGATTTTCAGATAAAAAAGTCAAAACGTTATTTAATTGAAAACCCCAAGCAGCACCTTTATTTTCGGTAAAATGTATTCTTGCCCAATCAGCACCAAAAATAGTGATATGCTCATCTAAAACAAAATGAGTTTTCATATAAATTTTACTTATTTGATCTATAAGTAAAACTATAATTATAATGAATGCTGCTTTTTTCAATTGGTATAATTTGAAAACAAAAATAAAAAGATTATTGGGTTTTAAGGTGTTTTAATATCTTTTTTAAGAAATTGAACCAACTTTTAACTTGATATTAACTAAATAAAAAAGCATTCTTTTATAAGAATGCCATTTTTTATTTATGAATGTAAACTACATTTTCTTTTTTGCTTCAATACTTAAAGTTGCATGAGGCACTAATTTTAAACGCTCTTTGTTTATTAATTTACCTGTCATTCTGCAAACGCCATAGGTCTTGTTTTCAATTCTTATTAAAGCGTTTTTTAAATCTCTAATAAAACGTTCTTGCCTTAAAGCTAACTTTACATTGGTTTCTTTTGACATAGTTGCAGCGCCAGATTCGTTTGGTTTAAATGTTGAGGCAGTGTCATCGGTGCCATTATTAGATCCGTTTCTGTATGAACTAACTAAAGATTCGTAATCTCTTTCTGCTCTTTCTTTTTTAGCAGTAATTAATTCTTTAAATTCAGCTAAATCCTTTTCGGAATATTTTTCTATTTTATCTAACATGATTATTTATGTTTTTCTAATTAATATTTTGGTATTTATATTATCAAAAACAATTTCTATACCATTTTTTACTTCATCAACAATATTTAGAATATCGGTTAAAGTTTCGGTTTTAATATAAGTTTCATTTTCTTTTATAGCCTCTATTAAAACTTTGTCGTTTTGTACAAATAAAGTGATTTTATCTGTAATATCAAAATCAGATTCTTTTCTAAGGTTCTGAATTCTATTTACTAACTCTCTGGCAACACCTTCTTTACGTAAATCTTCACTAATGCTAATATCTAAAGCAACTGTTAATCCGTCGCTATTTGCAACTAACCAACCTTCAATGTCTTGTGAAATAATTTCAACTTCTGTGAGGTCTAAAGATACGAAATTATCATTAATTTTAATATCAATTTCACCATTTTTTTCAATTTCTTGGATGTCGTTTGCGGTAAATTTACCAACTTCTTGACCTACAAAACGCATGTCTTTACCAAATCTTGGTCCTAATAATTTAAAGTTTGGTTTGATACTTTTTACTAAAATATCACTAGCATCATCAATCAGTTCAATTTCTTTTACATTAACCTCAGCAATTATTAAATGCTGAATTGCCAATATATCTTCACGTTCTTGGTCGTTTAAAACAGGTATCATTACACGTTGTAATGGTTGACGTACTTTTATAGATTCCTTTTTTCTAAGTGATAAAACCATAGATGAAATTTGCTGTGCTTTTTGCATTTTTCGTTCTAAATCTTTATCGACTAAATCTTTGTTATATTTTGGAAATTCTGCTAAATGAACCGATTCACATTTTTCAACTCCAGTATTTTTAATTAAATCTTGATACAAACGATCCATAAAAAACGGTGCAATTGGTGCTGCCAATTTTGTTACGGTTAACATACAAGTATATAAGGTTTGGTATGCCGAAATCTTATCTTGTTCATAAGTACCTTTCCAAAAACGTCTTCTACAAAGTCTTACGTACCAATTACTTAAATATTCGCCAACAAAATTCTGGATTGCTCTAGCAACTTGTGTAGGTTCATAATCGTTGTAAAATTCTTCTACTTTTTTTATTAATGTATTTAATTCTGACAAAATCCATCGATCAATTTCTGGTCGTTGTTTTATATCTATAACTTCTTCCGCGAAAGCGAATTTATCAATATTAGCATACAACGAAAAGAAAGAATAGGTATTGTAAAGTGTGCCAAAAAATTTACGTTTTACTTCGGTAACACCTTCTAAATCGAACTTTAAATTATCCCACGGATTTGCATTAGAAATCATATACCAACGAATTGCATCGATACCATAATCTTTAATTGCCTGAAAAGGTTCAATAGTATTACCTAAACTTTTAGACATTTTCTTACCTGTAGCATCTAAAACTAAACCGTTAGAAACTACATTTTTATAAGCAACAGAATCAAAAACCATCGTTGCAATTGCGTGTTGTGTATAAAACCAACCTCTAGTTTGATCAACGCCTTCGGCGATAAAGTCGGCTGGAAAACGTTGTCCATCATCTATTTTTTGAGAATTTTCAAAAGGATAATGTAGTTGTGCATAAGGCATAGAACCTGAATCGAACCAAACATCAATTAAATCTGCTTCTCGTTTCATAGGTTGTCCTTTTTTAGAAACTAAAATAATTTCATCTACAATACTTTTATGTAAATCTACTTTGTCATAATTTTCTTCGGACATATTTCCGATTTCAAAATCGGCATAAATATCTTGTTTTAAAAAACCTGCTTTTACAGATTTTGACATCTCCATTTTTAATTCTTCTATAGAACCAATGATAATTTCTTCGGTGCCATCTTCGGTTCGCCAAATTGGTAAAGGTATTCCCCAAAAACGTGAACGTGATAAGTTCCAATCGTTTGCATTTTTAAGCCAGTTTCCAAAACGACCAGTACCAGTTGCTTTTGGTTTCCAATTAATGGTATCGTTATGAGCAACCATTTTATCTCTAACTTGTGGTATTTTTATAAACCAACTATCTAACGGATAATATAAAATAGGTTTGTCTGTTCGCCAACAATGTGGATAACTATGTTTGTACTTTTCAACATGAAAAGCCTTGTTTTCTTCTTTTAATTTGATAGCAATTTCAACATCTATAGAACGTTCTGGTGCTTCGCCATCATTATAATATTCGTTTTTAACGTATTTACCTGCAAATTCGCCCATTTCTTCACGAAATCTACCTTGTAAATCTACTAGTGGCACTGGATTTTCGTTTTTATCTAGAACCAACATTGGCGGAATTTCTGGCGTTGCTTCCTTAGCAACTTTAGCATCATCTTGCCCAAAAGTTGGTGCTGTGTGCACGATTCCTGTTCCGTCTTCGGTAGTTACAAAATCTCCAGCAATTACTCTAAAAGCATTTTCTGGATTTTGATATGGTAATGCGTAAGGTAAAAGTTGTTCGTATTTAACATCTACTAATTCTGAACCTTTACATTCATCTGCGATAAAAAACGGAATTTTTCCTGAGACGTCTTTAGCGTTTTTATCGTTTTCTTTATAGTTGTTTAAGTCTGAAATTTCTTCCACTTGATGGTACTTTTTACCAAATTGTTTACCAACTAAAAGTTTTGCTAAAATTAAATTAACGGGCTTAAATGTATATTGATTGAATGTTTTTACTATAACATAATCAATTTTTTTACCAACTGTTAGTGCAGTATTACTTGGTAAAGTCCAAGGTGTTGTTGTCCAGGCTAAAAAGTAAGTATTTTCCCATTCTAAATCCTTCCCAAAGGGAAGAACTTTCAAATCACTTTCAATATTACCATTTTGTTTTTCAGAATCTGCTTTTAATTCCTTCCCTTTGGGAAGGTTAGGTTGGGAAACTTTAAACATTGCCACAACAGTTGTATCCGTAACATCCTGATAACAACCTGGTTGGTTGATTTCGTGTGAACTTAAACCTGTTCCTGCTTTTGGTGAATAAGGTTGTATGGTATAACCTTTATACATTAAATCTTTTTGGTAGATTTCTTTTAAAAGCCACCAAACAGTTTCCATATATTTTGGCTTATATGTAATATACGGATTACTCATATCAACCCAATGTCCCATTTTTTTGGTTAAATCTTCCCAAACATTGGTATATTTTAAGACTTCTTTTTTACAAGCGTCATTATATTCTTTTACTGAAATTCCACCTTTTCTACCAATATCTTCTTTGGTAATTTTTAGTTTTTTCTCTACATTAAGTTCAATTGGTAAACCGTGCGTATCCCAACCTGCTTTACGTTCTACTTGAAAACCTTGCATAGTTTTATATCTACAAAATAAATCTTTTATGGTTCTACCCATAACGTGATGAATGCCTGGCAAACCATTTGCTGATGGCGGACCTTCATAAAAAATAAAAGGTTTATTATCATCTTTTTGATCAATACTTTTTTGGAAGATGTTATTGGTTTCCCAAAAACCTAAAACTTCATCTGCCACTTTGGTAAGGTCTAAACCTTTGTATGTCTTAAAATTGTTACTCATTTCTGTCATTTCTAATAAGTTGCGAATTTACTTAAATTAGTAATAATACAAAAAGAGAAACAGAAAAAATTAAAAACTTCTTTATAAAGAAAAAAGAGCCAAAAATTGGCTCTTTTTTTTATTTATTTTTAATTTGATTAATAACCTCTTACTGCTCTTAATGCATTAATATTTCCATAACCAAAATCGCCATGTTTATTTGGATAAAAATGTGCTGATTGTTTTAATCTGTTTAAAACTTGCGCTCTAGACCACCAAGGATATTTTGCCCAAACCAATGCTGCCATACCTGCTGTAGTTGCAGTTGCTACTGATGAACCACCAAAATATTTAGAATCACCATTATAAAAACCTAAAAGAGGTTGATGATGATCGTTACTTCTTTCCATTATAACTGTAAAATCAATTTTACTTCCTGTATGACAAACATCACATTCGTTATAACTAGTTTGCTCTTTTACTCCTGTAACTGCAACAGTTTCATTCATTGATGCAGGAAATATTACAGGATACCAGTTTGTATAACTTGTCGAAGTACCGCCAGCTGCGAAAATTAATTTATTTCTTGCGTAAGCATAACGTACTGCATCTCTTACTTTACCTATTGACCAAGGATAACCAACTGACATTGAAATAATTTTAACATCACTTCTTCTTGCCAATGCTTTTAATGCGTTTGCAACTCCTTTTCGTTCGTGATAATCATTTAAAACAACATCACTTGTACCTCTATATGATATTAAATTACATTCATAAGCGACTCCAACAAATTGTGAACTGTTATTATTTGGCGCTCCGACAGCTGACAAACAACTTGTACCATGTCCACATTTATCATTTGGTCCGTCTAAATTATTTGACCACCACCAATTTGAATCAATATAGGTTCCGTATTTTTGAATATACCTACCTGAATAATAATCATCAAATTTATAACTTAAATTAGGTTGATTTGGCGAAACACCAGTATCAATAACACCTACTCCAATACCACGACCCTTACTGTAAGCCCAAGCTTGGTTGATTTTATGATCGTAATAATTCCAAGGTATTTTAGCACCGCTTGATAGCGTTCCATAATCATTTGTACTAATATATTCACCAGATTTATCACAACCTGAATTCGATTTTGCAAATTCTTCATAGACAAAACCTTCTGGTTCCATATAACGTATTTTTTCATTTTTACGCAAAGTCACAACAGTATTTAAGTCTAATACTTTTACATCTATATAATTTAATAAATCATCTTCATAAATTAAGACATCTTCCTTTTTTTTTGAAATTTTTTTAATAGTCTGTAATATCGTTTCTTTTATTGCCGAAAGCCGTTGACTTTTACTTTCTCTATAAAATTCATCTTTATCTCCATAACCAATTGTCAATAGATTTTCTCCATGAACTGCAGCGCTCCAAAGCAAATAGTCGCTAGTTTCACTCCAATTAAATGAGCCGTTTTTTTCAATCATAGCATTGATTTGATTATTGACTTCCTCTTTAGAAAGTGGTTTGGATTGATCTAGAATTTTAGTACTTGCACTCTCTTCTAAAAAGGTTTCTTCATTGTTACATGAATTCATAAAAAACAACAGTAATAATGGAAAAATAAATTTAATTTTTTTCATTTTAATAATGGATTAAGTTAGATTAAACAAATATTAAATATGTTTTGTTTTAAGGGAAGGAATGTGCCAAAACATAAATTTAAAGTCCAAAGATAGTAAATTTTAATCTGTCCATACTAAAAATGAATATCACCATCAATTTCCGCAAACGAATTATTTATAGAGTATCTTTTTTTTTGCTGAAAATCGGGGCAAGAGTTATGTCAGTAACGCTCTAATATAGAGTAAATTAATCAATTTTTTAAAACTAAAACCTGTTCTTGCTTTTAATGAATAAAGGTATATGACCTTCGTGCATTAAATATTTTTGGTGAATTTGGTTTAAAATTCATCAAACGTTTCCAAAATATTGATCTTCTTTTTTGCAAGTGTCATTACTCATTTCCATTAATTGTAAAAAGAAATTTTTAAAAAATAGTTGTATTTTTGATTTATGAATTTTAAGTCGTTTTCTTTTTTATTAATTTTAATATTAGTTTTTTCTTGCAAAAAACATAATGATATTAATGAACTAATTAAAATCCATAAAAAAATAAACCAGACAAAAAGTGATTCTACATTAATCTATTTAAACCAAACCAAACAATTATTTTCTAAAATAAATAATATTCCAGATACTATAAAAGCAGAAAATAATTTTTTATATGGTAATTATTACAACAAAACAAAAAATAACAAACTAGCTTATAAGCATTATAATCAGGCAATAAATTTATCGAAAAAAACGATTTTTTCCGAAAGAGAAAAAACATATTACAATACACTTGCTTATGTGTATAAAATAAATGGCGATTATTTAAACAGTATTAGTGTTTTAGATAAGTTAGAAAAAGGAATTTTAAACCAAAAAGATTATAGCAATTTAGCAGAAATAAATAATCAAAAACAAAGTATCTATAAATTACTTAAAAATTATAAGAAAGCCATTGCTTTTAATAAAAAATCAGTTAAATATTTTGCCTTAGCAAAAGACACAAGTAGGTTAGTAAATAGTTTAATTTTACAAGCAAACTTAAATTATTATAATTCTAAAAACAAAACTGAAGCTTATAGATTATTGGATAGTATATTAACCATAGATTTAAAATTCAATAAATTTCAAAATATTTTAATAAATCAAACCTATCAAAGTTATGGTATTTTTAAATATTATGATGGCAATTACAAAAACTCCTATCAAAATTATTACAAAGCATTAGCGTATTTAAAAACACCAAAAACTAATGCTGATTCTATTGGTTTAGCAAATAGTTATGCCAATATTTCTGAAGTTTGTTTGGAACTAAAAAAGTACAAATTAGCAAAAAAATATAACGATTCGGTTGATGATTTAACGGTAGTTTTAAATGCCAATTTAAAAAATTTTCATTTGCAAAACAAGTTAAGATTGTCTTATGAAACTAAAAGTAATTTCAAAGAAGTTTCTAATAATTTGAGTAAATTAAACCAATTAATGAACAAAAATTATGAAACACGAATTACCAATGAACTTACTGCATTAAAAGAGGCTAATAAAAAGGAAAAAGAATTATTAGTAACCAATCAACAAGTTTCCTTAAATAACGCTAATTTAAAACGTAAACAAATTTTATTATTTTCTTTTTTAGGTTTGTTATTATTAAGTGGTTTGATAGCATTTTTATTTTATAGGCAGAAAAAACTAAAACAAGAAAAAGAAGAAATATTTATGCAACAACGTTTGTTTAGAGCACAAATGAATCCGCATTTCACCTCTAATATTTTATTTACCATTCAAGATTTAATATTAGAAAACAAAGAAAAAGCGAATAAATATTTAATCAAATTTTCTAGATTACTGCGTTTAAATTTAGAGAATTCGATGCAAAATTACACACTAATCGAAAAAGAAATAGAAGTTTTAAGCAAGTATTTAGATTTACAACAATTGCGTTTTCCAGATAAATTCGACTATCAAATAAATACCAATGATTTAGAGATAGATTTGTTATCTATTCCGCCAATGTTAATGCAACCTTTTGTTGAAAATGCTATTGAGCACGGTTTTAAAAATATTGATTATAAAGGTTTAATTACTATCAATTTATCCGAAAAAGAAAATGTTATTTTCTGTAAAATAACCGATAATGGTTTAGGTTTGCAAACTACAAATTCAAAAAAAGGACACGTTTCTGCTTCAACTTTATTGATTAAGAAGTTGTTAAAAAACATGACTAATCAAGAAGTAACGATTCAAAATAATGATAGTGAAAAAGGGACTTCAGTTTGGTTTAATATTCCTTTTAAAGACTCTTAATCGCAAAGATCGTAAAGAAAATCCGCAAGGTTCGCAAAGGAAAAAATCTGCGAGAATCAGTTTAAATCCATGTTTATGTTAAGCATTTCAGGTTGGTTTAATACCTTTAAAAACTCTTAACCGCAAGGTTTGTAAAGAAATAACCTAGCGACCTTTGCGAAAACTTAGCGACCTTTGCGGTTAAATTTTTTTCCATACATTTGAAAAATGATAAAGGCCGTAATTATAGACGATGAATTAAGATTAAGAAATAGTATTCGTAAAAAGTTAGAAACTAATTTTAAAAACGAAATCACCATTCTTGGCGAAGCCGAAAGCGTAAAAGATGGTGTAAAACTTATTGAAGAAACTAAGCCGGATTTACTTTTTTTAGATATTGAACTTACCGATGGTTATAGTTTTGAAATATTAGAACAATTAGAAACACACGATTTTCAGATTATATTTATTACAGGTTTTAACCATTTGGCAATACAAGCCATAAAATTAGGTGCGTTAGATTATATTTTAAAACCAATAGACGATGATGAGTTTTGCATAGCCGTAGAAAAAGCCATCGAAACTGATAAAAATGCCTCTTTAGAGCAACTTATAAAAGTATCGTCCGACTTTTTTAACGGTTCAAAAATAAAACGCATCGTATTAAAAACTACCGATACACATTATATTATCAACGAAGATGATTTAATGTATTGTAAATCCGAAGGTAATTACACTACTTTTTTCACGAAAGATGGCGAGGAAATAATGATTTCAAAAACTTTAAAAAAGACCGAAGAATTACTAACCGAAACTACGTTTATTAAATGCCATCAATCGTATTTGGTAAACAAGTTTTATATCGCTAAAATGTTGTCTGATGGTTATTTAATTTTAAATGATAAAACCAAAATACCAGTTTCTAGTAGAAGAAAAGAGCATGTTTTGGGCAAGTTGTCTTAAATATAATAAAGAATAATTTTAATTTAAAATAACTTGCATAAATTTAACAATGACTAAAAAACCATCTTTTCAGTTATTATAACAACTAAAAAGATATGCTTTTTGGCTGTTTTAAATTATATTCTATATCTTTGCTGAAATTAATAGGATGAATATTGAACGAAAACTTTATAAAATTATAAAAAATAAATTTTATAAAGGAAAAACAATAGTACTTACTGGTCCAAGACAAACTGGTAAAACTACACTGATTAATAATTTAATTAAAGAACAAAAAAAGTTTCTATTTTTAGATGGTGATGACTTATTAATAAGACAAACTCTAAGTAATATAAACACACAAGAATTAAAACAAATAATTGGTGCATACAAAATAGTGTTTATAGATGAAGCTCAACGAATAAACCATATAGGTTTAACAGCAAAAATTATTAATGATCAATTTAAAGAAGTACAATTAATATTAAGTGGTTCGTCTTCTTTTGATTTAAATAATAAAATTAACGAACCACTTACAGGTAGAAAATGGGAATACAATTTATTTCCAATTTCTTGGAGCGAATTTCAGAATCATTATGATTATATAACAGCAAAACAGCAATTAAATACAAGGTTAATTTATGGCATGTATCCAGATGTAATAAATAATTTAGGTAATGAAAAAGAAGTTTTAACTAATTTAACTAATAGTTATTTATATAAAGACATTTTCATGCTTTCTAATATTAAAAAACCTGCTATTTTAGAAAAATTAGTACAAGCTTTAGCTTATCAATTAGGTTCGGAAGTTTCTTATAACGAATTGGCTAATTTGTTAAAAATAAATAAAGAAACTGTTAGCAATTATATTCAAATATTAGAAAAAGCATTTGTAGTATTTAGAGTAAATGCGTTTAGTAAAAACTTGCGAAACGAAATAAAATTTAATAAAAAAATATATTTTTACGATAACGGAATTAGAAATGCAGTCATAAATAGTTTTAATGATATTGAACTTAGAAATGACAAAGGTGCTTTATGGGAAAATTTTTTAATTTCTGAACGAATAAAACATCTACATTATACTAAAAACTACAAAAACTATTATTTTTGGAGAACAAAACAAGGCCAAGAAATAGACTGGTTAGAAGAAAAAAATCAAGAAATAGCAGCTTATGAGTTTAAATGGAAAAAGAAAAAAATAACTCGCTTTCCTAAAAATTTTCTTGAAACATACCAAGCTACTACCAAAGTAATTGATACTACTAATTTTACAGATTTTTTGATTTAAATCGTATATCTTCAAATGCTAATTAAATCCACGCAAATTTTAAATAAAACCATACACTTATCATTTTTATTCTTTTAAAAGCCTTTTATTTATTACATTTGAGTTCATTATAAAAACTACGATTATGAAAAAACTACTATTAATATCCGTTTTATTGTTAACCCTTTTTGCCCAAGCACAAATTGTTAATATTCCAGATGCTAATTTTAAAAATGCATTATTAAATTATGACCCTGTTATTGATACTAATAATGATGGTGAAATACAAATTAGTGAAGCCTTATTAATTACTAGTTTGCAAATAATTAATAGACCTATTACAGACTTAACAGGTATTGAAGAATTTGTTAATTTACTAGAATTAAGATGTGTAAGTGATCTAATTACTAATTTAGATTTATCTCAAAATATTAATCTAACAGAATTAGATTGTCGAAATAATCAACTAGTAAGTTTAAATGTTAGTCAAAACATTAATTTAACAGAATTACTTTGTTCGGATAATGAATTAACCACTTTGGATGTATCACAAAATATTAATTTACAAACATTAGTCTGTTCGGTTAATGAATTAACAACTTTGGACGTATCACAAAATATTAACCTAACATCACTTCATTGTTCAAGTAATCAATATACAGAATTTGATATAAGTAATTTATTACAATTGGTAAGTTTCGGCATAAGATCAACTCAAATATCAAATATTGATTTAAGTAATAATCCCGAATTAATTTCAGTTTTTTTAAATAATAACCCGAATTTAAATTATATAAATTATAAAAATGGAAATAATAGTAATTTTTCAGATTTTGAAGTTTTTTATAATGATTTACCTAATCTTGAAATAGTTTGTGTTGATAATGTGGAATCAGATTTAGTTAATTTTATCATTTCTGAAGTTGGTCATCCTGTTATTTATTCAGAATACTGCACTTTAGAACCAGCACAATCTAACCAAATAAACGGTAACGTAAAATTAGACTTAGACAACAACGGTTGCAATGCTTCAGATTTACCAATGCCAAACTTAATGTTAATTACAGATAATGGCACAGAAACATTTGCAACATTTACCCAAAATAATGGCGATTATTTACTATATACTAATGGAGGCGATTTTACAACAGCAGTAACCATTAATTTACCAGATTATTTTACGGTAAATCCTAATGCATACAGCAATACATTTACAGGTTTTGATAACACATTTACCGCAGATTTTTGCATAGAACCAAACCAAGCCATTAACGATGTAAATATTAGCATTTTACCCATAATACCAGCAAGACCAAATTTTGAAGCAAAATATAAACTAGTTTATAAAAACGTAGGTACAACAGTTTTAAACGGTTCGGTTGCTTTAGATTTTGATGCGACAAAATTAGATTTTTCTTTTACAACAGGCACTATAAGTTCACAAACAGATAACAATATTACATTTAGCTATGCTAATTTAAATCCGTTTGAAACAAGAACAATAGACGTGAATTTTAATGTTTTATCTACTGTAAACATAGACGATATTTTAAATTTTACAGCAACCGTAAACCCTATTTCTAACGATTATACACCAAATGATAATGTTATAGATTACAGCCAAACCGTTGTTAGTTCTTATGATCCAAACGACATACACATTTTAGAAGGACCACATATTAGAATACAAGATAAAGACGATTATGTACATTATTTTATACGTTTTCAAAATACAGGTAATGCCGAAGCATTTAATGTAGTTGTTACCAATAAATTAGATGCAAATTTAGATTGGACAACTATGCAATTAGAAAGTACAAGTCATGCCACAAGAGTTGCAATACATAACGGTAATGATATTGAATTTATTTTTGAAGATATTAACTTACCAGACAGTACAAACGATGAACCAAATTCACATGGTTATATTGCATATAAAATAAAACTAAAAAATAATATTTTAGTTGGTGATATTATACCAAACCAAGCAAAAATTTTCTTTGATTTAAATGAAGCAATAGATACAAATATTGCATCTACAGAAATTATAGACAATACGGTTTCGGTTAATAACAACTCGTTTTCTAATTCAATTTCAATTTACCCAAATCCAACAAATGGTTTATTACATATAAATGCTAAAAATGTACAAATTGTTACTCTAAAAGTATATTCTAAATTAGGGCAATTAATTTTATCTAAAGCAAAAAATGACATAAAACAATTAAATTTAAAAAAATTATCTAAAGGCTTATACTTTATAAAACTAGAAGATAAAAATGGGAATGTTGCTATTAAAAAAATTATTAAAGAATAAATTTAAGTTATAAGTTGTTTTAAAAAAGTCTTAGAATTTATTTCTAAGGCTTTTTTGTTTTAAAATTCTTTGTGAATCTTTGTGTAACAATTTAACCATTTTTTAACAAAATAAATAACATTTCATTCTATATTTGCTTTCCTATAAAATAGATACAAATGGACCCAGCAAACACACAAGTTGATATTAGAGCAATCAACGAAAAAATCGAAAGAGAATCAGCATTTATCGACTTACTAAGAGCAGAAATGAACAAAGTAATTGTCGGTCAAAAATACATGATTGATCGTTTACTAATTGGTATGCTTGGCGACGGTCATATCTTACTAGAAGGTGTTCCTGGTTTAGCAAAAACATTAGCAATTAACACACTTTCCAAAGCAGTTGACGCAAGTTTTAGCAGAATACAATTCACGCCAGATTTATTACCAGCAGATGTTATTGGTACGATGATTTATAACATGAAAGAAAATGATTTTAGGATTAAAAAAGGACCTATTTTCGCAAATTTTGTATTAGCAGATGAAATTAATCGTGCACCAGCAAAAGTACAATCGGCTTTGTTAGAAGCCATGCAAGAACATCAAGTAACTATTGGCGATACTACGTTTAAATTAGACGAACCATTTTTAGTAATGGCAACACAAAACCCGATTGAACAAGAAGGAACATATACTTTGCCAGAAGCACAAGTAGATCGTTTTATGCTAAAAGTGGTGATTGATTATCCGTCTATAGAAGACGAACAACAAATCATGCGTGCTAACTTAAATAAATCTTGGGAAAAAGTAAATGCGGTTGTTTCCTTAGAAACTATCTTGAATGCAAGAAAAGCAGTTAAAGAAGTTTATATGGATGAGAAAATTGAAAAATATATTTTAGATATTATTTTCGCAACTCGTTATCCAGAAAAATATAATCTAGCAAGTCTTAAAGATTTAATCAGTTTTGGCGCATCGCCACGTGGAAGTATCAACTTAGCAACAGCAGCAAAATGTTATGCGTTTATCAAACGAAGAGGTTATGTGATACCAGAAGATGTTAGAGCAGTTGTACACGATGTTTTAAGACATAGAGTCGGTATTACTTATGAAGCCGAAGCGGAAAACATTAATTCTATCGAGATAATAGATAAAATTGTTAACGAAATTGAAGTACCTTAATTAATGTCATTCCTGCGAAGGCAGGAATCTTATCTATTAAACTATAATTTATTAAACAAAAGATTCCCGTTTCTACGGGAATGACAATCTAAACAAAATATTGGATACTAAAGAAATACTTAAAAAAGTTCGAAAAATTGAGATTAAGACAAAACGTTTGTCTAATCACATATTTTCTGGTGAATACCATTCTTCCTTTAAAGGTAGAGGAATGACTTTTTCTGAAGTACGACAATATCAATATGGCGATGATATTAGAAATATAGATTGGAATGTTACTGCACGTTATAATGAACCGCATATAAAAGTTTTTGAAGAAGAAAGAGAGTTAACCATGTTATTAATGGTAGATATTTCAGCTTCAGAATTTTTTGGAACAGATGAACAATTCAAAAGAGAAACTTTAACCGAAATTGCTGCAACATTAGCATTTTCAGCAACACAAAATAATGATAAAGTCGGTTTGCTTTTATTTACCGATGAAATTGAATTGTATATTCCACCAAAAAAAGGGAAATCACATGTATTAAGAATAATACGTGAGTTAATTGAGTTTCAACCGAAAAGTAAAAAAACAAATATTAATAATGCATTAGAATACTTATTAGGTGTTTTAAAAAAGAAGGCAATCGTTTTTATTCTATCCGATTTTGTAGATAATAATTACGATCAAGCAATGCGAATTGCTGGAAGAAAACACGATGTTACAGGAATAAGAATATTTGATAGATACGAAAAAGAATTACCTAAATTAGGCATGATTCAAGTAGTAGATGCCGAAACTGGTAAAACAATATTAGTAAATACCAACTCAAAAAAAGTAAGAACACAATACGAAGCAAACTACTTAAAAACAGTAGATTATTATAAAACAACATTCAAAAAAAGTGGTTCTGGTGCAATTCATACCATGATTGGTAGAGATTATGTAAAAGCATTAATGGGTTATTTTAAAGGAAGAAGTTAAAAATGACAGATGACTTATTGACGTAAGACATAAGACTAATCTGACCTTAATAGAACTTAAAAGTGAAACGAGAAATCTCGTATTAATAATTAAAAAACTTATATGACCTTAAATGTCTTATGTGGTTAAAAAATAAAAACATACAAAATATTTTTTTTGCGACCTTTGCGAAAAACTTTGCGACCCTTGCGGTTAAATCAAAAACTCACTCTGTGAAACTCTGTGTAATAGCATTTTTATTTGCAATAACAACAACCGCTCAAGTAGCCATAAAAGCAGATACCACAAAAATAAGAATAGGCGAGCAGTTTAATTATCAAATAGAAGTTCAAGCAACAACAGGAGTAGAATTCTTTAAATTAAGATTAGATAGTTTACAAAAAATTGAAGTCATCAAATCACATAAGATAGATACTTTAAAAGATAAACTAATCAAAAAATTTACGTTGACGAGTTTTGATTCTGGTAGATATCAATTACCTAAACAATTAGTAAAAATATTTTCAAAACCAGTTTTTACAGACTCTTTAATTATAGATGTTTCAACTGTTGCTGTAGATACTATAAAACAACCATTATTTCCAATAAAAGCAATTCAACATCAAGATCTTAATTTAAAAGATTACGCAAAAAATTATTGGTGGCTTTTAATATTAGTGCCAATTATCGGTTTTGTAATTTGGTATTTCTTTATTCGTAAAAAAGAAACGGAAGAAGAGAAACTCGCCAAGATTCCACCTTTTGAAATGGCAGTGCAACAATTAGAAA